>JAGQOY010000495.1 GCA_020427005.1 Planctomycetales bacterium
CGTCCACATTATAGTCGTAGCTGGCCGGCGTCTTGCCATCTGCTTCCAACGAACCGTCCATCATGACCGAAGTGAATCCATTTTCGATGGCACTTTGGCACGTTTCCACACTATTGCCGTGATCTTGATGCATGGTCACAGGAATGTGCGGATACAGTTCCACTGCCGCCAACATCAAGTGGCGCAGATAGGCGTCTTGGGAATAAGATCGAGCGCCGCGAGAAGCTTGAATAATGACCGGCGAATCAGTCTCGTTGGCCGCTTCCATAATGGCCTGAATCTGTTCCATGTTATTTACGTTAAAAGCCGCAACACCGTAGCCATTTTCAGCCGCGTGGTCTAATAAGGTTCGCAGAGGCAATAAAGCCATCGTAGAAACTCCCTCTAATCTGAAGTGTACGAAATAAGATCAAGCGTGTACCGCTCGAGGAACTATCGTATGGAAGCGGCCCATTATCTAGTTCCACCAGAAGATTGACAATCCCCACTGAAACTCGCCAAAACCGCCCACATTTCAGCGATTTTGCGACAACGTGCCCATCTGCCGAAAGTTGACGTTGGGAC
>JAGQOY010000496.1 GCA_020427005.1 Planctomycetales bacterium
GAACCCACGACATCCGGCTTATAATGCTGTACTCCAACTCGGCAGTCGATTTGTTTTCATGCTAGCGGCTTGCACGCCTAAACGGAGCAGACTCTCGCTGCGCCATCCTCTTTGTTGCGAACCGATGTGAAAAGCCCGACCAGGAATCGAACCTGGGACTTCTCGTTAGAAGCGAGAAATGATGTCCGTTTCACCACCGAGCTGTAATTGAGCGGAAGGCAAGGGAGTCGAACCCTCATCTCTGTACGAGAACCGCGTTAGCAGTGCGGCCCAGCAAACCGTATCTGGCTACCTTCCAGGGAAGGCTTAAGACTTAAGGCTTAAGGCCAAAGGAAATGCGTCAAAACCTTCAGCCTAAAGCCTAATACCTTTAGCCTTCTTGAGAGGTTCGTTCGAGAATCGAACTCGATCTTCGTTCGGACCAAGAACGCGTGCTACCGGAACACTTACAAACCAAATGAAGTGTGAAGTTAGAAGGGTGAAGTGTGAAATAGCTTCGCGTCATTTGTTTCAAACTTCACCCTTCCAACTTCAAACTTCGAAAGTGGCGGGTCCAGGAATCGC
>JAGQOY010000497.1 GCA_020427005.1 Planctomycetales bacterium
TTCAACACGATGTGCTGCTTCTTCAATACGGAAACTCGAGAACACATGTTTCTCAATGCCGAGACCACTCGTAGCTATCTCGAAACTGTTCTCAAGAACCATAAAATCGATTTGCTCGTCATGGAAGCCTGTGGGCCCTCCGGCTGGGTCCACGATCTGGCGGAGTCCCTGAAGATTAAGACCATCGTCTGCTCCACCAATGAAGAAGCCTGGAAGTGGTCCAACGTCAAACGCAAGACCGACAAGGACGATGCGCGAAAACTGGCTCGCATGGCTGCGTCGGAGGAACTACAACCAGTCCATATGCCTACTGCGACTCATCGCGAATTCCGATCGCTGGTCAAGTACCGCAAAACGCTCGACGGTCGCATCAACAAGTCCAAAAACATCATCCGTGCTTGGTTCGTCAACCAAGGGATCACGATCGATCGGGGCGACCGAGCCTGGCACACGGGACGTGAACGTATCAATTCGTTTCGCAAGCCAATCGAGAAGTGTGGCCCCGAGGAACTTTGGAAAGGCCAACTCGATATCGAGCTTACGATTCTCGATTCGCTCTCC
>JAGQOY010000498.1 GCA_020427005.1 Planctomycetales bacterium
ACAGTTGGCAGCACGAGCATCTACTACATCAGGCTAGCACCAAATCAAAAACGGGATTGAGCCGCGTTGACCCAATCCCGTTAGTCCCTGCCCTTCGTGTGTTGCAACCTATTCAGGCAAATATGTTGTGAACTCCGCCCACGTTGCTGCATCAAGCGCGGGGTTGACCAGTATGTTGAGTTGGTCGAGGCTGCACCGATCCAAGCGCTCAAGAATTGTTTTCGGTGCTTCGCCAAGACGACGTTGTAGAATCTGCAATATCATTTGACGCGCCGTGGCTTCCCCTTCTTCGCGTCCTTCTTCACGTCCTTCTTCACGGGCGAGTCGTTCGACGGAAGTAATGTATGGCATTTTACGGGTCTCCTCGATCTTCCTGAGTTCTTCTCGAAAACTGTGTTCCAGTTCCAGCGGCAGTTCGAGCATCCAGTCTATCGTACTCGCTCATCGAAACGGACTCCCTTCCCTTGGGGAGATCGTGCAGCTTTTAAGTCGAATCATGGCCGGGGTTTGAGTCAAGAAAAGTGACCTTCGTGCGGCTTGCGATTTCGCACAGAATGTGCG
>JAGQOY010000049.1 GCA_020427005.1 Planctomycetales bacterium
GTTTCGGGTTGGGACGTTTATTCCTGCCGCTCGCCTAACACGCTACTCTTAATCGATGTCTGCCCTTGGATCAAACTGACTACGGTTGAACAGACTGCTTTGCCTCTCGCGGTGTTTGCATGTCGAGGAGAGTTTGCTCGCCAATTTCGCAAGGAGCCCCTGATTCAGGTATATGGGATCCTGCCGCCCAGAGAGTGCCGTTGAGCACCAATTGCCGTACACCTGGGATGGCCCAAGCCGAGTGAGCATCCAAACCGGTAAAGCAAAAGGACCTTCCACCTCGAGGGCGCTCGTAGGCCCACGCCACAATGTCATTGTCCAGTCCCGCACGACTACCCGCGTATTGTTTACCTGACCACACGAGAGGTACAACTCCTTGAAGGCCATCTACAAACACAATTTGATTGAGCCAACCATCGTTGATTTCCCACGGGCTAACACCTCGCGTAACCTCATGTCGTGGGAAATCCACATGTTTGCTCGGCCAATGTCCCCTTCCAGAATGCTCAGCCAGGTAGATCCCTCCAATCCAAGATTTGGCTTGCAACGCAAATTCGGCAGGAAAATCAACAGCTTGATGAATCATGACCAATCCGGTGCCTTGATCCACAAGCCGCTGCAAAGACTCAATTCTCTCTCTCGACTGCAGAAATGCCTGCTTTCCTCCTCCATCGGTATAGAACACGACGCACGCTGCATGATCCAACTGAGAAGTTTCTTTCGGCCAACCATCCAAAATAGAGACCGTCTCTACATCGGGAATGCTTGACAGGAGTACGCGCAGGGCCTCAATACCACCTGGGTAGTCGTGGTGACCGAGCTTGTCCACTTTCGTGATTTCGCCTGCTACCAAGACTATTTTCATCTTGGCTGCCGGTTCCACCGCCTGTGAATGGACAACTAGAATGCAACCCACGACAAGCCACAACACGATAACGCGAATACTTGCCTGCATATACGATCCCCTAGCTCACGACGTCGTGAATTACTTGTCCATGAATATCCGTCAAACGAAACTGCCTTCCGGCATGCTCAAACACCAACCGCTTGTGATCTAAACCCAGCTGATGCAAGAGTGTCGCATGAAGATCATGCATGTGCACTCGTCCATTGATGCTTTGAAAACCAAATTCGTCGGTCTCTCCGTGACGAAAACCCGACTTGAAACCTCCACCCGCTAACCAGACTGTGAATCCGCGAGGATTATGATCGCGTCCGGTTCCATTTTCTTGAGAGTAGGGAGTTCTACCAAATTCACTCCCCCACCAAACAATGGTTTCATCCAGCAGACCTCGTTGTTTCAAATCCGAGAGCAACGCTGCGATCGGTTTATCCACCGCCGCCGCATGATCCGCATGCTTGGGAATGTTTGAATGTTGATCCCAAGCTGGATTGGCCGAGTTATCACCATGGGTCACCTGAATAAATCGCACGCCGGCTTCGCACAATCGACGCGCCAACAGGCATCGTTGCCCATACGCGCGAGTTTTTGGATCGTCGATGCCGTACGCTTGCAACGTATGAGCCGATTCTCTTTCGAGATCCAGAACTTCCGGAGCAAACTGCTGCATGCGCCACGCCAGTTCGTGTGATGCAATTGTAGCTTCCAGTTCCTCATCACTTATAGCGCGTCTGTCTAATTGTTGCCTATTCAGTCGATTGACAAAATCAACCTGTTGCATTTGGGTTTGACGGGGCAAATCACTACGGCCGAGATTGTCGATAGAAAGTTGAGGCGCCGTTAAACTACCGACTCTGGTACCTTGGAATTGTGGCGGTAGGAATGCGCTGCCGTAGTTCCGCGGGCCTCCGTTTCCAATACTGGGAGCGATGGATACGAAGCCCGGCAGATTCTCATTCTCCGCTCCCAAGCCATAGTAAACCCAGGATCCCATGGATGGTCGAATAAAATTTGTAGCGCCACAATGTAGAAATAGAGTTGCTGGACCGTGTGCTACACCCTCGGTATGCATTCCGTGAATCATGCATAGGTCATCTACATGTTGGGCTGTTTCAGGAAACAGATCTGAGACCCACTGCCCACAAGATCCATATTGCCGAAATTGCCAGGGCGACTGCATGAGATGATGTTCGGTTCGCTTGCCGGTTTTAGCCAATTGCCGCGCGTCATCAAAAGGGAGTTTATCTCCGTGGCGTTTCGCTAAGATTGGTTTGTAATCAAACGAATCAACCTGACTCACTCCACCCTGCATAAACAGGAATATAATTCGCTTGGCATGTGCTCGGTGATGCAAAACCTGATTCGAGGCAAATACGGCCTGATCATTTAACATCGCCGAGGCGGCTAACGAACCAAATCCACAGGCAGATTGTTGCAACCACTTTCTACGATTCAACGGAGTACCGAACATGAAACTTCTCTATTCAAGGTAACGAAAATCGAGCGCCGCAAATAGTGAATGAATTAAGAGCTCCAAGCGTTCAACTTCTTCATCAGTTTGAGAAGCATTGAGAAACTCGAGGCAATTCAAAAGTTCGTCATCACTTGGCAAACGGGCATAGCAGGCTTCAAAAATAGAATTGATCAATTCCTGCGAAGTTGGATCGTGATCGCCGCTTCGAATTCTACCTACCATTGATTTGGCTCTAGCCGCTACCCACGGATGATTCAGTAAAGACAAAGGTTGAGTAGCCACCGTACTACGCGACCTTGATCCTATGGAAACGCTCGGATCCGCAAAATCGAACGCTTCAAATAACTCGGGTAACGAGTTTCGGAACACCGGATGATATATGCTACGACGCGTGGTGGCATGTTGATAGTCATAGTCAGCTTTGGTACCTGCTCGAATCAGAGAACCTCCAAAGGTCATGTCCAATTCGCCGCTGATTTGCAGCATGGCGTCCCGCATTGCCTCTGGCGAAAGCCGCCGGCTTTGTCCTTTCCAGTAGAGCTGATTGCCCGGGTCGATTTGCTCCGCAGCGGAGTTGTTCAATAATCGCCTTCGATAAGCCTCCGAACAAACAATCAAACGCACCAAATGTTTGGTAGACCAGCCGCTGTCAATTAGTTCTGCCGCCAGCCAATCCAGCAACTCTGGATGACTAGGACTTGCCCCTGTTGTACCCAAGTTATTGGGAGTCGAGACCAACCCTTGCCCCATCAACCAACTCCAGACACGATTGGCATAGACTCTAGCTGTCAAGGGATTGTGCTCGGAGCTTAACCACTCTGCTAATTCGCGTCGTCCGCTAGAAGATTCTGAGATTTTGGTAGTAGCCTCCGGCATGCGAAGTGCAGTCAAAAACCCTCGAGGCACCGGGGAACCTAGATTGTGTACATCACCACGAATATGAATCGGCACATCTACTGGAGGTAATTTCTCAACTACCGTTAGAAAACGCGGACGTGCCTCCAATTGGGCTTCCAATTGTTGCTTGCGCTTCTCCAGTTGTTTTAATTCGTCTGCCAGAGCAGCCCTGACGTCTACCGCTTCACTATCGGCATTATTGTCCGTGTCTACGAATTGAAGTTCAGAAGGCCCATTGAGAGGTAAAAACTGTACCGCATCAACAATAACATGCCCATTCGAATCTGCGTTGGATACCAATACAAACGCTTGACTATTGTCTTCAAAGCGATATTTCCCTAACGACTTCCAGAGTCCATCAATATCGGGCGGCTGCTGCTGGTTGACCTCCACTTCATTTTGACCATCTGCGCTGAACACCACAACGCGCACGTTACTAGCACGATTGCTCGCCGCACTATACGAAAGCCGCACGTCATACCAACCTGGAGCCAATTCCAGAGGCTCGAAAGTGGCCGTTGCCGCTCCTTTTCCAGAATCTTCGTCATGCCGATATCCAGTACCAACGATTGGACCTACCGAACTTGAGTCTTTCCAGTGTCCAACCAATTTGGCTTGAGAATCATCCACTACTGTGCCCGCCAGATCATCAATTGCTACATACTTCTGCTTGTTGCGCTTGCTATCAAGATTGGGCTGATTTTTGTTGAGCGTGTCGATTCGCACAGAAATCTGCTGTAGTTCAACGTTTAGGGCTTCAAATCTTTCTTCCTGTAATGCGGGAAGTGGTAGTGGTTGCTCAATCCACATCGATAGGTTTGCATGCTCTAGAGCCACGGCCGATCGCAACGTACCTGCCAGTGCGTAGTAGTCCCGCATGGGAATCGGATCGAACTTGTGGTCGTGGCAACGTGCACATCCTAATGTCTGCCCCAAGAAGGCACGCCCAATTGTTTCCAGTTGTTCATCCAAGTAGTCCATTTCTAACTGGAGCTTATCCTGTTGTTCAAGATTATTGTTTCCCATGGCCAAAAACGATGTCGCCACCAACTGCATCTGCCTTTCGCGCAAGTCCGAGTGCTCCAGCAGATCTCCGGCGATTTGTTCTCGGATCATCTGGTCAAAGGGACGATCCTCCGCATATGCCTGCACTAAGTAGTCCCGATATCTCCAGGCTTCGGGCAAAACAAAACCACGCAGAGTAATCGATTCTGCATATCGCACAACATCCATCCACTTGCGCGCGAAATGTTCTCCAAAATGTGGTGAGCTGAGTAACGAATCGACGAGATGTAAATATTCGGTTTCCGTATCGAGCTGATGCAAAGCGGCCACCTCTGGCGGTGGAGGCAATCCAAGTAGATCAAAATACAGTCGTCGAATTAATACCCCCGAGTCCGCTGGCGGTGCCCCCTGCAAACCTTTGGCTGCCAATTCGATATCAATGAATTTATCGATCAAAGAAGTACTTGCTGTCTCACCTGCCGGCGTCCGAGGTCTGAGCAAGGGGCGGTAAGCCCAATGCTTCTCTGCTTCATCGACTGGCAATCCGGAGATTGCAATCGAGGGTTCCATCTCAGGCCTAGGGTCGACTGCACCTGCTGCGATCCAATCTCGAAATGCGGTGATGATTTCCTGCGGCAACTTGCCGTCGGGTGGCATCTGAAGATCGGGATCTTGATAAGTCATAGCTAGTAACAACCGACTCCCTTCGGGTTTTCCAGCTTCGATGACCGGTCCAGATTCTCCACCTGCCTGCCATCCACCAGGTGAATCGAGCACCAATCCTCCGTTTGCTTCGGTGTCGATGGCGTGGCAAGCATAGCAGTGTTCGATGAGTGCTGGACGAATGTGTTGCTCAAAGAAATCGGCCGAATCCTGCTCAGCCACAACCAGCGTCTGTGCATTGCGCAACTCTTGAGAGCGAACCGGCGTGGCCAAGAACGTCATTGCCAAGAAACAATTCAATAGAAAATACCGACCTCCGTAGCACCATGGCTCGAACGAACAGAGGAACGCTTTATTAGCTCGTTTCTTGTGCATGTCTGACCTATTGGTCGTCTCGATCACTTTTTTGACCTGATCAACATCAAATTCGTTTGGTTCGCCGCCAATACCAAGGCATGACTTGGGTCTTGCCATTTGTTCAAGTCACTCAGGATAAACGGATAAATGTCAAAACTTTACGCAGTAGTCCTAATTGTCGCTAGCTTGCGAACCGCTGGCCCCAATTACTTGATTGTACCAAGCAAGTACAGCTTCTCGCTCGGGAATATCGCGATATACCCAGCGCGGTGAATGGTTCGTAAACGGCAACGATACAAATTGAAAATTCCCGTTCGGCACGACACCTAACACAAAATCCCTAACTTCCGCCACGGATGTGCTGGAAGCCTGCTCATGACTTATCCACTGGGACCTATCTCCGAGCCGTTGTAGTCGACGTGCGGCTGACTCTCGATCATCATTAGCATAGCCCCATGTTCGGATCCCGTCATAATGACTATGACAAAGAAATCCACACCATAGTTGGGCGATTTCATCGTCGTGGAGCCCAAGATAATTGCAGGCGATGGAGCCACGCGAAAAACCAGCTAACACAACTCGCCGTGGATCTCCGCCAAACTCTCTACAAACTTCTGGCACCACACTTTTGCAATACTCAACCGTCCGCTCGACGTCTCCCCACCACTGAAGCTGGTACGAACGAGCGTCCTGAGCAATGTAAGGCATGCAGACCCAAATAGTACCTATTCCCTTTGTGAGGCCAAACCCTAACATGCACCCTTCTGGTCGACCAATTGTCTTGTCCAGATGATTGCGCGGGGTGTTGCCGGCATACTCAACTATCACGGGAAATGTCTTTCCGGGTCGCCAATCCGCGGGCAAGTAGACGACATGATAAATGTCTGTATTTTCGTAGCCAGGGAGTTGTTGTTTGAAACGCACACCCGGGGCGAGAGCTTCGTTTGACAGGGCTGGCGGTGTAGCAACATCCTCGGAAATTGATACGAGATCGTACGGAACCACTTGAGGTTCCTTGCTCAAAGGCACATTGTCCGATCGATCGCCCTGAGCCCTCAATATGTTTACCGAACCGAGTGAAACAACCATACAAAATATATATAAACCAGTAGCTTTCACCGACCAGCGCCAAAACGGTCGGAAACCAAAACAAGTCGCACAGCAATTGTTTAGGCACGACATCAATTCATTTCCTCTACATTATCCGTAGATTATTTTTTTAGAAATTGAACCGCATCTACAATGACATAGCCATCGGCGTTTGAATTAGAGATAGATACTTTGGCCGGTTGGGACACTTCAAAGGGGAACTCTCCTAAGGAGATAAACAGATCATTCAACGGTGGCACTTTTTTTTGATTGACGATCACTTCCTTTTTTCCACCTGAGAACTCAATCTTAACTGGCACATTGCTCGCGCGATTCGCATGGTGAGAATAGGCTAGCCTTACTTCGTAGTTTCCTGTAGGCAAGCTGGTAGAAAAAATAGCCGACGTGCGACCATTGCCATCCCCCGCGTCATGCAAGTAGACTCGGCCTACAAAGCTACCAGACGAAGTGCTATCCCCCCAACTTCCAACCAAGCTGGCAGCACTATCATCGAGAACAATTCCCGGCAAAGACTGCAAACTAACACTTCCTTTTCCTGGTGGAGTGTCGTCGGTAAATTCCAAAACCTGCCCATCCGCCATTAACTTGGGACGTAACTGGGCATAGGTTATTTCCTGAACAGGAACCTTGCCGGCTATCGCCAAAGACGCCATAGTAGCGGCAGATTGACCAAGTATCATGAACACAGGTTCCATGCGAATGGATCCAAATGCAATGTGCGAGCTGGATAAGCAAACTGGAACCAGTAGGTTGGTACATTGCTGGCGCTGCGGCACGATCGATCCCATGGCGATCGCGTAGGGACCGCGAGTGCTAACACCGATGTCACCTTCGTTCTGAACGTAGCCCTCTGGCGTTACGTATCGCTGCACATTGTGGGAGTCCATCGTATAGGAGCCCATGCCAATGGACTCTGGAGTGGGACGGCGTTTGAGCAATTCATTCTCGGTCATGACAAACTGACCAATCATGCGGCGGGCTTCGCGAACATAAATCTGATGAGGCCAATTCCTGTTGTCTACAAATTCGTCGCCAGCCAACCCCCACTGGGCAAATTTTTCGCGAACGTCAGCAGGCACACGAGGTTCGTTTGCAAGAAAATACATCAACCCTTGTTGGTACTGTTCATGCTCTGCGATGATCTCTTTGCGTCGCGCGTAACTGGCTTCTGGATAATCGTAGTTGTATCCAATATTGTCTGTACTGAATGGCCCATGATTGTTTGTATCCGTTTTGTGATTTGGAATCGGATCAAACTTTTGAAATCCTTCTCGCCAACCTGCTTCCAATACTCGAACCAAAAGTTCATATTGGCTGGGGTCGTAGCCCGATGGCTTTGGAAAGGGAACTCGATTTCGATCATCATCGGTCAAGCACATCCGAAAGCAGTAGGCCTGGACTCTGTCATCGGCCGCCCCATAGTCTCCGGGTGGATCAGGGCTGATACGCGGCAATAGTCCACTCGCTGGATCGCCGGGAATTACATACGGACTAATCGGCTTCGCTACTGCTCCGAAATGGTGGCCGTGATGTAGCACTCCGACCTGCACTCCGTTCCATTGTTCATCGTATTGAGAGCTGGACTCACGTCCTATGTGATAGTCGACGCCGGCCGCGGCCATCAAATCACCTTCGTACGTCGCATCGATAAACACTTTGCCGAAAACCGATAGACCACCTAGAGTTCGGATCGAAACAATATCAGATCCGGTTTTGGATACCCCAGCTTCCCGATCCAACCACTCGTCACGATACACATCAATTCCGTAGTCCGCGACCAAACCATCAAATACGGCCTCAGCCACATGAGGTTCGAATATCCACATGGTTCGTTGCTCCCCATCCATGGCAGGAGTGCCCTGTCCCTTATTTCCATAGTCGCTCGAAGCCTGCCACCTCCATGCTTCGGGTTTCTGGTAGTGTTGCCAGACACGGTGGTAAAACTCGCGAGCTAGTCCTCCTATCACAGCCTTATTGCCTGAATCAGTCCAACCTAGGCCGCCACTACTCAGCCCTCCCAAATGTTTGTCTGGACACACCAGACAAACCGAATGCCCCATGCGTTTGGCTTGGACCGCCGCAATAACTCCTCCAGACGTGCCCCCGTATACGACAACATCACATTCCACTCTTCGCGTACCCAATTGAGCTCGAACAACTGAGATGGGAATCAGGAATAAGCACAAAAGTCCGCAATAAACGGTGGTTCGCCCACAAAGCAAACTGCGTTGAATAGCCATATTCGGTAGAGCCTCCCAATGGTGGGTCGGGAAATTGGATGGAGAATCGGAGTAGGCCAACCTAGCCAGCGTTAAAATCCATGTGATTAGGTTTTAGCCGTCAGTACGTAGTTACAAGACCACGTGGCAGGATAGAAAACAACAAAGAAAAAAACTGGTGCGCATGACGCTAACTTACTTTCTACATAATCTTAATGTCACGAACATCCACTTTCTGAACTAATCTAGTCGAGCAATTCTGGACACATCCACGACGAACCTTGCTGTTCCCACCCAACCACCAAAGATTAACAAATTGTAATCCAAATCTAGAGAAGTGATGGGGTGCCAATTCGTTAACATACGAGGATGTTGCTCTCGACCCAAATTTGAGAATTTGAAGGCTATGTGTTTTTCGGTGGACTTTTTTCGACAGACTGGTAGCCCTTCAGGACCGTGTTAAAGTCTGAGATCCGGCGTTTTCTTGGCCTGGATCTCACCGGTCCGAGCATTTACGAGGAGCGAGGCTGTAGTGGTAGCCAGGGGAGAGCCAATCCTGTTCAGCGTGAAAAAAGTGTGGCCCTGCCGTGTCCTACCTTAAAAAATTGGTAATTGGGCAATTTTCCCTGTACTTTTTGGTTTAGATTTAGTCAAACTCCGCCATAACAAGCGGGTACATTTTGAACCCCTTGAAGTCGCATCTTGGAAGTAACAATTCATCCCGCATCAGTGGAAGCTTTCCGGGTGCCGCGGGTGCCAGTTAACCTCTTATACCTTTTTATCTTTCCTTTTTGGAGTGACGTCGATGCGAACAAAAACGCGGAATGGGTTCACGCTAGTCGAGTTACTAGTGGTCATCGCCATCATTGGCATTCTGGTCGGCCTACTGCTACCGGCCGTTCAAGCGGCTCGCGAAGCGGCTCGCCGCATGCAGTGTTCCAACAACCTGAAGCAGTTGGGACTAGCCTTACACAACTATGAAAGCGCTTTCAAAGCATTTCCTCCGGCAGGCATTGACACCAATCAAATGTCATGGGCCGTTATGATCCTACCGTTTATTGAGCAGAATAACTTGTTCGCGAAGTTTGATTTCCGAGCTGGTAATTGGCAGCGACCCAATGGCGATCCGACCTTCAACCGAACCGCTACAGTCAAAGGCGTCGTTATTCCTTCGTACCAATGCCCAAGTGCGACCGATGATACGCTGTTTTCAGTGTTTAACACGACAGCCTCCAACCTCTTGATTAATGAGTCCGATATTCGTACTGGGCACTACCATACTGTGCTGGGCAGCTTTGGCACCAATTCAGTTAACGGACAACCCTATGACTACCTTGGAACAGTGGGAACCACGGGATTTGGTCCTGTGTGCACCAATGGTGCCTTTGGTGCCCATCGGACTGTATCCAACGGTAGGTTTGTGGCGCTCAAAAACCCGATTGCCAACATGACAGATGGCACCTCTAACACGTTCATGACTGGTGAGTTTTCTTGGAAAGGTTACAGCTTCTGGCGACCTTGGACTCGAGGTTTTTATGCAGACAGCCGTGGGACGCTTGTATATTTAAGCAAAAACGTCACTTACCCCATTAACTCCAAATTCTCACTGGAATGGAACGACGCGTCATTTGGAAGCATGCACGTAGGCGGAGCTCAATTTGTATTCGGTGATGGTTCGGTACACTTTATCTCGGACAACATCAGCATGGATACTTACCGGGCCCTAGGTAGCGCCCGAGGTGGCGAAGCAGCCCCTAGTTACGAATAGTTTTCTCCCCTTTTAATGACCGAATACCAGCACTTCCTCATGGGAGTGTTGGTTTGGTTTAGAGGTGGATATTCATCCTCGCTGATAACAAAAGCTTCGGCATCAGTGAAAGCGCTGTGTATCAACAAAAAACTCGATACCTAGAAAACAAGGAGTTCCCCATTTTTTGTAAGATCAAACTAGCGGTCTGTCTATGTATCAGCTTGGCAACTTTAGTAGGGTGCGGAGAACGGGAGTACCAGTTGACTGGTACCGTAACCTACAAGGGGCAACCGATCCCAGAAGGAATGTTGGTATTCGAACCGGACAGTTCACAGGGCAATGAAGGAGCGCCAGGAAGTTGTAAAATACTGGATGGCAAATACGATACGCGCTCAGGCCGAGGTGTTATCGGTGGACCACATAAGATCACAATCAGTGGTATGAACGGCAAAATCGAAAATCAGCAGGAAGGCGGGAGCGTGGAAATCCGTTTGCCTACTCCGTTATTCAAACCGTACACGGTTCTTCAAGACTTGCCCAAACAAGATTCGAACCTGGACTTCGAAGTTCCCTCCAATCCATAACATCTGCTCCACGCGCGATTGAGAATGAAGATCCTGATGGCAGCCTCCTTCATTGCCATGGTTTCGTCAGTGCGCCCATTGCGGAGAAAACGCGATGCAGGATGAGGCACTCTCACATCGAGAACGAGTGCATGCTCTGTTCCTTCAACACTCGTCTGAAATCCGTGGGTTTATTCTGAGCTTGCTCCCAAATATGCCTCGCACAGACGATGTTTTTCAAGAAACATTCTTGACCGTGTCGCGCAAAGCGGACGACTATGCGCATGGCACCAATTTTGTCGCTTGGGTCTGTCGTATCGCTCGCTATAAAGTTTTGGAAGATTGTAGAAAACATGGCCGATGCGCACAAACGCTTGCCCCTGAAGTAATTGACGCCATTTGCGCATCACAACCACTTCTGGACTCGGAGCACCAGTACGAGAGACTTATCGCTCTTAAAAGCTGCATTTCGAAACTGTCGCCACATACGCAAAGAGTTGTCGAGTTACGCTACGCGCAGGCTCATCAAGCCGGGGAAATTGCCCAACGGTTAGGCTGGTCAGTGGATAGCGTGTACGTAATTCTCTCCCGTGCTAGAAATATTTTGGAACAGTGCATCCGCTCGCAATTGCAGTCACCAGGTTGATTGGATGCCTTGCCTGCACGTAACCAATTTGACACGCCAATGAATACTGAACGATTAGATCGATTGCTTGCACTGTATGTTGACGAAGCACTTAGTGCAGTCGAGGTTGCGGAGCTGGAACAACTACTGCTTGCCTGGCCTCAAGCAAGAAACAGGTTTTGGCAGGTCACTCGGCTGAATTCGGAACTACGACAGATTGGCAAAGAGAGCTGGGGGGAGCGTCTGCATGGCGAATTTGTAGAAATTAATCCGAATCAATCCGTTTGCATTTTGCCTCCAGTATCCCCAACACCAGCCATTTCAACCACCGAATTTAGCCGCTGGCAAGTCGCTTGTCCGTATGTTGCTTGGTTGACCGCTGCAGTTCTAATTGGACTGGGGGTTGGTGGTGCCCTCCTCTGGACGTCACGTAATCAAACCACGGCTCGGCCTCTTGCCAGCCAGTCAGCAGTTGACAATCCACTTGGCCTTACTACAAACATTGACGGCAACCAGTACGCGTCAGATACAATCGCTCCACAGTTACAAGAGAAAACTGCCACCGAACCCAATCCGAACTCGCAGGATTCCTTGATCGCGAGTGACGAATGGATCGCCGTGCTTCGCAAAGTCATCGATGTGACTTGGTCCTCTGAGATGCGTCTTCACCCCTCTGCCGGTGAACCGTTGGCGGCAGGTACGCTGGCCTTCGATAAAGGGTTACTAGAGCTTCAGACTAATCGTGGCGCATTGATCGTCGTCGATGGTCCAGCTCGCCTTGAGTTAATTAGTGCCATGGAAGTGCGCTGTGAACAGGGCCGATTGCGTGTAGACGTGCCGCCACCAGCACATGGCTTCACCGTACACACACCTGTTGTTAATGTCGTCGATCGCGGAACCTCTTTCGCACTCAACATACAACGAAATCAACCTGCCGAAGTACACGTACTTGAAGGGCATGTCGAACTAATCACTACGGATACCCCCATGGAAACGCATAACCTAGCCGAAGGCCAATCCGTTAGCGTGGATCAACCTGGCACCGTGCGGACCATTGGTACACCTGAAATGAAACTGTTTCCGTCCGCTGCCGTGGCTACAGCGCGAATCAAGCGTCAAGCAGAAAAGTCTTTTAACGCATGGCAAAAACAATCAGCTGCCCTACAGATGGACGAACAATGTCTCGTTCACTTTGATTTTCAACAAGATCCCGATACAGATACTGTGCTAAGGAATAGAAAAGAATTTGCCAGTCGAAATCTAGATGGAACTATAATTGGCTGCAATTGGACAGAAGGACGGTGGATCGGCAAGCAAGCGCTGGATTTCAAGAACCTTACCGATCGAGTTCGATTTGAGGTACAGGGACAATTTGAACAGGTGACATTGGTCGCCTCCGTGAGATTGGATGCCTTGGAACATGCCTTTAATTCCATTCTCATGTCTGGAGATGCGGTCGTCGGCGAAATGCAATGGCAGATTTCTCTGACCAATAACGACCCTGCCGGTCGCATGCGAGTAGGACGCCGTCCACATCCCGGCTGGGGCTATGTCGAAGATTATCGAAGTGAGCCAATCTTTCGACGTGAGCAATTTGGCAAATGGCTGCACTTGGCAATCGTCTGGGATGCACAGCAGGGAGTGTTCCGTCAATTTGTCGACGGCCAATGCATAGCCGAGGGCTCCGTTCAGAAACACAACGATCCACATAGCAGCTTTATCCGAGTCGGTGAATTGGAACTTGGAAACTGGACACCCAAGGTTGGCCAACCGCGCGAGCCGGTACGAAACTTCAGTGGCCTTATCGATGAATTCATCATGTTTTCCAGGGCTCTGAGCGATCGTGAAATCCAAAACTTGTTCCATCTGACTTGGACCGGGGATGCCTCTTAGTTGGCCCGCCGAAGTGTTACCACACTTTCTCACCCAAGGGCGCTTTTAGGTTGGTGAAATTACCTTAAAATGGTTTCGAGCAGTCGAGCAACTTCGGACAGCATGGTCCCCAAAACGACTGTTATCAACGACATCTAGCTGCGTGCTCGTTACGCGCATAGCAAGAATATGCTCTCCTTATGACTTCAGAATTTCAGATGGCCGATCTAAAGTCGGACTCTTTGGGCGTACGTGTGCGGTCAGATTTCCCAATCCTGCGCACACAGATGAATGCACAACCGCTCATATACCTCGATAATGCCGCCACTACGCAAAAACCGAAAATGGTTATCGATGCAGTAGTCGATTTCTACTCAAACTATAATTCGAACATCCATCGCGGAGTTTACGAACTCAGTCAGCGGGCTACCGACGCATACGAACTCGCCAGGACCAAGGTAGCGAAATTTATCAGCGCACCGTTTGTCGAGGAGTGCATTTTTACGCGTGGCACCACGGAGGGAGTTAATCTTGTAGCTCGCTGTTGGGGTGAGGAAAATGTCGCTAGTGGAGATGTGATACTCCTCAGCGAACTTGAACACCACTCAAATATTGTTCCATGGCAGTTGTTGGCCAAGAAAGTTGGAGCAGAATTAAAGTACTTGCCAATGGCCACCAATGGTCAACTGGACCTGACGAACTTGGAACAATTCATATCGGACCGTACTCGTATCGTTGCTCTGCAGATGGTCAGTAATGCACTGGGTGGCATTCACGACCTTCATCCTATTATTGATCTAGCGCATAAGGTCGGAGCACTGGTACTGCTGGACGCGGCTCAGGCAGTGGCACACTTCCCCGTATCTGTAAGCAATCTGGACTGCGATTTCCTAGTTTTCAGTGGCCACAAACTCTATGGTCCTACGGGCATCGGAATCTTGTGGGGTAGACGCGAACTGTTGGCTTCAATGCCCCCATATCAAGGTGGCGGTGATATGATCGAATCGGTCACGCTCACAGGCACGACATTTGCCGAGCTTCCTAACAAGTTCGAAGCCGGAACGCCCGATATTGCGGGGGCAATCGGTTTGGGTGCGGCAATCGATTATGTGAGCAGTATAGGGTTTGCTGCCATCGAAGCTCACGAAAGTTCACTGCTGGAATACGCCACAAAGAAACTCGAAGCAGTTCCCGGTCTGCGGATTCTGGGAAATTCTTTTCCCAAGGAAGCCATCATAAGTTTCGTCATCGATGAACCACCAATGGCTGCCTTGGATATCGCGATTGCATTGAGTGAACAGGGAATCGCTATTCGTACTGGTCATCACTGCTGCATGCCTTTGATGCACAGACTGGGTGTCGCAGGCACCTGCCGTATATCTTTTGCAATGTATAACACCCACGCTGAAATTGACCGAGTTACAGAAGTGTTGACGGAATTCATCAGTACTGCCCGTGCACGATTGACTGCTGTACCCACTACAAACTGCGATGCGCAGAACCTAGAAGAATCGTTTGGAATCGCCGCAGGAGATTCACCCAGCGCAGTAGCACAGGAATTGATTGAAGAATTCTTGTTGTTTGATGACAACGAAAGCAAGACGGAACTATTGCTGGAATTGGGACAGGATCTCCCAAACTGTTTTGAGCAATTGAAGCTCGTAACGACATCTGTGCCTGGCTGTATGAGCGAAGTCTACGTCATTGGGCGCGCCAATCCCCAGCAAAGGCAGATTTTTGAGTTCACAGCCGACTCAAATGCACAAGTGGTTCGTGGATTGATCGCCGTCCTTAAAAAGCTGTTTTCCGGTCAGCCCGTCAAACAAGTTCTGGAATTCGACGTACAGCAATTCTTTAGAGCAATTGGATTGCAACATTTTGTTTCAACTCAGCGACGTAACGGACTGGAAGGCATGCTCAAACGTATTCGTCATGTGGCTGAATCAATTCTAGAAGCCAAGCAATAAGTCCATGCATCATGCCCTGTGGAAACTCGTTTGGCTGGACATGGTCAGCGGTCTGCGTGGTTGGGTTCGGTTGCGCCGTTCCTGGCGCGATGCAGCTTTGATGCTGCTAATGCTCTGTTTCATAGGCCTGGCCATATTCGCCCGAGTTGTAAGTGCGGGACAGAGCTCCGACTTTGGTCAAGCCGTGCCTTTTTGGGCCTTGTGCTACCTTATGGGTACACTGCTTACATCATCGTCGGATCGTGGTTTGATCATGCGCCCGGCTGAGATCCACTTTGTTGCCGGTGGGCCGTTCCCTGATCGGGATGTCATCACTCTATCGTTGGTACGACTTTCAGGTCGCTCTCTCTTGAGCGCAATCATACTTGCGCTGTTGATGCTACCTTATCTTCAAAGTTATCTCGCCGCACTGTTAGGGTTGTGGCTACTCATCTTGTTTTCACTGCTTCTTGGCATGATATTGTCTTTGGCCTCTCGTCAAGCTCATCAACCGATCATCGGAAGATTGAAACGCATCTTGTCGTTCGCAGGCATGACATACGTATGCTTCATGCTGATCCAAGCCATGCGCATCCTTCGTGAACAAGGCGTCGCTCCCACGATCGCCACTCTGGCTGCAGCGGCAATTGAAACTTCCACGGGACAATGGTTGTTACCGGCTTTGGGTTGGATGTTCGCTCCCATATCCGCTAGTGGAGAATTGCCGCAGTTGTTGCTATTGCTCCCGCTACGCGTCGGCATACTCATCAGCATGATAGCTCTGGTCTATTTGTTGGGGGGCAACTTCCTTGAGGCGTCGACCGCCAGAACAGATCAGTCCCAGGAACGTCGCAAAACCGCTTTGCGTAGCGGTACCGGGCAACTTACAGGTTGGACACGAAGTGTTTCCCTGCCTGGACCAATACGATTTGGCGGAGCCGGCAGCGTGGCATGGATGCAGATGCTGCACTCCCTGCGAATCCTACCCCGTTACCTGGTATTCACCGCTACCATCGTTGGTGTTGTCCTTGTGCTACCCTTGTTGCTGGATTCGAAAAGATTAGCAGGCTGGAGTGGTATTGGATGGATGGTTGGACTGACCTTATACGCTGACTTCATCCTGTTGTTGCAGTTGCCAGTTGGTTTTCTTGGGCCATTGAGACAACGTGAAATGCTTAAAAGCTTACCCATCACGCCTTGGCGAATTGTTTTGGGGCAATTGGCCGGTCCGTGCATCCCCATGGCTTGCCTTCACCTATTGCTAACACTGAGTTTCTTATACTTGGTACCTACGGGCCGAGATCAAGTAATCATTGTGGCCTTAGCTCTCATACCCGGAGCTTTCGTTATTGATGCGAATGTCAACTTGATGGGCATGTGGAACTGGATTCGCCCGCGAGCTCTTCAACAGCGGGACGGTTTGGCAGCCGGCCGAGCCATGGCAAGTGTCTGGCTCTTCTTTGCCTTACTTCTTCCAGCTCTGATAGCGGCAATTGCAGGTGCCATCGTGGCCGGAAGCCTGCTGGGTCCCACTCTATTCGCCTTTGCCCTTGGCGCTAGCATCGCCACTGCTTTGGCTAGCACGGTTTATGTCTGGCTCTTGACTTACTCTTTTATGCGGTGGCAACCCAGTTTGGCCGACAATGGACATGAGGAGACCGAGCTGGATCGCTAACTTCCTAATTCAAGACCAACGAACTTCTTCACTTGCTCTGTTAATGCCAACTCAGTGGGCAGTCTTTCCATGGAACTTGCCCCATAGAAACCATCAATGATGGGCAAGCGATCCAAAATCCACTGCGCATCTTCAGGCATCGCTATCGGCCCGCCATGACATAACACTAAAATGTCATCGCGCACCTGGCGAGCAGCTTCTGCCATCTCGGCGATTCTTGGAATGCAATCGGATAAAGAAAGAGCCGTGTGGGCTCCGATTGTGCCATGTGTCGTTAGCCCCATGTGAGCGACGACAATATCAGCTCCTGCCTGAGCCAACTGGCGAGCCTGCTCCGCATCAAAGGCGTAGGGAGTTGTCAACATATTCAGCTCATGAGCTGCTCGAATACAATCGACCTCCATTTGAAAGCTCATTCCCGTCTCTTCGAGATTAGCGCGGAACACTCCATCTATCAGACCAACAGTTGGAAAATTCTGAATCCCTGCAAAGCCCATTTCCTTAAGCTCTCGCAAAAAGTTATCTCGCAACATAAACGGATCTACTGCACACACACCTGCTAGAACCGGTGTACTTTTTACTGCTGTCAGCACTTCGTAGGCCATTTCCTTGACAATCTGATTGGCGTTTCCGAACGGCATCAATCCAGCCAAAGAGCCGCGTCCAGCCATGCGGTAACGGCCAGAGTTGTAGATCACAATCAGGTCAATGCCCCCAGCTTCTTCACACTTGGCACTGATTCCAGTGCCAGCACCACCTCCAACAATTGGTCGTCCAGCAGCGCGCTTTTGTCGAAGTCGGTTTAGAATTTCAGTTCGGCTCGGGGTCATCTGCTTCTATTCCTAATGGGCTTTGCACCGCGATGAGTTGATTGGCTTGGCAAGCGCCAAGAACTCGTCGACAAGCGCCTGCGCAAACTCAGGTTCGTTAATGTGCAGCGGCAAAGATCTAAGCTGCCGTTGTGCATCTGTAGCCAACAGGCGTTCCACCTCATCAAATAGGGCTGCATCCGCTTCGGGATCGTAAAAAGGCTGCCCCGGCTGGTCAAGCATGGAAACTCCCTTTTCTGGAATCACAACGGTGACTGGCCCACTGGAAGAATTCAATTTTCGACAAATCCAGGCGGCGATTTGGCAATTCTCCTCCGGACTAGTTCGCATGAGCGTCACCTGCGCATTGTGAACATGCAGTTTCCTGTCCTTAAACCTGCTTGGTACCGTCGCCTGTGCCCCAAAATTAACCATGTCGCAAGCCCCGAAACTTAGAACCAAGGGTAAGCCACGCTTCAAGGTGGCGTCAAAGCGCTGTGGGCCAGCGGGAAATACTCCTCCAACTATTTCATCAGCGACTTCCGTAGTGGTGATATCTAACACACCTTCAATCAACTCAGATGCTACTAGGCGTTCCATTGCCTGTCCGCCAGTGCCGGTAGCGTGAAACACTAATCCGTCGTAACCATGCAATTCCAATTTCTCACGGACCCCAGTCACACACGGAGTTGTCACCCCAAACATAGTCATCCCTATGGCCGGCTTAGCTTCCGATAGTGGTGGAGGAGCCATTGCCATGCCAGCCATAGCATGCGCAGCATTGGCAAGAATCGTACGAGAAACGGTATTCAAACCCGCCACATCAACTACCGAATACATCATAACCGTATCGCTGCAGCCCACGTACGGCGCAGTATTTCCACTCGCAACGGTTGATACCATAAGCTTTGGCAAGCCGATTGGTAGTTCTCTAAGAGCTCGAGAGATCAAGGAGGTTCCACCACTGCCACCAAGGCCCAGAACGCCAGCAACGTGTCCTGAAGCCCATTGTTGCTGAAGATAATCGGTTAAGCCCTGGCTCATAACCTCAATGCATGCCCCCCGATCTTCCCCCGAAGGAAGCCTTCTGCTTCCTAACACTTGCTCTGGCCTAACATCCACATGGATTTTCACTGCACCCGTAGTGGTGGAAACATCCACCAGCACACAATCCAGTTGCAAGTTGCGAATGCAATGTGCGCAATACTCCAATTCCAATCCTTTGGTATCACATGTCGCAACCAAGTAGATCCGTTTATTCGCCGGAGCCTTCATGATGGTCCGCCGTATATCTCTTTTGGATCGCGCAGGCGTTGGTCAACAATTGACGACACACCATCTGAGTTGACTGAACGGAAGAAGCAGCTGCGGTAGCCTTCGTGACATGCCGCACCCGTCTGACGCACTTTCAATAGTATGGCATCTGCATCGCAGTCCACTCGTATCTCGCAGACATGCTGAAAATGTCCACTCTCTTCCCCTTTTCTCCACAGCCGGTTGCGACTGCGGCTAAAGTAGACCGCTCTCCCGGTAGCCAAAGTCTCACGCCAGGCATCTTCATTCATCCAGGCCAACATGAGTACCTGCCCAGTTTCAACATCTTGTGTGATAGCAGGAATTAGGCCATCAGCTTTTTCGAAGTCAGGTATCGCCATGCAGTGTTTCTAATTTTCAAGCAGGCACATTGCGCTGCGGTGAGCCTCTAGGTCGCAACGCGCAAGAAATTGCCTTGGACAAGATGCATGCAGCGGCTTTGCGGTAATTGGAAAAGTTGTTTACTTCTTATCATTGGAGCCTGCCTAGCGGCCTCCCGCCAGCCTTTATGCTCTGCACCTCTCATTCCGTTTTTCCACCCGAAAGGCTCAAACCTTCCACGCACGCCACCAACCCCTCCAAAGGCCATAACAGCTTCCGACGGTTTGTTAAACGCCCTCTGGCCACAGAAGGTATTTTCTCATCCATCGCTCGTCTTTCAACTGGTTTCCAAAGAAACATTTTTGGTCGGCGAACGCGGCTCCTTCGTCTTTTTTTGGCTTAATAAGAAAAGTCGATAGAGACCTGATAAAGCCCAGCGGGCTGCTGAAAAACTAACCCGAAGCATCAGCGAGGGAATGGGCCCAGCCCCTCACTGACGCTTCGGGTTACTAATCGTCCCCAATATTTTGCAAATCGACTTTTTCACCACCCTGCCAGGGCCGCAACCCCCCCATGATGGGTATTCGAAGTCGCTGTTTTTGAAAAAATGGCCAGATTTTTCAATCGATTTGCTTGAACTGAACGTGTCGTTTTTAGGAAGCTTCAACCGTATTACTCGTCCTTCTTTTTTGCGATAAGCTTCCATGACTGATCAATCGCGAATTTTCGCTGAATTTCAGCAGATCCTGAATCTAATTTACGCTCGGAATTCGTCGACCAGTTTTCGAGATGAGCCATTTCGAGCTGCTCTTCACCGATTCTATGTTGACCATACGGCGGCTGTTTCACCGGATTTGCTGTGCAAGTTTGCTCGCAGTGAGTGGTTTTCTACAAGAGCCTCAGAATTAAGCGTGTTTCAACAAGAGGACTTCGAGGAATTGCTGGAATGCTTCAACGACGAACAAATGCTTCACTTGGATGACGGAGCAGAAGTCTAGTCGGGCCAGAACTTTTCTTTGCCGGTTTAGCCATTGGGTTCGCTTCACTGCGAACTGCTATTCGCAAACTGATCCTAAAAGACACGTGCTCGTTTGGTCAGTCCTGCACGAGTTACACAATTAAATCTGTCAATATCCGTCCGCGCACATCCGTTAAGCGAAAATCTCTCCCGGCATGCCGAAAGGTCAAGCGTTCGTGATCGATCCCTAGTTGGCGCAGAATCGTAGCGTGTAGATCGTGTACTTCGACCTCCGGTTCAACCGGGTATTTACCTATATCGTCGGTAGAGCCACGTACCAAGCCTCCTTTAAAGCCACCTCCCGCGACCCAAACGCTAAAGCAATCTCGGTGATGCCCTCTACCATTTTTACCTTCTCGCGTTGGCGTGCGACCAAACTCAGTTGCCCACAACACGATTGTCTCATCCAGCATGCCACGCTGTTTCAAATCTAAAATCAGGGCTGCTAACGGTTGATCCACCTTAAGCGCCAAGTCTGCGTGCTCGTTCATTTCGCCATGTGAATCCCAGTTAGGTCTTGAACCGGAATCGATGAGCTCGATAAACCGGACACCTCGTTCGGCCAACCTACGGGCAACAAGGCACTGCCATGAAAAATCGGACCCCACTCCCGTTAGTTTTCGATCCAAGCCATAAAGTCTGTGAATATGTTCTGGTTCACTGTTCACATCGAATGCTTCGGGGGCGGCTATTTGCATTTGAAAGGCTGTTTCAAATGATTTCATTCGAGCCGCTATTTCCTGATCAAACGGGCGTGCGGTTTGGTGCCTTTGATTGAGCCGCTGCAAAAACGAGAGCTCGATTTCCTGGAGACTTGCCGTGGAGGAAGGTGGAGATAAATTCGCGATCGGTTGATCGCCAGGAATTACGCGAGTACCTTGATGCGTGGCCGGCAGAAAATCGCTCGCGTAAACCTGCGTTCCACCGTACGGCAAGTAAGGAGCTATTACCACAAAGCCTGGTAGGTTCTCATTGATGCTACCCAGACCATAGCTGACCCATGATCCCATACTAGGCCGCGCAAAAGTGGGAGAACCTGTATGCATTCCCAGCGTGGCTTCTGAATGATCGAAATGCGAAGCCCGCATAGTCCGCAGGAGACAAACTTCGTGCATAACATTACGCATATGCGGAAAGATATTGCTTACTTCTATTCCACATTGAGGATTGTGCTGGGAACCAAATATGTTCCCCATCAGTTGATCTTTACCCTTGCCATCCCTACCACCCGACGTTGGCTTTGGATCAAACGTATCAATGTGGGATACACCACCAGTCGCGTAAACAAAAATTACAGACTTTGCTCGAGCTGGCCAATGTAGACCAGACGCACTTGTTGACGCTTGTGTTCCACCGTTTGCCAGCTCCGACAGCACGGCTGGGAAAAACAGCGAACCACCCAACATCGATCGAATCAGAGGCCGGCGTTTGAACGTGTTGATCATGCTCTCATCTATCTCAAAGTCACCAATCGTTTAGCCAACGAACTCGACCATGCAGGACCGCCCTGAACGCAAGTTAGTCGATGTACACAAATTCGTTGAGTCGAAACAAATCACGAACCAAGCTTGCCCACGGTTGCAGATCAACTGGAAGGGCGTTTTCATGATCGCTCAACTTATTGTCAGGATGGACAATGCCCTCCTTCAAAGGACTCAATTGATCTCGAACTTGCTGCAAGAAAGCTCTCATCAATTCCGTTTCCTCTTGTTCCACAGGACGCCCCAAAACGGCCAGAGTAGCCAGTGCGATACGAGCTGAATCCTGATTGTCGTCGCCGATACAAGACTCTTCCATCCAGCGTCGCACAAATGCGTTGGCTTGCTGGTGGATAAACTCATCATTTACGAAATACAACGCTTGTAATGGCGTCACCGATTGGTCTCGTGAGCTAGTACAAACATTGGGATCGGGCCCGTCAAAAGTTTGCATATAAGTGTCCGCAGTCAACCGCTTTGTCATTTGGTACACACTGCGTTTGGACGAAGGGTAATCCCCTTTAAATGGATGGTGCTGCGTAAACTTCCATTCTGCTTGAGGTGGAAAATCATAGGGTTTGGTCTGGGCCGTCGTATCAAGATTTCCCGCAACAAATAGCAGCGAATCTCGTAATGATTCTGCATCTAAACGAGATCGATTGAATTTCCATAACCAATGGTTTTCAGGATCTTGCTCAAAGCCGTGGGTTGTATCCTGACTTGCTAGCTGGTAGGTTCGGGAGGTAAGCAGCAAGCGATGTAAGTGCTTGATCGACCAATCATGATTCATGAACTCCTCGGCTAGCCAGTCTAACAGCTCGGGGTGGGACGGCGCATCCCCTCGGGAGCCGAAATCGGAAGTCGTCGAAACGAGTCCTCGTCCAAAGTGGCGTTGCCAGATGCGATTTACTATCACTCGGGCCGTTAATGGATTTTGAGGATTAGCAATCCATTGGGCCAATTGCAGCCGTCCACTATTTTGTTGCGAAATGTCGCTAGCGAGCTGCTGTCCACCTAAAACGCTGGGAAACCCCCGTGGCACGACGGCCCCTGGTCGTTCTGGTTCCCCTCTGATTTGAATCGACGCGTCCTGTACAACTCCTTCAGCAACGGCGTAAGCCATAGGCAATTCAGGAATCGTCTTGAGGTGTTCGGCTAGACGTTCACCCGCCCGACGGGCTTTGATCAACATGGCATCAAGTGCGTCTCGCATTTGACGCCGTTCGTCGAGGGTCGCATCAATCTCAGCAATTGCATTTTGTTGCGATTGCTTCCTGCACTCAGCTAACAATTTTTCCAACTCATTGGTTAGTTGCTGCGACTTTTCAGCATAGGGTGCCAATGCCAGATCATATTCCTCTGTCGGTAACAACGGCACGAGATCATTCTGTACTTGAAATAGCTCGATTCCCGGGAACGGATAACGAGTGCTCGCGAAGAAGCCATAAAGTCCGTAGTAATCTCGCATAGTGATCGGATCGAATTTATGATCATGGCATCTAGCACAGGAAAGGGTTAAACCCATCGTTGTACGCCCCAGATTGTCAAGCGTATCCTCTATCGTCAGGTGCCACGGGTAACGCTCAACTAATGACCCAAATCGACGCGACATGGCAAGATAACCTGTCGCGATTCGCTGGCGATTTCGCTCCGACTGTGAATCCGCAGGTAGTAGGTCGCCTGCAATTTGTTCGGTTAAGAACCGGTCGTAGGGAACATCGCAATTAAACGATTCAATAATGTAATTGCGGTACAAATAAGCTTGGGGGATTGGAAAGTCCGAATTATCGCCTGCGGTATCCGCGTAACGTACCCAGTCCATCCAATGTCGTCCCCAACGTTCACCATATGCTTGACTTGCCAGCAATCGATCCACAAGTTGCTCCGAGGCCGCCTGGCGCCCTAGGCGCTGTTCAGCATCGAGAAAATGGATGATATCTTGGGGACTAGGTGGCAAGCCAGTCAGGTCATAGTGTAACCGCCTGGCAAGCGTCGCAGCTTGAGCATCCGGCACAACCTCTAGACCACGCTTTTCACGTTCGGCCGCAACAAAATAATCAACAGCACTTGTAGGCCAGTTCCCGTCGACGATGTTGGGCAGGGCAGGGGAGCTCAGCGGCTGAAAAGACCAATGACTGGATTTGGTTTGTTTTAGGGCAGACACCTCATGCGCTTTGTTTAATTGTTTCCAGTATTCGGTTGCACTGACCCACTTTTCCAGGATCGCAATTTCATATTCATCTAATGGAGAAGCTTCTGGTGGCATGCGTCGTTCTGGATCCTGTTGGCGGACACGCAACAAGATTTGGCTTTGATCGAGATTGTTCGGCACCACCGCTGAGCCGCCGGAATCCGCAGGTAACATCAGGCTTTGCGGTTGACTGAAATCCAATCCACCGTTTTTCTCTTCTGGTCCATGGCAGTCCCAACACTTCTCCACTAACAACTTCTGGGCTTGCGCAATCTCGGTATCATCCGGAGAAGCCTCTAGAGTGAAAACCATCGACAAACTAACCGACAACGCTAAGGTATAGGCGTTCATTACCCGCTTGAAATAACAATCGCTGGAAATACGCATACGCATTGAATGTAATAAAGAAGCTGATTTCATCTGCCAACTTTTAGTGGATATTTGGAAGATCCTTTTTTTTGCTAAACAGAATTGGCACTCTCCATTGCTGCCGCTCGCCCCAAAACTTCCTCGCATTGCCCGGAAAGGAAGCGTGAGATCCAGTTCGAGACCAGCCCTTATTCTAAAACTCTACTCGGCTCAGGCATTTGCCGGTTGCTTTTGAGTGTCGCAAGGGCTCTGTTAGCATTATCCGCCCAAAGGATATTGTAACCCAACTCGTCTCGGCCCTGTAAATTGCCGATAGGGGTAGCGGCAGTAAACTGCCGCCACCCCTATCGGGCTTTCCCCCTACCTCGTTCACAGCATCAAGCTGTACGCTTCAATTCCACTATGTAATGCCTTAACTTGGGCTCCGAGCTCGTGTATGGATGACGCCTGAAGTAAGATGCGATCCGAATTAACGGCCACGCCAGACGGCTTGAGTATCGGAGATCGATGCGCGAGACGCATTCGTGTTAGATTGGTTAGCACTGCTGCTGACCACAACTACGCGGTTTGCTGCGGCATTGTTAGGTACCACATGAGCTACCGATGTGTTTGACTCGTCAATATTCAGGTTCCCCCACTCGAAGGCTCCCGCAGTAGCGTTCCTGGTCCTCCCACTCCTATCTTGAGTGATGGGGGCAGTACGCGGCTGTCTCTCTGGCAGTGGCTCTAGTTTTGGTTGTTCGCGTTCAGGGATTTGACCAGCTGGGCCTTCGGAAGGTTCGACGGCTTCGACATCGGGTTGTGTTGACTCGGAATAGGGATCGGAAATGTTACCTTCGGTCAGCCCACCGTACTCCACTGGGCCCCGGCTCATAACACCTGGCCTAGTGTAGCCGTAGTCGAAGTACAACCCACTGGCTCGTTCGCGGGCTCGCTCCTCAGCGTCCCAGTATGCCTTGTCTACCCAGGCCCCTTCGCCAAGTGAAATGCTATTGAGATCCAACAACGAACCTTTGAGGTAGTGAATATATACGAGTGATTTGTTGTAGGCGGCTAATGCTTGATAGTATTGCAATTCCACCTGAGCACGACTTTGCTCTGCACGCAGCAATTGATCCATGAGCGTCGCCATATCAGGTGCAATGGAAAGATTCTTTTCCAGCACTTCGATTTCACTGGTGCGCTCCTGCCATTGATCTGCGAAGGATTTGATCATGGATAGCGAAGAATCCATATTGCGGAAGGCAGTCGATAATTCGAAAACCAACATGTTCTCTTTCTCGCGCAGTTCCTCCGTAAACTTGGCCAAGGCGATCTGAGCATTAGTAATATTTTGTAAAGCCTTTCGTTTACCAATTGCTTGCGGAGTCAATTCCAGACGAGCTCCTAGCTCCTGGTACCGACCACCGGTAAGTTCTTCGAGAGCATTGGAACCTGGATCTGGGAAGTTTATGCCGCTTCGTTGGGCCGCTGCAAACGTATCGCCCACGCCGAGCCAACGATAGGTCAAGGATAGGTCCAATTGGGGCAAGATCTGGTTCTTGGCAGAAATTAGCTCCATCTCACGCGCCTTGATGGACCATTTGTGCTTTCGCAGGAAGACGTTGCGCGTCAAGCCTTCGCCTCGAACTTCATTCCAATCGAACTGTACGCGAGCCTGAGTCGGCTCGTCAGCTGGACGAATCAATGTTCCGTCGGTAGGGCTCCAACCCATTTTCTCCCGAAGGATTTGTTCGCGTCCATAAAGGCCCGATGGGTCGATCCCCGGGATATTTGCTCCACCATTAAGTGCTGAGTTCACTTGACTTTGGAATTGTTGATAGACAGCACGAGCTTCATACACAACGTGCTTGGGTGTTGCCGTACGGTCGGCTCGTTCCTGAGCTACGTCAACCAACTCCTTGGCACGGTCACGAGCCAGCTTGGCAGTTTCAAATGCTCTGTAGCCAAGGTAGAGATCCCAGTAAGCGTCCTCAACGCTTTTGACTAGATTGATCACATTGGCTTCAAAGTCATGCGTGGATTGTTCCTGGTTGATCTGAGCCAGTACAATCGGTATGCGGTTCACGAGCGTTCCTCGTCCACGCAACAAGGGCTGAATCCACTGGAGTTCCACAGCTGCCGTGTAATCGCTGGGAACACTACGTCCAAAGTTGGTGCTTCCCAAGGCGTTTCCAGAGGCGGGAATGTTGTTTCTCGAATAGATGGTCGTAAACCGAGCAGTAGCAATCGAACCCGTCGCCATGCGCTTGCTTAGGGCAGCCTGGGCGTTTCCATCAAAGGCTTGATAGAATTGGGGATTGAAAATGTTGCCTTGCCCTACGTTCCGGGGTCGATCCGTCGTGTTGTAGCCCAAGATCATGCTCGACTGAGCATCAAATTCGCTGAGCGCGTCTTCTACGCCCCCAACTTGGTTTGCTCGAAATGCGCCCCTCGGTGCAATCCGGTTGCCTTGGTTGTCGATTGCCAAGGGTTGTGTATTGGCGGTTGTGAACATCAGGGCCGGGTCGTAGGTGCTGGGCATCTGTCCCGGCTGAGCGCTCAATAGAGCAGCGGCGACTGTAGAACTTAGCTGATTGGAACCGTTCGTGGTCCGCAGGATTTTTGAATTCTGTAGCGCATAGGCCACACAGTCTTCCAGCGTCAGATCGACAAATTGCTCGGGCACATGGTCTGGACCAAAGGGAACGACAGCCATGGTCGCTTCGGGCAAAGAATCGACGTACACATCCGCATACTCGATCGACAACGCCTGGTCGATGTAATGACTCATGGCGTCATCACGCGGTACGAAAAATGGCTGAGTGGGGTGGCAACCAGTGAAGAGCACCAAACAGATTTGTGCGATTGCGGCCCAGCGAAATATTGATCGGCTCATCGGAGCGAGGTTCCTGCAAGTCTACCGCAGCGACGGCCACTAAAAGTCCCATTACCCACGAGGTAATAGCTCACATTGGCAGTCGGCAAGTGCGACGGAATCTTGTTTTCGAACCCCCCTTGTCAGGCACACCCTAGCAGATTGACTCTGTAGAAAGTTCCCGACACGCTTGATATCGGCGCATCCGGCCGCAAACTTTGACTGATCGATACAAATTCACATTTTTCAGCTATGAAGGAGTGCTAGCAAAGCCGGCCTGGAAAAGCGACTCCTCCTCCGCGCCCACTCCTCCGCGCCCGCTCTTGTCTACCGCGATGGTGCAATCCTCTCGGTGAGCACAAATAACGTGGGCACTTCAAATGGATGTTCGCCCCACAAACCTCAGTTCAGCACGACTTCCTGTCCGTTGTGTCGCGCGGATTCAAAACAAGCGTCCAGCACGCGTTGCGTCTTCAAGGTCCAGGCGGGCCATTGCTCGTTTACCTGACCAGAGACTACCAGGTCTGAGAATTCCCGAATCATGTTGACTTCCTGAGAGTTGTATTCCCCATCGGAATACTCGCTGACGGCATGTCGTGAGGCATGATGTTCCATGTGGAAGGTCGTATTTGCCACATGAAAAACGTCTTGGATTCCGGTAGCTCCAACTTCGGGACCATGATAAGGCAAAACAAAATCGTCGATCCGAACACTCCCTTGCGTCCCACTCAAATGCATCCATTGTTGATTCTCAGTCATGAAGGAGCAGTAGAAGTTGGCTGAGACACCGCCGGGGAAAACCAACTCTGCGCTCAATTCACCGGGCACAGTTCCTGGGCTGGCGCTGCCCTGTAATGTGGATAGCGTTCTAGCGCGAACGGCTACCGGCATGGTCCCCTCAAGCACCCACAAAAAAAACCGCACACAATACCATCCCAGATCGCCAAGACAGCCGTACGGCTCTAGCTCGCTATGAACCCGAATGTTGGAAGATTGGAAAGTCTCGTCACCCGCAAATGAAAACTGCGAACACATACGCCGCAGTTTTCCAATTGGATTTCCACTGGCAATCATCTGCCGAAGCATAGGTAGTCGCTTGCTATGCATGAACATGACACCATCCATGTACTGAACAGCGTTCCTTTCACAGGCCGCCAACATTTCTGCCACATCTACGGCGTTGCTCGCCGCTGGCTTTTCACCCAGCACATGTTTGCCGGCTTCCGCAGCTCGGACGACCCACTGCTTCCTAAGTGCCGTTGGTAAAGGAATGTAGACTGCGTCCACCTCCGACGATGCTAATAGGTCTTCGTAGCTACCAAATGCATGTGGACGATCATTAACTGGTACTTGGCAGCTACATTCATCGATAAAACGGTCTGCCGCGTCGATACTCCGGCTAGCGACAGCCGATACGCAAGCATTCCCAGACAGTCGAATCGCTTTCCAATTCTTACGAGCAATTCCCGCGGTTCCCAATATTCCCCATCTACATTGTCTGGCCATTTATCTGTTTCCTATGTTGATATACCCGAGTTGCATTTGGTTTTGATCAATATCTTGAGGATCAGAGTCCATATCGGATCTGACCACCCGATATCCTCCCCGCGTTGGCTTCAGCTTACCAGGCGGCGTAACCATCGCAACCCGCCCTCGGCTAGAGTAAGATGGTGGTCGATCCCTGCGGACATCGGGCCGTCAGACGCATCATTTGATACAGTCTTTGGGATATTGAAATTGGTAATATTTTCGAGAGAGGCACCAAAGTGAATTCATATGCTTTTACTCGTCGGTCATTTCTGGCAACCACTGGATGCTTGGCCGCGGGCGGGCTGCAACGGGCTGCAGCCCAATCTTTATCCACTGCACCTAAATTTCGTTACTGTCTTAATACGAGTACGATAAATGGCGGGATGATTCCGGTTCGAGATCAAATCAAGATCGCCTCGCAAGCTGGTTATGACTCAGTGGAATTGTGGACTCGCGATGTGGATAAGTTTGTCAACGAAGGTGGTTCCCTGATCGATTTACGTAACGAGCTAAAGGATTTGGGCCTGTCAGTAGATAGTGGCATTGCTTTTGGCGCTTGGATCGTTGACGATGACGAGCGTCGCGCAGCAGGCATTGAGCAATGTAAAAAGGACATGGACACACTGCGTGCGCTGGGAGGTCGTCGTATTGCGGCTCCTCCGGTCGGCGCCACGAACGAGGCAGGACTAGCTTTGGATGCGGCCGGCGATCGATACCATCAACTGCTTGAGGTTGGAGCTGCCAGGGATGTCGTTCCTCAATTGGAACTGTGGGGCTTTTCCAAGAATCTCTCTCGACTTGAGGAGGTACTGCATGTGGCTAGTGCAGCGGCTCATCGCGACGCTTGCGTCCTGCTAGATGTCTACCATCTCTACAAAGGTGGTTCGGACTTTAGCAACATGGGACTAGTTCCTGGAACAAAAATGCACTGCCTACACATGAACGATTACCCCGCCACTCCACCACGAGCAGAAATAGCAGACAAAGATCGAATTTATCCTGGAGACGGAATAGCTCCCATGGGCTACATCCTGCGTACGCTGGCTCGTGGAGGATTCTCCGGTACCTTGAGCTTGGAATTGTTCAACCGCGACTACTGGCAACAACCAGCAGCTGAAGTAGCCCAGGTAGGCCTGCAAAAAATGAAGCAGGTTGTAGCTGCCGCCTTTTCATCATGACTTGTTGTAAGTTGTTTTTATTGAGCATTGCCCATGTCTATTTACAACCCCCTGAGATTCAGATTCATCGTCTTCGCCAGCTGCGTTCTACTTCAGCTAGTGGTTCCATCTCGAGCGTGGGCGCAGACTGAGTCACCGCAAACATCCGACACGTCAATCACCTTTCCACCACTTGAATTCAAGAAATGGTCTGGTGAAATCAACGTACCTGATCCAGTAGCGGTCAGCGTAGACGAACAGGGACGAGTTTTCGCAACACAAACCCGTCGTCGCAAGATCCAAGACCTGGATATCCGCGAGCACCGGCAATGGATACCTGAGGATGTGGGGCTTCAAAGCGTAGAAGACAAACGCCGGTTCGTACGAGAGAAGCTGGCCATCGGCGGTGATCAACAAGAGCAGTCGCAGCATGTCAATGATTGGAACGAAGATGGCCAATTCGATTGGCGAGATCTAACAGTAGTCAGCGAGTGTATTTACCGCTTGGTTGATAATGATCACGATGGAACAGCCGATGAAATGACGGTTTTTGCCGAAGACTTTAACTCCGAGGTAACCGGTATTGCGGCCGGCGTAATGGCGTATGAAGGGAACGTTTGGGCAACCATCGCGCCTGATCTATGGAAACTGCGAGACAATGACGACGACGGGATCGCGGATCAGCGCGAAGTAACGGCTCATGGATTTGGCCTTCACATAGCCTACGCGGGTCATGATATGCATGGCTTAACAGTTGGACCTGATGGCAAAATCTATTGGTCCATAGGTGACAAGGGCATAAACGCTACGTCGCGAGAGGGACGCACGTTCCGTTATTCGAATCAGGGGGGCGTTATGAGATGCAACCCAGACGGCAGCAACTTTGAAGTCTTTGCACACGGCCTACGGAACGTACAGGAACTAGCATTCAACGAATATGGCGATCTCTTTAGCGTTGACAACGATGCAGACATGCCAGGCGAACGTGAACGATTCGTTTACATCGTGGCAGAAATGGATGCAGGCTGGCGGTGCAACTATCAGTATCGGGGGGACAATTACAATCCCTGGACCGACGAACACCTCTGGGACATTCCAAGTGCGGACCACCCTGCTTACATCGTTCCGCCTCTATCGCATTACGTCGACGGCCCTGCAGGCTTCAAATTCAATCCAGGGACAGCGTTATCTCCGGAATATAAAAACTTCTTTTTTTTGACTAGTGCGCCCAATGGCTATCAATATGCATTTCGCGCGGTGCCCGACGGCGATAGCTTTCGTATGCAAGATGATCATCTTATCGGATCGGGGATGGCCATCGTTGGCTTGGCGTTTGGGCCCGATGGGGCCTTGTATGGCGCCAATTGGGATGGGGGCTATCCGTTGGATGAAATTGGATCCATTGTTCGTATTGATGTAACAGGTAGCGATCAGTTTCCTCTTCGGCGCGAAGTGGAACAGTTCATTGCCGCTGGTTACGCTCACCGCTCACCAAGCGAATTAAGATCCCTACTGCGGCATCCAGACCAACGCATCCGATTGGGAGCTCAGTTTGCTTTGGTACAGCAAAAGGAATTCGACGTTTTGCTGGCCACTTCCACGGACAAGTCTCTGGACAATCCTGTGGCAAGATGCCATGCAATCTGGGGTCTAGGGGCCTTGGGACGCGATGGTGACCTGAGAGTGGCCAGCGTGCTCAAGGAATTATTTGACGATCAAGATTATCACGTTCGGGGGCAAGCGGCCAAAACGTTTGGTGAATTGCAAAACGTAAACGGAATTGCACTTATACCGCTACTTACAGACGTCGAACCCTATGTGCGTGTGCTGGCGGGTTTGGCCTTGGCGCGACATCCGGTACGCGAGGCCGAAGAACTGCTGCTGTCGCAGGCAGAATCCCTTCGAACAGATGAACATTATTTGCGCCACAGTATTTCGCTGGCCTTATCGCGTTGTGCAGACGTCCGTCAATTAGTCGCTCAAGCGAGTCATCCTTCTGTGATGCGACGCATGTGCTGTGTGCTAGCGCTGCGTCACCTGGCTAGCCCTGCGATCGCTGAATTTCTAAAGGACCAGAACTGGTGGATTCGCACAGAGACCGCTCGAGCCATTCATGACGATGATTCCATTCCTGGAGCACTTGATGACCTCGCCAATTCTCTTACAGAAACATCTCTGGACAACGGCGCCCCAGAGGCCTTTGTTAGAAGGGCCATTAGCGCCAATTTTCGATTGGGCGACTCCTTATCATCTCAACGCCTAATGTCTTTTGCCTTGTCTCCCAAGGCCACGTTAAACATGCGTAGTGAAGCGGTTGCGGTCCTCGGAAATTGGCTATCACCCGATGTGCTCGACCGCGTGCAGGGCTATCGACGCGACCTGACAGGTAACCGGCAGATAGACCATGGAACATTGTCTGCTGGTCTATCCGAAATGCTCACTCCCGGCTCCGGACTGCAAAGCGAAGCAATTAATGCTTCACAATCGCTGCACTTGATGGTGGAGCCTGATGTTCTAGAACAATTGCTTGAACCAAGTTCACAGTCTGATTCTCCGGTCCAAATAGCCGCTTTGCAGGCCGCTCGGTCACAACATCATCCTCAACTGATCGAACTCAGCGAACGAGCCTTAGAGTTTGGCGACGCCAATTTAAAACGAGCTGCCTTGCAGATACTAGCTGACGTTGCTCCGCCACATGCACTGCAACATATCGGGAAATACCTTGCGCAGCTTCAGAGCCCAAACCGCCTTTCTGAACCGGCTGCGGTGTACCAAACCTGTATTGACCTTCTTCCTGTCATTGCGAAATCTGAACCAACCGTGGTGCAGCTACTCGCTCAATTGGCAAATCAATTGACAAATGACAATCTGGCACCTGCCGTGCGTCTTGAAGTATTCGAAGCTCTACGGCAATTGCCAGAATTGGCATCCCAAAAACCTGAATTGCCCCACAAGTTCTCCTTATCACAGGAGGGAGGCGATGCTACACGAGGAAGCCTCGTTTTTCGTACGCATGTTCAAGCTCAATGCGTCAGGTGCCATCGAATAGGACCACGCGGCAGCGAGATCGGCCCAGAATTAACTCACATTGCAGCCACTCGCAAGGTTGATCACTTGTGGCGAGCCATTGCTCAACCTAGCGCAGATATAGATGAGAAGTACCGATCCTCATTAGTTCTACTTTCCTCAGGACAAGTTATCAAAGGACTTAAACAGGCCGAGACGGAAACCGAGCTCCTGCTGGCTGACAGTAATGGCAACGTCACCACGATTTCCAAAGACGAGATCGAGTCGATAGTCGAACAGAATGTTTCTCTCATGCCTGATATGACGGAAATTCTTACGGCCCGGGAAGTTCGCGATTTGGTGGCCTATCTGCAAACTCTGAGATAGAAGCGTCACTGCGGAAATGGAACATGGATTCAGATAGCGTTGATACTGTCGAATTATCGCCAGATGTGGCTCAGAAATTGTTTGCAGCCGCGTTGGCGGTACAACAAAGAGCCTATGCACCTTACAGCAAATTCCTTGTGGGCGCTGCCCTTTTGACTAGTGACAATAGGATTTTCTCTGGCTGCAATATCGAGAACGCATCCTATGGTTTGTGCTTATGTGCCGAACGTAGCGCCATTGCAGCCGCCGTATCAGCTGGCGTTCGTTCCTGGCGAGCGGTAGCGGTTGCAAGCCGTGGGGCAGTAACTCCCTGCGGCGCTTGCCGCCAAGTACTTAGCGAGTTTGGACTTGATTATCCGATCTTCCTACTCGACAGCCAACTAAACGGGCAATTGACTCAGCGCTTAACTGTTGCCGAACTATTACCAGGCGCTTTTAGATTGGATTCTGAACGGTAACTGTGAATATGCATCACCGGATGTCGCGACACTTTTTCGAGGTGTACTAAGCCCACTCGACTTAGGTCCTTTCGCCGTAGCTGTCCATTCACGGACTATTTGCCAGAGGTCAATTCCTCCCATCGTTCAACCAACTTGGAAACCTTATTGCGTTCTACCGGGGTTAAAGTTGCATCGACAGGAGTAAGATGGCCATCCTCTTCAACGAATCCAACTCGACCAAAGGCCTCTTCTGTTTCAAGAGCTAATTGTCTGGCCAGCTCGCGCGTATCCTCGGCACTACCAGCACCAGATTTCGGGAAGGCTTCATCCGGGAGGATTAGATTCCGGTTCTGCTGTTCTGGTGTATTTGCAAGGGCGCGAAAGAAACGCAGCATTTCGTAACGTTGTTTCCACTGCCCGAGTCGCTTGCTGAGTTCCAATTCAAAACTTTCGTCCAAGCTCCCTTTGTGTTTCTTCCAAGCTACCGCGATTCGCGAAGCTGCGTTCTTCTTCAACTCGCCCAATGCATCCGTACCTGCTTTTACAATTCCCGACTTTTGCCCTTCGGCAGCAGCGGCTCCCATGTCCTCAATTCCCAAAGTAGATCCACTTCTCCATTTGGGGTTGATCACCGCCACATAGCCATGTCGCAATAGGTCATGGAGTACTCCAGGCAACACCATTCGCGGTACCATGATTGGAGTTTGTGTTCCAGGGCAGAAAAGAGCCAGATAGCGATCTAATTCTTGAGTAAAACTGAAATTCTGAGCCTCAGCACCGTGATTGAATACCGGATTTTTGGGTCGCCCACAGGCTGAGTTCAATGCGGGGATTAGGGCAATCGTAAAGCCTGAAGCAGCCGAACGACCATGCGAATCTTTGACGCTGAGTATGTTCTTTTGTCCACTAACCTCAGACACATGAGGGACTACCATCCACATGTCGTAATCACCGGTCACCGGAATGCCGTTGTATCCCCATACCCACACAGGCACTTCGGCCTTTTCACGGTCGCGCCATTTCCAAGTTACCTTGCCCGATTTTACATTCCAGAAAAAGTCAACTTTGGAATTTTCGGAACTTTGAAATTTCCAAGTCTCAGTACTTTCTCCTACCTTGGTGGTTTTTTCAAAATGTCCCTTAGAAAGCAATGACGTGAGTTGGCCCTGACTGAAACTGAGTTGGACAGCTTGCGCATCTCCGTGGCCATGAGGGACCATCGCGTCGTTGGGCTGACCAATCTTCTTTTTAGAAAACGCCTGATCTATAGGTACAAATCCAGACGTCAGGCCCCAATCCGACGATTTGTCATGGATATCCATACTCTTGGTGGCAAATCCGGCGTCGATCAGTCGCATGGTTGCCGATGTAGATGGTCTCAAGAATAGAAATGCGTTTTTCTGTTGGCAAACGGAATGTATAGCCGCCAAATGCGACGAAGTAACACCACTGCGATCTGGCGTAGCTGGCTCAAACGGCATTTCAATTCCTTTGTCACGATGCGAGTAGCGCTAGCCTCTTTTTTCGGAAAAGGCCCTACTTCAACTCTACCTTCTTGCGAGAAAAAAAGCAGTAGTCAAAATTCTAACTTAGCATGATACAGATTTCGTAGGTTGCGTTCATTACATTTTCATTTTTCGTTGGGTTTCCCTCTTTAGAATCACAAGAACGGCGCGCGAGTTTAGACAACGCACCTTACTTAATGAATACAGGCCTTTTAGTCGAACACTTTTGGAAGCATGTTACCGATACACCCCATGCCCTGGCATTGAGTGAGCTTCAAGCATCCGGTAGACAGAACTGGACATGGCGAGAGTTATCAGACTTAGTCACTCAATACGCCTACGTTTTTACCCAACAAGCGGCGGAGGGCGTTCAGCATATCGGGAGTTGCTTAGTTAATTCGGTTCACTGGATAGCCATTGATCTGGCGTGTCAAAGTCTGGGATTGGTTCACGTGGCTATCGATCCTCGTGAGAGCAACGATCGAGTCATTGAGCTTACACGATTTGCAGACTGCCGACTTCTTCTGTGTGCGCCTGAAACATCGGTTGCTCTGCGGTCGCTGGGTTTGGAGCAGGTTCGCCCGATTTTGCCCCTAAAGATACCAGAACGTTCTGATTCGGGCACACTGGCCGCATCTGCCGCTCAGCTAAATCCATCCGCCGCCGCTTTGATGCTGTTCACTTCAGGAACGACGGGAGCGCACCGTGGTGTTATGTTGAGTCACGACAACTTGGTCACGAACGCATCGGCTAAACTCATGGCCGCGCCTCAAGATTCGTACGACATTCGCATTAACGTATTACCTTTTTGCCACGCCTATGCGCGGACCTGTGAACTTTCCACCTGGCTACTCACTAAAGGACTTCTATGTTTGGGGGGAACCTGGGAACGCGTCATCGACTGGGCACCGCGAGTCCAACCAACGCTCATCAATGTGGTCCCGTTTCTGGCGGACAAGATATCGACATATTTACAGACAAATCGGCATGGCTTGGGGGATCGACTTCGCCTACTGCAGGTCGGCGGCGCCGGACTCAACTCGACAACTTGGCAGGAACTAGCCGAGCTGGGACTGCCACCCCTAATTGGCTACGGTCTAACCGAAGCGTCTCCAGTAATCTGTTCCAATTTCAGCCATGACCAACGCTCGGATACGGTTGGTACTGCAGTTCAAGGAGTAGAAATTCGAATCGATGAAAATTATGTACTGTGGACTCGTGGCCCACATGTCATGCTCGGATATTGGCAGGACCAAAACGAAACTCGGCGCGTGATATGCAATGGCTGGCTATGTACGGGTGATTTGGCCCGCATTACGAGCTCAGGACATGTTCAAATCTTGGGACGACTCAACTCTCAGATTTGCCTATCCACTGGCTATAAGGTATCTCCCGAACCACTCGAATTTCGAATCCTGTGCGATCCTGCCATTCAGCACGTGGTTCTCGTGGGAAACAATGAACCCTTCTTGCGAGCCCTCGTATGGCCTACATCCATAGTGGACAAGAAAGATACTGCGGCTTGGTTAGAGTCACGTTACCAGAGGGCGGCGGAGACTTTACAAGGTTTCCCGTCGTACATGATACCAACCCGCTTCGAATTGCTACCCGGCCCATTGTCTGTGGCCAACCGAACGTTGACTCGCAAAGGTACACTTCGACGCGCCGCCATCGCGCAATGGCTTTCCTCCACCCAGGACACGCTATCACTTTAGCACTGGAATCTCTCGATCTGAATTCAACCAGTTTTCTTAAAGCCTGTACGCTAGGTGTCATAGTACATGCAAAATTCGTATGGATGCGGACGCATTTCAAGTTGAGCGACTTCGCTTTGCCGTTTGTACTCGATCCATCCTTGTAGGCTTGCTTCGCTCAATACGTCGCCGCGCAACAAGAAATCAGCGTCGTTTTCTAATGCACTTAATGCCGCGTCTAAGGTTTTTGGCAGCCGCACGACATCTTGCAAAATCTCTGGTGGAAGATCATACAAGTCTCGATCCATGGGCGGACCTGGATGAATTTTGTTCTGCACTCCGTCAATTGCAGCCATGAGTATGGCGGCAAATGACAAATACGGATTGGCGGCCGGATCGGGGCAACGATACTCCATCCGTTTTGATCTAGGATCGAGAGTCCCTACTGGAATGCGGCAGGCTGCGGATCTATTGCGTTGCGAATATGCGATATGCGTTGGAGCATCATAGCCCGGCACGAGCCTTTTATAACTGTTCGTAGTAGGATTCGTAAAAGCTAAGAGTGCAGGAGTATGTCTTAAAATTCCACCAATCGCATACTGACCAATCTCGCTTAGCCCACCGTATCCCTTTCCAGCAAACAGGGGTTCGCCATTTTTCCACAAAGACATTTGCACATGCATACCACTTCCATTGTCGCCAAGTATAGGCTTTGGCATAAACGTGGCAGAGCGTTGGTGTTTCTCAGCCAAATTCTTGCAAACATACTTGAATTTCATCACTGAATCAGCGGCAAGCAACAAACTCTCATGTTGCAAGTCAAAGACAACTTGGCCGGCAGTTGCTGACGCGTGTCGATGAGAAACTACATCCACGCCACATTCAATGAGCGTTTGCATAATCTCTGTTCGCAGTTCGTCCGTCTGATCTACAGGAGGACAAGCCAGATATCCCTGCCGATAATCGATTTTGTGCCCCAAGTTCGGAACGTCGTTTCGGCCAACGTTCCAAGCTGCCTCAATGCTATCGACTTCATAGTATGCTGCTTGGGCCGTTTGGTGATACTTAATATTGTCAAATATAAAGAACTCAATCTCCGGACTAAGTTGAACCTGATCAGCCACGCCGGTATGAATCAAGTAATTCTCAGCTCGCAAGGCTACCAAACGAGGATCGCGATCATAATCCTCACGAGTTATCGGATCCTGGATAGAACATGTAATTGCCAAGGTCGGAATGGTCGCAAATGGATCAATCCAAGCCGTTGACGGTAGTGGGATCAACAACAAATCGGATTCGTCGACTGACTGCCAGAACCGCACATTCGATCCGCTGAACGAGAATCCATCTTCAAAAGCAACTTCGGTCAAGTCCGAAACGGGAATTGTCAGATGATGCTGGCGTCCAAAGAAGTCGGTGAACCTAAGATCCACCGCTTTCACATCCCGCTCTCGACATAAGGAAAGAACTTCCTGTGGGGATCGAATTTGAAAACGACGTTCCATATTATTGCCCAAAAAACAGCCCAATCTTCTCATTGACCCAGCGGTCGCTCAGTCGCTGGAACTGGAAGGGCAATGTTGCCCGCCGAAATTCCAATTGCCTATGGTTAATTCAGTTTTTCTCACAGGGAAAAACTCTTCTCAGAACATCTTTTCAAACTCACTCTCCCTG
>JAGQOY010000004.1 GCA_020427005.1 Planctomycetales bacterium
TGCACCCAGCATAGTGATCTGTTTCGCTGGCTCAAACGCGTCAGCATCGCTCTGACCAGCCTTTCGTACAACCGAGTAATGAGATTGCCGAATCTCGATTTTTAAGCCGCAGTCATGCAGTCGCCCATTTGAACCGTGAATTCCTGCGAGTCGGAGTGATAAGACACGAATCAAACTTTTTGTTCGGGCCGTCGATACGTTCGGTTCAGACTCTTCAATTCTCGACGCCGTTGATCAGGCCGGATAGCATCTTGGATATTTGTTCCAAATTCGATTTTAGTTCAGCATGCCATTTGTCTTTGATAAGGGTACGGCGGCGAGCAAGTTCAAGTATCGGGAGTTGCGAACCCGACGGCTCGTTGTGCTATGCGCGCTTGGGGCGTGGCTTGCCCGTTCGTCGGATTTCGTCGACTAGCCCGGATAGATCATGATCCAGATGCAACCGGACATTGGATTCCTTGAGTACGTCTCTGACGATGGGAATAGACGGATCTGACACACTGGCGAATCGCCCAATCACGTTAAACCTTAGTTGCCCATATTCATCGTCAGGATGGTCCTGAAGAATCTTACCTTCCATTGAGTACTTCAACGCGCGATTGAAATTAACCTCTTCCTTGTCCGCAGGAAAAACAACCGGCTGAAGTAAGTGGAACGCTCCATTTTGAAAAGCAAATGGAATCTTCGTCTCGCGATCCAAAATCGGTACTGATATCGAAACGTTGGTTTCGATGAAATCCGCAACTTTGCCGGCCTCGAAACGAGCTTGCAATGACTTGGGGAACGACTCGCGATTGCGTTGCTTAGCCCTGCCACCGACTAACTGATCAAATAGCTGAGTCAGCGTCTCTTGGCATTCGCGAACCTTTACGAACGCTGGTTCGGTTAGCTGAATCTGATTGCCTCGAGTGTCAATAAACTTCTGAAACGATTCTAGCGTGGTTAGTCGCCTATGTTCAGCCTCGATCCGAGCGGTAAAGCTTTTCTTGAATTCGCTCAACAGTTTTGCATCATCACCTGTTGTTCCGAAGAAATGGCGAACACGTTCGTTGTCGGCGACCATGCGAGTTTGCAGAAATGCGCGTTCCGGAACGAGTAAAACAACGCCAATGTTGACCGTCTCCCGCCGAACGAGATCGGGGCAATACTGAACAATGCTGTAATGTCCTTTAACTGGATTCATGATTTACCTCCATCAGAGAGGTCTATAGTAAGTTGGGGCGGATCAAACAATCTGGATTCGATCGTTTCGGCAACAAAGCTCGCTCGCTGGAACAAATAGCTAGCAAGGGCCGACCGGACAGATGAATCCAAATGCCACTGATGCGGGACTAGTCCCACAACATCCTCAATTTGTGACCGCGACACGCCGCCGAGAATGCTAGCGTAGTGTCGGATTGCGTCTCGGGATTATCTCGTCCGAAACTCGGGAAACAGCCCAAATACGTTTTCATCCCTAATGTCTGCGATGGAACTGACGTTCTTCGTCAATTCACCACCGTATTGGATCGCATGGCTGAAATCCATGACACGCAAGGACAGTCTCCCGTCCTCAGTACTTTCCTTGCTGAAAAATACGTTATCCCAGTTTACTCGGTTCTTGGGTAGATAGTAGCGATCGGTATTGCGTAACCAGGTGTCCACGACAACCAAGCCCGAAATGGCATCGAAATTATCGATCTTGTCCAGCAATCGCTTGTCGCTTCCCCAAACCGAGCCATCTTCTCCCCTAGTCACAAAGGCAGGACCTGGTTCCGCTTTGCCAGCTTTAAAGAACGGCAATTCATCTAAATCAATAACCTCGATCAACGCATAATCGAATGTCGGCAAGCCCAGCATTGCCGACAGATGAGTGCCAAGCAGATCCTTCACCAGTGCATGTGGTCCGTCTGGATTCCCCAGCGCCTTCAAGTAAGCCAATCCAGCATCCGTTCGAACGATCAGAGTTCCCGCGCCACTATTCACATGATTGATGAACTGGGTAACTTCCGTCGGTTGCCAGTTGCTAGAAGAATGCCATGGAAGATTGATCGACATACTGTTTCCTAACTAGTCAATTTCTAGCTTTGGCAGGTTGTTGACAATCTTCATGGTTTCGAGGCTGACAGTGATGACTCTTTGCAGCAACTCCAGCGGGTAGCGGGAGTTGTTCATGGTTTCGGTGGCCCAGATGCCGGCGCCGTCGGGTACTTCGCTCAGCAGCCACACGTCGCTGTACAAGTCCGCGTAAATAGGTTCGTGACGCAGGTAAGTTCGAATCAGCTCTTCAAAATAGGTTCCCTTCTCACGTTCTGATTTCGTAATCGAACCAAAGGTTGAAAGTATTTGTTGGAGAGGAGTTTGCGTCATGCGGTTTACTCGAGTTGGCTAACACTTGCAACTTAGTGGTTACTTCGTGCCGTTGCCTGGCTTTCCAGCTTTCGCCAGCAACCGGTCTAAATCGCTTCGCTTGAACAGTCGGTATCCGTTCGCTGGATTCCGGTGCATCAGGATTTCACCACGCGCCACCCATTTGCGAAGCGTGTTCTGAGCGACACCGATATACTCGGCAGCCGCTGCTGTGTGCAAATATTCAGTTAGTTTCGGCATTTCGGTTCTGATCTCCAGTTGGCGATACGCTTCTGAGCAAGGCGAGACAGTCTAGCAAACCCTGCATAGATGCGATATGCAGCTCGCTTCGTTTCTCCTACCGATAGGGGCCGAGGTGACCACCGCAACCGCCAAGACGATCCAGATCTATTTGCCAACGGGTGAACCACGTGGGATTCGCATCGCAGATATCACTACGCGTCCGGTATTAGCGGTCCTCATCCCTCGAAGCGAGTTAGCGTCAGGCAAGCTGCGATGGGAACTCGATCATCCAGGCGTCTACTTTCTGTTCGGTGAGGATGAAGACGGTGCCAAGCCAATCGTCTACATAGGCCAGACGGAAGATGCTCGTAAGCGGTTCGATAGCCACAACAAGACCAAGACGTTTTGGAAGACGGCTATCTTCTGCGTTTCGAAGTCTCAGAACTTCACTCAGGCCCACATCCGATACTTGGAATGGTACTGCATGCAGCAGGCGAAAGAGGTTGGTCGTTATAAGTTAGACAATGGCCAAGTGCCACCGATCTCGACTCACGTCACCGAACCGATGGTCGCTGAGCTGCTCGATATCTTCGATACGATGAGCATGCTGATTTCAACGTTGGGCTATCCGGTCTTCGAACCTATCGTGAAGCCAAGCACGCCGTCGCATCTATTCTTTGCGCGCGGTGGTGGCAGTGATGGCAAAGGCGAATTGGTAGAAGATGGATTTGTAGTCTTCGAAGGAAGTCGCGCTCGCATGGAAGTCGCTCCGTCGGGCGTTTATGCTGTGAACCCGCATCGCGAAAGGCTGGTTGCTTCTGGCGTGATGGAAGAACGCGATGGCGAGTACATCTTCACCCAAGACTTTTTATTCTCATCGCCCAGTACTGCGGCCGCTGTTGTGCTCGGTCGCTCAGCTAATGGATGGATCGAATGGAAAGACGATCACGGTCAGACTTTGAGCGATGTCTATCGTGCTCCCACTGAATCGGATGAGGTAGAAACAAACGCATAGTTCAGCCCTGACTTTCGCGGTTTTTCGTCTCGGAAAAAGTTCTCGAAATCTGACATGAATCGGCTGGATGCGGTTTCCCATCAGAGGTAACTGTGAGACCAACGTTGGCGGTCTCGCCTGTGCAAAACGCAGATCTCAAAACAAGGGAACACCAACATGGCTACCAAGACCGCCACCGGTATTGGAGTATAACCAGATTCCCCATGGCTTGCATATAGCGGGATTTCATCAACATCGGGGGCAATGGAGAAGGAAGCGTCAAATGAATCGTCCTTGGGATTTAGTTCGGTCAGCTAATGCCCTAGCTCCTCCGCAAATAGCTTCCGACGAATTACCTGAACGAGAAAGTTTCCATTGCCACAGGCTGGTTCCAGGAAGCGTGAGTCAATGCGTTCGGTCTCATCCTTCACCAGATCGAGCATGGCCGCAACCATCCAAGCCGGTGTGAAACCTCATCATGGTCAGTGACCCGTTGCTCGGACTTGGATAGGCTCATGGGCGCATTACTCCGTTGATGTTGCGTCGCATTTTGAGTCCTATAGAAATTCAATGAATCAATTCATAACTATCTCATGTCCACCGGAGACTGTTTCTTCAAAAACTAGTCCAAGTCGGCTTGTTTGAACAACCGGAAACCGTTGGCCGGATTCCGATGCCTCGGGATATCACCACGCGCCGCCCAGTTGCGAATGGTGTTTTGTGCTACGGATTCTAGGAGGGCATTGCATGTCTAGCCGCGTTGGCAGCAGAAGCTAGGATGGCAGCAAGGTCGTTGGCTTTTAGTCTTGCTGAGACGTCCGCCAAACGATTTAGCACTTCAGCAGCGCGATGATGAGGCGAAGTTCTGGTTTGCACGTTCTGTGCGCCACAGGTTGAATTGGATAAGGAATTTGCAGGGAGTTCGAATCTCTCCCCGCCCACTATTCCCATCTTGCCCACATCTGCCACCAGGCGTCTCGGGCTGCCAAAAGTAGATACGCTCTTAACGAAATGGGGGTTGCTTGGCTCGTCGATTAGATTTTGAGCTGCCTCGAAATGTCCCATGTTGCCATCCAATGGGATAGCGGCAAGTCACCTTCACTAACACAGCTCTGGACGAAAGTTGGATTGGCCTGATGAATTCTTGATAGCCAATGTGAACCGAATTGTGCTAGCAGTCCTGCCTATGCGAGCTTTCCTCATCTTCGGAAAATCTCCGTTTGCTGAAGAGACATGAACCCAGATGGTGTGATGAAGGCATTTGAGCACCACGTAAGAGGTGACCGGAGATTCCCTGGGGCAGTCCGCATTATCGATGGTCCGGTCTGGGAATTCGGGGTGGGGTACGTTGCCGCTTACGTGGGTCCTGAACTTCCGGTGCATGAGGATAGGCCAATTCGACAAATTGTGTTAGACGTGACGCTGGAGAGATCTGATTTTGGACTTTTCTAAGCACAATCCTGATTTCTGGGACTGATCCTGCCAAATCTGTCGCTCAGTGCTGCATCCAGATCGGCTTCGGCTGTGGTCCAGTAGAGTTCTTGAGCGACTTCCGAGGAATGACCGCATAATTTGGCAGCGACGTGAGCAGGAAACTTCCTAGCCTTGTCAGTGGCGGCTGAAGCTCGGAGGTTCTGCCATAATTTGGGCCATTGTTCGACGCCAGCTCGACGAATTATGCTCTCAAAGTGTGTACGATGGGCAAGAACTCGAGGCGAGGGCAGGTAAAGGGAATTAGATTTGAACAAGAACTGTATGAGGACTTTTCCACTCAGCATCCAGTGCGAACATGAGCCAGCATTGGTCTCTCGGTCGCTGGGCTGAACGAATCGCTGATATGTCCACAAAAGCTCGAACCATCCAGAAGTGTGGGAAGTTAATCGAGGAATGTGCGATTGAGCTTCAAGAGGATCTTGATACTCGAATCGAGCAGATCCTTAAGGAACTGCGAATGTCGGTGATTGCAACGGTTGTCAGATGCCATCTTTCGCCGACTAAAAAAACTTGTAACGGGTAGCGTGTTTTGTCAATTTCGAACCAGTCTAAGCATAACCGACGGTATACCACGGATACTTATATCGCCGCCGTTAAGGAAATTGGTAAGAACGCGGAGAGATACGACTATTCCAAGACCGTTTTTGTCAGAATCAAAGACAAAATCACGGTTTACTGCAAGAGATGCGAAAGGCAGTTCACTCAGAGTGCGAGTACGCATTTGCACCTGAAGACTCAGTGCCCTTGCTACTCAAATCAGGACAAGAAGCCCGCGTACTATTTGGAAATTGCTCAACGGCTCGCGAAAACCCGTGGTGGCAAACTCATTTCGACGAATTATGTGAACAGCAAAACAAATCTGGAATGGGAATGCAAGTGTGGGTGTCGATTTCGAAATCTGCTGTCGAATATCGAAAGACAGAACCAATGGTGTCCCGCATGCTATAAACAGTCGCGAGGCGTAAAACGACGGAAGGGGCAAGAAGACTTCCTTCGTGAATTGCGAGTTGTTCACGGTGAAAAGTACGGCTACGATGCCGTGCAGTATCGGGGAGTGGAGAACAAAATTCTTCTGTACTGCAAGTCTTGCAGACATGAGTTTTCAATTCTCGCTCGTACCGCTCTCAACGGATCAGGCTGTAAGCAATGTGCGAAGAAGTCGATTGGCAACAAGAACCGCAAATACCGATTAGCCGACATGCACCAGCTTGCCACGCAGTATGGCGGCAGACTTCTCAGCATCAGCTACAACCGGGTGGATAGAGCACTGACATGGAAGTGCTCAAAGGGGCACATCTTTGAAAAATCTCCACGGCAGATCATGAGCAAGCACACTTGGTGCTATGAGTGCAACGTTACGCACAAGCGTGGGGAGAAGATCGTAAGACTCTATCTGGAGCGACTTTTCGGAAAGACATTTACTTCAGTGCGTCCGAAGTGGCTCGTTTATGAGAAAGGATTTCCGCTTGAATTAGATGGCTTCAATGCCGAACTGGCCATCGCTTTCGAGCATCAAGGAGCTCAACACGATACCTATGTTTCACACTTCCATCGGACAGAAGTTGCATTTCGGAACCGAAAGAAAGCGGACGCATTCAAGAAGCGAGAATGTAAACGTCGAGGAGTCAAATTACTTGTTATCCCCGAATTGTTCAATAAATTGCAACCCGCTGAATTGCCAGCATTCATCAACTGCCAACTTGTGGAACTCGGAATACGAAAACCGCCAATCCCCACATCAATCGATGACATCGTACGTGACTATTACGCGGAATACGATTACCTAAGCTATTCGGAGGCAAAGGTGGTCCTTGCAAAGTACGGTTTCAAGTACAAGCGAGAGTTCCGAAAAGCCTATGACTCTGGACAGATACCGAACAACGTCCCGAGAGATCCAAGGGAGTACTACTTGAAAACCAAGAATTGGGAGAGCTGGTATGACTTTCTGGGAGATGCGTATGTTGGTGATAAATCCGAAACATGGATGAGTTTTGCTGAAGCACGTCAGATGGTGCATTCATTGGCTTTGCGAAGCAACGCCGAGTGGAACCGACTCGTGAAGAGCGGAGAGCTTCCCAATCGTGTTCCTGCCGACCCGAAGCGAGTGTACTCTCGCTCCGGTGATTGGGTTTCAATGGCTGACTGGTTAGGTTCTGAAAGTGTTCAAGTTGGAACTAAAAAAGCTGTTGTTGTCTTTGATAAGGAAGGGAATCGAGTCCATGAATTCGAGTCGGCAGCGGCGGCTTCACGTGCTACAGGTGTGAACTTCTCCGATATCTCAGGATGCTGCAGAGGGATTCGAGAACATGCTTGCGGCCTCCGATTTCAGTTTGCCAAACAGGCTGCAAAACGCCTCTCACCTCTTTGGAGAGTCCTCCACCGCAATCAATCGGTTTCACAATACTCCGGGGAAGGCAAGCTTATTCGAACTTTTCCGACCGCTAGACTTGCCGCCCAATCGATCGGCGTCAGTCGTAGTGCCATCCAGATGTGCTGCACAGGTAGGACAAAACTCAGCGGTGGCTTCCAATGGCGTTATGGCTCTGAGGAGAAAATGCCTGTTCGCACTTAACCAAGCGACTCTGCCTTTATTGGCCTCGAGAGCCATCGAGCAAAGTAGACGAGAGTTCCAACCAAATGAGTTACGCGCACCATGTCTGACCTTTTTTCTAGGGCTTCTGCAACGACTACTGGATTCGCGTGCATCTTAGTTCATGCGTACTCAGCATATGCGAAATCCTAACGATTCAAATCAATTCTTCAGCCCTGTTACATGTCTAGTATAAGCTAGTTGGAAATCGGAAAGGTTTTCTGCGCATGGCTCCGAACAATTTAACACTGAGCCACAGAGTTCACTGAGCGAATGATGACTAACAGCTGCAAGCAATAGGATAATTTTTCGGCTACGTCTCGGAACGTCGTGAATTCATTCACCGCCATGAATTTCGTGTTCACGGAGTACAGATTAGAAGTGACCCGCAAGCTCAATGCAAAACGACGACGCAGCCTATCAAAGACCAAGGCCTCAAAATACAACTCCCGTTGGTTCGCGGAGCGAACCACGACTATCCAAACAAGCCAGACTACAAATTAGCGATTGGCTCTTTGTGAAAGAATATGCTTCAGCTCGCCCAACCAATCACAGTACGGTGAAATACCAGTACGATTAAATATCAGTACAGGGAAATAATGAGAAACTTCAGCCAAAAAGGCTACCCAAATGACTCGGGTATTGAAACCTTTTGTGATCTAGGAAAATGATCCATATGATACCTGGCATGCCTTCAACTGTGCGAGGAACCGCATGAGCTACAGGCCGGTAACTCTCCTTCGCGCTGCGCTCTTTGGTTCAATAGTGCTCTGCTTCATGTACGCAGCGGTACGGGTTCAGTTACCTAATTGGTGGCGCCAGCATGGCGGCGGCATACCTTATGTATTCTTCTGGATAATGCTGTGGATGAATTTCATTCCACGACGTGATTGTGTACTCATCATCTGCGTAGCTTGTGTTGTCTTGACATGTTGCCTCGAGGTGATGCAACTTTATGAAGGACCAAATTGGCTTTACGAGTTTCGTCGAACTACGCTCGGCGCCGGTTGGCTAGGAAGTGGATTCGATGTATGGGATATTCCTCCATACTTTATCGGTGGCGCATTGGGATGGTACACAGGGAACGTTTTGTTGAGACCTGAGTCTCCTCAGTAAACATCTGAAATTGTTGCAAAGTCGGCAGAACCCAGACCGAGATTCAGAGCACACTTCTGCGTACTCCGGTCACCCACTGCGAGGATAGTGCGTTCTCCCAATTCGTTCTTATCTAGTTTTAGAATTGTAAATCCTTGCAGCGGGCGATAATCAATACTCGTAGCCACTTGCGCTCTGAAAACTCGACTCTGACCATATTGGCTGATAAACTTAGTTGCTGTTCGCCGCCCAGATCGCATATCGCCAAGGGGCAAGGCCAACACCAAATCTGCTCCAGCACTTCTTGCCTCAGGATAGATTCCAATAGATTCTGCAACCCTTACCGTCGAGTTCGCACCTGCAATGGAAAAACGAAAAGACTTTGGCGCCGGCGCCGATGAGTTCTTTGATTCGCTAGATGGCACTGTCGCAGCGCTGGCTCGGTCGCTGCGATCAATCATTCGTCAAGCGATTCCAGGGGTATCGGAAACGATCAAATGGGGAATACCCGTGTATGAGACCGACAAGCTAATATGTGCGGTCCGCCCTTCGCAAGACTACATTGCGTTGCAGTTTTATGCCAGTGGCACTAGTCTACCGGACCCGGATGGGCTGCTCGAAGGCACAGGGAAGAAAATGCGCCACGTGAAAATTCGAACACGATCCGACATCAAGAAGGTTCTCTTCACATCCTGGATTGCGCAAGCAGCCGAGTTCAATAGTCGGTGAGAAGGCAAACTGGGGCAAACCAGACGCATTTGGCAAAGGAGTTAAGCAATGCACATCCTGTTGTGGGTACTGCAGATCATGACTGCGCTCTTGTACGCAGCGTCGGGAGTGATGAAGGTCTTCATGTTCGATCAAATTAGCGGAGACGTTCCGTCCTTCGGTGCGTTACCTCGGCAAGTCTGGATGGTCCTCGGTATCCTCGAACTCGTATGCGTCGTCGGCCTAATTGTGCCCGCCGCAATGCGCTGGAATCCATCGCTCACTGTACTGGCCGCATCGGTCTTAGCAATCGAAAGTCTTGTGTTCATTTGGGTCCACGTCAAGTACCGTGAAGTCGGTTCCATAGTACTGGTCTGCGTACTTGGACTACTCATGGCATTCGTTGCATACGGCCGGTTGTTCGTGAAGCCAATTGTCTGACCGGACCAACTTTGTTCGGCGAGGTCTCCGTTCAACAAGATCTGCAGCAGCCGGAGTTGATATGATTGCAACTCGAAGCCGTCGAGCACGTCCAACTTTACATAAGTATCTAGCCCGGTATCTGTGATGCCAACTCTGGCTATTGGGCAGTGAGGCGCCAGCAGATCAACGAATATCATGAAAACAACACGCTTCCATCGTACGATTGTAATTTCCATCGGAGCACAACTTGCTGTCTTGGCTATCATCTTACTGAAAACGGATTGGCATGAACGCACTGTCAAAGTCAATGGAGTAACTCGTCGATACCTATGGTATGCGCCGAGCAAGGCATCAGGAAAACTGCCTTTACTTTTGGCATTTCACGGGTTCTCAGGTACTGCGGAAGGCATGCGACGGGGCTCGAAATTGCACGAACTCGTGGATGCCCACAAATTTTATTTGGCCTACATGGATGGAGACCCAACATGGCATCGCCCTGAAGCAGGTCGACCATGCCCGGACGTTGACTTTTTCGACGACTTATGTGAAGAGCTGCAGCGCAATAAATATCCTATTGATTCGAACAGAATCTACGTCACCGGAATGTCGATGGGGGGTGAATTTGCAATCCGACTTGCCAGTGTCCGTAGCGACCGAATAGCAGCAGTTGCTTCCCAAGGAATGGTGACCGACGATGCAGTAGAAACGGAACGGCCCTTTCCCCTTTTAATAATTGTGGGCACCGAAGATGACCGAGTACCTCCGAGTTTCTTTCCACGTGTTCCAGAAGCGTTTCAAAAACGAGGGCATGAAGTAAAATTGATCCGACCTATTGGGATAGGTCATCAATGGCACGTTCCGCTGAACGAAGAGCTATGGTCATTCCTATCCAGTCATGAGCTTGAACAACGTTCGCCCTTAGATGCCAGATAAAAGCCTGCTAGGACATGCCGGATTTTTTGGGGAGACTACTTCTGAACTTTCAATTGCATGACCCGCTCAATTCACGTCTGCTCCGGCTGGTATTACCTACCCAAAGTTGCATCGCAGGGCCTCCAGAATCTATACTAGAGTCAGACACGCATTCTGGCCAATCACTCAGACTCACCCACTTTGAAGCCAGGTAGCTCCGTCCGACGCACACGCTAATTCTCCCTCCATGTCGGGTTAGCTCTCATTACATTCGCCGATACAAGAAATGGCAATGGTTATCGCAAAGCGTACGAAGTGGCATCTAGTTTTTGGGATCATCGGTTGCTCGGTATTCGTTTACCGTGCGCTTGCGGAGTGGCGTACACTGTTTCCCCAACTTGGTACTGGCTTTGCAAAGTGTTCCTGTTCGGTTTTGTAATTCCCGTCATTGCGTATTGCATCTACCAACTGAAGTATCCAAAAGAAGCGATCGTACTCGATGAAGACGAGTTGGTCTTCTCAACAATGGCGCCTTGGGGAACAAGTACTGTGGCCATCTGGGATATTCAAGACTGCAGTTTCGAATCCATTCCTCAGGTACATGATCATTTGATTTTGTCCGTATCCGAAGCATGCTACCAGCGGGAACATGGCTCGAGCTCTCGCGCTCTTGGGCGGAGTGCTCAGACGGCTCCGATTTGATATGATGTACACTGCACCAACCTTGCCGAAGATTGCCTCTGCAATTCTCAGCATCATTCAAACGTCGCCCCGATTTCGACCCACGAAACCGACATTGCTTTTGGCAGTCGAGGTGCAAGTGGGTGCAACGTCGGTTTTGGCAAAGTGCGACCTCAATCGATCAAGTCGTCGATTTCTGCTAAACTTGCGAGAAGGGATTGCTCATCGCCAGCGATAGTAGTGCCCTGGTATTGGCACAGGATCACGTGCCGCAGAAGTGATTTCAAACCTTAGGCTTCCCAAAGATTTTCTGTGAAAGAGAATTCTCCTTACCGCCCGCCGCAGTCGGACCCTGCGGGAAACACCATAGGTGAACCTGCCTCGACGGGGTTTGGGAACCCGACTATACCAGCAACGATTCTTCTTTTGGTTTCACTATTAGCCGTTTGTTGGGATGCCGCGCTGGCTTTCTTTCTCATTTTCGGTGATGGGTTGGCGATCTGGCGAGGAGAGGCAGCTAACGACCAAATTGTGCCATTTCTCACTGGTACGATATGGCAGATTGTACTGTTGGGAACTCACATTGTTATTCTCAGTACAACCTGCGACATCATCGCCCGGAAGAATTACTTTGGGTCAATCCGGGTTTGTCGGTTTGCCTTCGTTCCATTCTTGTCACCCTTAATAATTGCAGGAATTCCGTTTGCCATTTGGATCTATAAGTTGCTAGAAAACGATGCTGTCAAGCAGGAGTTCGAAGTTATGCGGCATAGTCGTGGCAAAAGCGCCGAGCCGCACACCCGTGATCAACTGGAGCTCGCCGATGGCGACTAAATATGAAGGCGTGACGAACTAAACATGTGCACGTGCGCAGTTTTGCTTAGTGCCTCTCGGAATGGAGTTCCTATTTGTCCATAACTATCTTCCTCCCGAGGATCTCATCAACCCTAATGCAAACTTATAAATCCCGCAAGTTTTTCTCTGGAGCGTTGCGTGCCCTCAAGTATCCATTGGCACTAGCCATTATCGCAGGCTCAGTCTGGTACATTCGCAATCAACCGATTCCAGTTGAAATCCATGTGGTGACTCATGGATCAGTTGTTCAGAGCGTAAAGGGGACCGGCACATTCGAAGCTCGTATTCGCACCACGATCAGTCCAAAGATCCAAGGTCGCATTGCAGAAGTACTCGTCGACCAAGGGTCGGTGGTCAACGCTGGGCAATTGCTTGTGCGACTGGACGATGAAGACTTGGCTCAACAAGTGCGCATGGCGATGGCGGGGATCAGTTCGTCCGAAGCTACGTTGGGGCGTTTTCGCGCCGAAATCGCGCAAGCTAAATCTACATTCAACAAGACAGAAGCTGAGCTTGGCCGAACGCAAAAGCTAGTCGAAGCAAACTCCATAAGTCAGTCGGAGTTCGATCAAACAAAAGAGGCTTTTGAACTCGCCAAGTCAGGACTGATACGAGCAGAAGCCAATCTGCTAGAAGCAGAACAGAAAGTCACCCTGAATAGGGAGACACACAAGTTTCAAGAGGCACGATTGGCAGATGCGAGACTGATGGCTCCATTTGATGGGCTGGTGATTGAACGCGAGCGAGACCCAGGGGCAATTGTTGTCCCAGGATCGCCTATTCTGCAACTGATTTCACTCGACGAACTTTGGGTTTCAGCTTGGGTCGATGAGACTGAAATGGATCAGCTCAAAGCCCAGCAAGCGGCGCAGATCGTCTTTCGATCCCAACCCCATATTGCGTTCGAAGGCATCGTAACGCGTTTAGGGAAGCAGTCAGATCGTGAGACCCGAGAATTTAAGGTGGATGTCCGAGCCCTAAAGCTCCCGGAAACTTGGGCTATCGGTCAGCGAGCCGAAGTATTCATTGAGATTGCGCGAGTTGACGACTGTGTTTTGGTCCCAACTTCCTTTTTGGAAAAGCAAGGGTCCGAACAAGGAGTGTTTGTCTACACAGATGGTGTCGCCAAGTGGAGAGCGTTGAAGCTAGGCATTGAAGGCCGCGAATCGGTCGAGGTGATCGAGGGCATGTCTGACAGCGAGATCATTGTCAAGCCATCGCATTTCGGAACCAAACTAACCAATGGCAGAAAGGTCTTGGCTCCATGAACCTTGCCTTCAAAGATATTCGTAAGAACGTCGGTCGTTTTGTAATGACCACTATTGGCATTGGCATGCTACTGATGATCGTGATGGGCATGGCAGGTATTTACCGAGGTCTGTTGGAAGACGCCACGTTATTGATACATAAGATCGGTGCTGATTTGTGGATCGTCCAGCAAGACACTCGCGGACCATTTGCAGAGATGTCCAGAGTGCCGACAAGCTTAGTATATCGAGCTCAGGCGGTGCCGGGCGTCGCCTTAGCTCGAGAGTTTGTGTTTCACACTATCCAAAGAGAGCATCGCGGTTCATTGCTACGTTTGTCGATTCTCGGATTAAGCTGGCCAGAGGACAAGGGAGAGTGGTTGCAATTAGTAGCTGGCCGACCGCTTCGTGACAATCACTTTGAGATGATCGCGGACAAGTCATTAGGACTTGAACTCGGAGAGAAATTGCGGTTGGGAAAAGATGAATACACTATCGTTGGCATTACCGAGGGCATGGTCAGCACGGGAGGCGATGGGATGGCTTTTGCGACGCTTCTCGATTCGCAAGCCATCCAGTTCGATTCCCCGCCTGAAGCGATTCGCTTGGAACGGGCAGCACGGGACAATCGCGGGCAAACCAGCGAAGTGTTTCTACAACAACCACAGTTGACCGAACAACTTGCACTTCCGTCCTCTCAGTTGCCTGCAATCGCTGCACCGGCACTGTCCGCCGTACTAGTTACCGTCAAACCAGGGGCAGATATCAATTTGATCCGATCACTGATTGGAAGCTGGCAGGACGTTTCGGTTTACACTACTGCAGGTCAAGAAGATCTCTTGGTGCAAGGTATTGTAGATAAAGCTCGCAAGCAACTATTCATGTTTCGCGTGCTGCTTACAGTTATCGCTGCCATCATCATGGCATTAATCATTTACACGCTCACACTCGATAAAATCTATGCCATTGCGCTGTTAAAGCTTATCGGTGCGCCCAATCGAGCAATTCTGGGGATGATCTTGCAACAGGCACTTCTGCTGGGTGGACTGGGCTACTTGGTGGCCTATACCGCTGGAATGCAGTTATTCCCCAGGTTCCCACGGCGTGTTGTGTTGACCAACGAAGATCTGATTCAACTGGCAATAGTTGTCTTCATTATCTCAATACTATCCAGCCTGATGGGCATTTGGAAAGCGTTGAAAGTCGAGCCTAACAACGTGCTGATGAGCTAAGTAGAGAACAGCCATGAATATCACAGCAACGCAACTCAACGCATCTTTCGAGCCATTTACAACGAAGTTGGCGATCCAGACGCGAGGTCTTCGCAGAGTCTACGGAGAGGGGAATACCGAAGTAGTCGCGATGCAAGACGCTTCAGTTTCGGTTCGCCAAAGTGAAGTAGTTGCATTGTTAGGTCCGAGTGGTTCCGGAAAATCGACTTTCCTCACAGCGATTGGCCTAATCAATCCTCCAACAAGTGGCCAGATTTGGATCGGAGGAAAATTGGTTATGGACGGTCCAGAGGCACAGACTAATGTGAGAACGTTTCGGCGAAAGCACATTGGATTCGTATTTCAAAAATCCAACTTGATCGACTTTTTGAACGCTCGCGAGAATGTACAGATCGCAATGGAGCTCAATGGCATGTCGCACCGAGCAGCTGGCAAGCGCGCGCGTGAACTACTTGATTCACTTGGCGTTGGTGATCGAGCAAACTACGAGGTCTCGATGCTTTCAGGTGGCCAACAGCAGCGTGTCGCTGTAGCCCGAGCCCTGGCTAATCACCCAAGCGTTGTGCTCGCCGATGAACCTACGGCTGCTCTGGATAGCTTTCGTGGGCGTCAAGTGATGGAGTTGTTCCGAGATGTTGCTAGACAACACGGAGCAGGTATCATCGTCGTCACTCACGACCATCGAACACTGGACGTCTTTGACACGATCTACGAAATGGAAGACGGAGTCATTCGAGACTCAACGGCAAAATCACGTCATTAACCACGACCTATCCAGGCGGGACTCTGTTAATCGTCAATCTTGCCAAAACTGTAGCCAATCATCTAATGATTGAAAGCCTGCACTCTTCCAACGTTTGGGCGCCTTATATGTTCGAGCGTCAAGAAAATTGCCAGCAGGGTTATGTTGGCAATTTGATTCATGCCAAGTCAAGACTTGCTTGACCAAGGCGCGAATATCAGCGGATTTATCTAGGGCAGGCGCTCGGTTAGAAAAACCCGTAAGTGTCAGCACGCTCGAGCCTTCAAACTGGCAATCCGCGGCTTTAATTTCGATTCTACGCTCAGGTTTTCTCGTCAAAGCAAAATCGATTGCCGTACGACAAAGGAAGACACTGTCGATCAACTCCAGAGTTGTATTGGGCTGTGTAGCAACTCCTACTGGAGGATAGACTACTCCAACACCGACATCGGATCGCAAGCTACAATGTCGCAAAGTAGCGTGACTTTGAAGTGCCATCCAACCAAACGCAAAATCTCCACCAAAAATACCGCTATCCTGAATTGTTGCATCGCCAGCAACTCCAACTACAGCGCCAGTTTGATTTGAAGAAATCTCGCAATTCTCAATCAATAGATTGGTTCCAACGGAGCCGAAAACGACAGAGGAAATCCTCCCTTCGGAAAACAAAGGCACATTTTCTTTAGGCCGCCAGTCGATGGTTAGACCACGCAGCGTCAGGTCAGAATTGGCTCGAATCAGGAATTTGGCTGCGCTCCCATCGTTTGGATCCTGGCAAGTTATCTGAGGTCGACTTCCTTCGGCTGCCTCAATTGTTAGTTGCTTTTCCTGAATAACAATTCCCGATGCTTGACAGTCCCCTCCCACGCGAATGGTCGCTCCGTTCGGTGCAACCGCGATAGCTTCGACCAGTTCGGAATAGATCTCATCACTTCCTTCTATCCATATTCCGGTCCGTGCGATGCCTCGTACCGCCGGTACCGAAGTGTCCTCAGCGAACTCACTCACTGCCCGTGATTGGATGTTGGATATTTGTGTTCCCGTCGGTTGTTGTTCGGGAAACAACCAAGGCTTGGCCAGTAAACCGAACAGGACTACCAATCCAGTTAGTCCAATTATAAGTGTCGCGGCCCGTTGATTTGGTTGAGTAGTGAGAGGGGCGGCTAAACTTTGTTGATCAATCAACGCAATGAGATCTTCCGCAGATTGGATTCTCTCCGACGGATCCTTTGCCAATAAGCGAAGAATGCAACTGGATAACCATTCCGGAACATCCGGTCGTTGCGATGCTGGAGATACAGGCTCTGACTGTCGAATCATTTCCAGCAAGGCATAAGCATCTTGATGATCAAAGGGCAACTTGCCGGTTACCATCCGATAAAGGATGGTGCCAAGACTAAACAAATCGCTCCGATGATCGATTGCATTTCCACGCGATTGTTCAGGAGACATGTAGGCAGGTGTGCCGGCAATGAGTTGCGTAATCGTCAAATCTGCCTGTGGACGTTTTGCCAATCCAAAATCGGCAATTAGTAGCTGGTTGGTATTCTCTTGCAACAATATATTGGCTGGTTTCAAATCCCTGTGAATGACGCCAGCGGTATGCGCCGTCGCCAGCCCTTTGGCAATTTGGCGGGCATAGTCAATACATAGTGGCAAAGGAAGGGGTTCAGATTGTTGCAAGCGTTGTTGGAGCGATTGTCCATCTACAAACTGCTGAACGATTACAGGCACGCCTTCAACTACGGATACGCCATAAACACTTAGAATGTTTTCATGCTGTAAGTTGGCAATTGCTTGAGCTTCACGTAAAAGACGATCATCGCCTCCATTGTCGTAGTGTTGAGGTAAAAGCTGTTTGATCGCGACTCGCCGCTGTAAGTGCTGATCATAACCCTCATAGACAATTCCCATCCCACCTCGCCCAAGTTCACGCACGATACGAATACCGCTAAGTCCAGCTACTGGCGAAAGGAGGTAATCACGTGCAATGGAGTCACTGTTGGAGTTTGGTGGGACCGATGGTTGGTTCGAAGTATCTGTAAAAATATCTTGTTCAACGACTGCTACCAATTGTGCCATCACACCCAAGAGCCGTTCGGACTTTGGTCGACTCGGGCAAGGCACATTCCCAATTGGCCAGTCGGATGCGTGGCAAATGCTCTCCCAACGCTGGCGTAGTTCGATGTCGGTCTCAATGGCGTTTTCCAACGCATTCTGTTCGGGTTCCTCCAGTTCTCCTCGCAGCAATTTCAGCAATCGGGAATCGGTGACGGGATTTGTCATCGCGTGAACCACTCGTTCTCAGTCTTCAGAATTTCTTCGCGGATGCGTGCTAGAACTCGCGAACGTGCCACATACACGGCTCCCGCGGATTTCCCCAGTTGTCGGGCTACTTGTCCAATTTCTAGTCCCTCGACCGTAGTCAACCAAAATGCACTCCAGGTAGAACCTTGGAATTCATGGCGAATTCGGTCGGCAGCCCAATGAAACTCGCTCAACTTGCACTGGGCCTCCCAAGCCTCATCGAGCGTGTCCATTGGCAATTGGTTCAACAAGTCGAGCGTCGCGGTATCACCACTTCCCTGGTGTTGTCGCGAATGCTTCTCAAAGTGTTTGCTAAGATGATTACGCAGTACGGTTACCAGCCAACCTCGAAAAGTGCCACGCTGAGGGTCGTATTCAAAAGTTCGCAATGAACGCATCAAACCAAACATGGCATCTTGGGTCAAATCGGCTGCGTCTGCATCTTGTAATCCATGCTGGACTGCATATGTATAAACCATTGGGGCGTACAAATTAACGAACTCCTCCCAAGCCTTGCGATCACCGACATCGCGCACGCGCGCAAGCAGACTTGGACGAGTGTCGACAAATTTCATCCTTGCAACCCGTGGTCAGATTAGCACTCGAACGTAAGTGATTACGTCTAATATTAATCCACATGCAGATTGGTGTCAGCGGTCTCGTCATTTCTTTAGCTGGCTCCTAGCAATGATTGCTGTACCGTTTCAGAACTTCTTCTAAAACCCGTAAAAACGGGTTAGAGCAGGTTAATTCCTGCCTGAAGTCCGCGTTCTACGAGATCTCAATTCGTCTACTGCCGTGAGGAAAAACTCGCTGTAATCGACTGTCCAGCCGATTCGAGATTCCCTCGGCGGGATTTGCGGTTCAACACGACTTGCACGAAGGTCGGTGATTTCACTCTCACCCAAACTACCGGCATTTAAAAAGTTGATGACCTGCAAAACATCTGCAGGGCTAATCCATCCATCATCATTTACATCCGGATAGTATTTTCCTTCAGGTCCATCGTCAGCCAACAATCTTCCACCGTTCCTATTGAGGTCATTAATCATTAGCAGTGCATCCAAAGGAGTCACAAACCCATCATCATTCGTGTCAATTTCACGATTTGCGTTTCGCCACCGGTTGTCACCATAGATTACAAACTGGACTATGGCCTCGGCTTGGAATACTAGGTTATCAACGACGTAAACCAGCTCTTCGGTTAGAAATTCTCCGCGTTTAAGTTGTCGGAAGGCACTGACACCCAAAGTTGAGTAGATGATTGTGCCGTCAGAATGGGCTTGAACCCTTGCTCCCAACGGGCTAATGAATTCCAGCGGCAAGTCCCTAGGAACGGAGCGACCATCCAGAGCAGCCAAGAAACCTGGGACCTCCCCCATCAAATTGCTGTCGTTCGACAGGAGGTTCCCTTCGGCACCCCTATGTTTGCGACCTTGAAGCTGATCGTCCAAGGCTTGCAGGCCAGGCTGGGTTACCCTCAGATAGACATTGTTTCCGAAGACTGGTTGGCTAGTAATTGCCGAAGTTAGGGGGGTTGCAGCTTCTGACCATGCGACGTAGGGAAAACTTCCTAAATATCCATCGCGTGGAACCTCCAAGCTCAAGTCTTGTATTGAACCACCCGTTTCGCTGAGTCCTTGACCGCTGGCATCATGATGTTCGAGTTCGCTCAAAACGTATGGACCCGGGCTAGTATCCCGGTCACGGGAAAGAATAAAGATACTGGATTTGTTTTGGCCAGCAAAAACTCCGTCATCTTGCCATGCAACAAAGCTACCTGCGTAGGACATCGCGACTCGGGGTTGAGCAGCAAAGCCTAAAGTATTGGAGACGGTTGTCGCCGATAGTTGGGGAGTTTCACCAAGGTAATTGGGTATCAACTGCTCTACAGGCGGAGTTGGACCGTCCAATGGGATTCGTATTATGACGCCATCGACCTGATTCTCCCTTTGGCTAGAAAACTCCCAAGCAACAACGATGTCGGTTGCCAATTGTTCCTCACCTAGCACGCCTCTCTCAGTGATGAACTGTATACCCACGTCGGGATTCTGTGTATCACCTTCAGTTACCGTAAACAGGGCTGGAGTTGTCCAGCTCGAACTGATGACATATTCTTGTGCGTTAGCGTTGGGTACTCCTGGACACAATATTGACTCATCCGCGCTTTCGCCGGTGACTTGGAATACGGCGATATCCTGGTTGGCGGCTGAACCATACGCCAATGCCACAACTGCTCGGAATTCAACGGCCGCGGCATCGAAACTCTTCACGTCGATATTTCCGGGTAAACGCTGAATTCCTCCCACAGGCCTAAATGCACTGACACAGGCGGGTATATGAGTGTACTGACTTATCGCCAGAGCAGTTAGGTTTGCACCTTGATTATCATCCAACCAGAACAATAGTCCGCTGTGATTGCCAAATGGCACGAATTGAGCATGGTCGGCTGTTCCTGTCTGGCCAGGATTGGCCACCCGCGCCCAGTTGGTGTCCTCGCGAGCTACTTCAATCGTGCTAGTGCCATCTGAGGCAATACTGGTCCAGGCAACTACAAGGGAGTCACTTGAGTCCGACTTGAACAGGGTCGGACGGCGCGATTGATTGGAGTCGTTGCTAATGCCACCACCCGACGCCGAGTCGTAAGGGCCAAAACCGATCAGCGGAGTCCAGGCACCAACGCCATTGTTGTGATAGGCCACATAGATTTCCGAGTTGCCATTACGCCAATCAACCCAAGCTACATACACGCCGGTTTCTGTAGTGAAGATCGACTGTTCGAAGCCTCCCATTTCGGTCAATCCTCCATCGGTCGCAGAACGACTTAATTCAGCCCATAGACCACGGTGCTCAGGACCTTGTGGCATGGCGAACCCCGTATCGACTGGAACTTCCGTTCCGTTAATAAGTGACCCTACATGCGTCCCACTACGCACGATGTTGATACCGGCACCGCCATCGATAATATCTCCACCGCCGAGACCGTAGATTTCATCATCTCCATCGCCACCATACAAAAAATCGCCAAAATAGATGGAGTCGCTCGGTTTGAGATCATCTGTACCATCGTCCGAGCCAATCAGAATGTCATTGCCCTGGTCACCGTATAGGATATTTGTAATTCCGTTTCCAGCAAACAAGTAGTCATCGCCTTGACCACCGGAGATTGTGTCTTGTCCATCGTCGCCATAAAGGGAGTCATTACCATCGTCTCCATCAAGAATGTCATCGCCACCGCCACCTTCTAGCGTATCATTCCCCTCATCCCCACTCAGTGTGTCATCTCCGAGTTCACCGTAAAGTCGGTCATTGCCTCTTCCACCTCGGATTGTGTCGTTTTGTGTACCTCCATAAATCACATCATCGTCATCACCCCCTTGGATCGTATCTGAGCCTGAGTAACCGATAATCAGGTCATCTCCCTCGTCGCCAAACATCAGATCATTACCGCTGCCGCCTCGCATGGTGTCATTGCCAGTGCCACCATAAAGTGTGTCTTCGCCTTCATCGCCATAGAGAAAATCGGACTGATCATTGCCGGCTATCAGATCGTCGCCGAGGTCGCCCATTAATGTGTCTATGCCATCGTTGCCGTATAGAAAGTCACTACCATCGTTGCCTTCAATTCGATCATTACCTCGCCCACCGTCAATCAAATCGACATCTGGGCCGCCGTCTATCGTGTCGCTGCCGTCGTCACCGTAGATCGTGTCTGCTCCAGCCTGACCTGAGATTTGGTCATCACCAGCGCTACCACGAATAAAATCGTTGTGCGGGCCCCCAAAAATCGAATCGCTACCAGCGCCACCATACAACCAATTTGGAAGGTCTATTCCACCATCGACCGGGGACCAAACCGACCAAAGCTGGAAACCGTAGATCGTGTCGACGTCATCGTCTCCATAGATAGTGTCTCCACCCTCATTTCCTAACAATATATCTGCGCCCTCGCCGCCAAAGATCAAGTCATCACTTGGCCCACCGGCAATGCGATCGGAACCGGAGCCACCGCGAAGGACATCCACGTCAGTTATTCCATGAGGTAAATCGGCGGTTAGCAGATCCTGAGCGCAACCATAGATTGTGTCTGCATCGGGTCCACCGTCGATTTGGTCATCGCCAAAGCCGCCCAAAATTATGTCTGGGCCATCTTCTCCATACAGCTCATCATTGTCATCGCCTCCAGAAACAAAGTCGCCACCCAATCCCGCATAGATTACATCCTTACCACTACCTCCAAGGATAGTGTCGGAGCCAGCACGACCGTAAACCAAATCATCCCCTAACCCACCATCAATTTCATCATCTCCGCCTTCCCCATCAATTTCATCCGAGTCGTCTTGCCCATTTAGCTTATCGCCATCCTCGCCTCCGTTGAGGTAGTCCATCCCGCGACCGCCGTTCAACTCATCACTGTCCTTGCGTCCCCATAACCGATCATCTCCATCATCTCCATAAAGAAAATCTCCACCGTCACCGCCATCGATAACATCGTCTCCTTGCTCACCTCGAATGGTATCAATACCTGCGTTACCATAGATCACATCGGGACCAGCACCTGCCTCGATGTAGTCATCATCATCTCCACCATAGATCTGGTCAGCCTGTGCACCGCCGATGATAGTATCGTTACCATCATCCCCGTACGCTTTGTTTCTACCGCTGCCAGTTTCGATATGATCTGAATCGTCACCACCGAACAGCGTGTCATCACCCTCTTGACCAAAAATTCGATCCTGGCCTGCATCTCCGTAAATAAGATCGTTTCCTGTGCCACCCACCAGGATGTCATCGTTATCTCCACCGTGCAATTCATCATTGCCACGTCCTCCATCGATAAAGTCGATGCTACTTCCTCCCTGGATTACATCATCGCCATCTCCACCATAAAGGATCGTTGGTTTGTTAACGTTTATGAGAATGATGGTGTCGTCTCGTGAGCCGCCATCTGCTTCAATATTGACTACTTGATTCACATCAAAAAATTGAGCTTTGCCAAACGCAGAGACAACTAGTTCATTGCCAATAACTGTAACTGTATAGGCTTCTTCCTCAACGTTCGGGCTCACATCGCGCTGGTGTGCTTCAGGTCCCATGAAAAGGGTTAGCGTTCCAGTAGACGGATTCAAACCTGCAAGGATTGCTGGTGGCGGGGGATTGTAGAATGGGCACGAGAGAACAGTCCGGCCTTGAGCCAATGTGGCTTCTGTAATAGGTAGTTCGTATTTGAAAATTCCCGCCTTGGCGCGAGCTTCTAGGGCCACGCCGACCTGGCCGTTTAATGCAAAGCACCCGTCGGCAGAAGATAGATCACGGCCACGCATCTTGCCATCATGATCATGATCCAACAAATCGAGTCCTATTTCGGAAAATACGCCTCCCCCGACGACCAGCGATACGCCGACCCCTAATACTTCCCCGCCGATGCCTGCACCTGCAAACAGGTCACCGTGTATGTAAAGCTCGTTGACATCACCGCCCGTACCATCTGCATTCTCCCGATCGCTGACATAAAAGCCTTGGAAAAGATCCTGCAGATCGCGAGATTCCGCATAGGCAGCGAATCCAGCAGTGTCTAAGCCAACCTTCAGGTTCGTGCCAATTTCCAGTCCACCAAAGATACTAGCCAAAATGCCGGGGAATACTGGAAAGTTGAAGCCTACCGGAAACGACACGGTCACACTCGGTAAGTCCCATGTGATTAAGTTTGCCTCTCCAATTCCCAGCAACCAGCCCATGGTATTTAGTGGATCTTCGATAATGGGTAGCTGCAAAACACCCGGTGAGGCCTTCAGTTCACTCGCAACATGTGAGGCCGCCCCCGTTGCACTGAATTGACGCTCGAGATCGCTCCGCGGTTGGGCTTGGTTCAACACTGCCGAATCCAGGTGACTTCGCCTGGCGTCGTATTGAGGGCTGTTAGAGCCACCAAAAGTAATCTGTCCCAGCTGAAGTGAAATACCCGATCCCATATCGGCCTGAATAGCGTTCAAGATACGATGGATGGTTGTCAGAGTATCGATAAAGTCAGCTAAGGATTCGATTGAGTGTCGGATCTGAGAATCGCTGGGAAGCGACTTTGCAAATTCCTGGGCCAAGTTGTTGAAGCTGACCGGTGACTCAGTGTAATCGCTTAATCCGGGCAGGGGCTTTGTTAATAGGTCAATGGCTGGAGTGATCGGTTGAACTATCTTTTGAATGGCATCGAAAAATGGCAGAATAACCTCTTCCAGCAGCCGACCGAGATGTAGTTGTATTCCCTCGTAGGTGACTTCTGGCGGGTTGTGGCTTTCGAATCCAATTCCGTCAAATTCCCAGTCAACGCTCAAGCCGGTTTCCAACGAAGGAAGCCACTCATTCGCCACCGCTTCGACGGAAAATCGAAGGTGTGCTTGCCCCTCCAACCCCGATGTATGGGCATCCACCAGTGAGCCTTCCCCAAGCTCATTAAGGAATAATTTGTTGTCGCCGCTGGGCTCAGTTAGGTCAATCACGTATTCGGCATGAAACGCACTTTGCCCCGGAGCAGGAGCAGATGCTGTAGCGATGACCTCAAAGAAACCAAGCTTACCCGTTGCTTGTCCTAGCATATCTACGTCAATTGCCAAACTGATTTGATCGCTATCGGTCTCTACATAGAATCCTTCGTTCACATCAAGGACAAAGGTAACTCGAAAGTTGTAACTGCCCACAACTTGCAACTGACCCAAGAGGTCGATCCCAAGAGCGGGAAGCCCTAGGTCAGTGTGAACGGTTTCCTTTTCCAATATGGGAGCAGCACTAATATCGAGTGTCAGCTTGACCTGAGTTGGTGACGCAATGTCGATTTGGACGAAATCGCCGTTAGGATAGCCTAGGAAGGATTGAAGAGCTCCCTCGATCGCTGTTTCAATATCACTTACTGAGAACGAACTAAGCACATTCAAAGCTGTGTCAATGGTTTCATGAAGCTGCTCAATAAAGTTGGTCACCTGTTCCAATTTGTCGCCGACAAGTGGATAGGATTGTCGTAGAACCTCTTGAGCAACATGTTCGCTTACCTGCCGAAACCAAGTATCCAGTGACTCGGACAGGGCGCTCATGTTCACTTGAAGATCGAGCCCCTGTCGCATCTGAGGAAAGTTCGGGCTGGATAACATCACTGTTGAACTGGCGGGGTTGTTCAAGTTATTAATACGGAAGGTCAATCGGTCTGCTTCCGGAGTTCCCGTATGGTCAGGCACCACTCGAAAATCCGCAGCCAATCTTCCTAATGCAGTTTGGGTTGGGATAAAGGACTCCAAGTCGCTAATCAACACTCGACCAACATTGATCGGAATTGCACTAAAAAACTGGGCTGGATGGGATGGGTCAGGACTTGTCAAGTTTTGAGCAATAACGACAGAACCATTGTTGAGAGTCAGCCCCAACGCACCGGCTGCCCCAGTTACTCGAACCGCCGAACCGGTTGCGGGAGCGGAATTGACATAAATGGTACGTTCAAGATGCGATTGCGATGTCAGGTAGCCGCCAGGCAGACTTCGTGCTCCTGGACCGTTCGGAGGATCGAACTCCAGGCCCAAGACTAGATGCGAGAATGACGTCGTGGGTAAAGAGGCCTTTTGCCCTATCAGATCATCGGTATCAGCCACATTGACATTGTCGGTGTAATCAAACAGAGATTGAAAGCCTAGGCCGACATCAACCGTAGAGTCCACTTCGGCGCTAGCATCCACCAACCAAGATAATATTCCCGATGTCGCATCGTAGGCCAAGTCAGATGCGAACTGGACCGCCGACCCGCCCAAGGATACTTGCAAACTTTCCACGAGCTCAGGCGCATCCTGCACAACACGTCGCGTTAGTCCCAGGGCTGTATCAGCGTGTTCCACGGCATCGGTCAGTGCGTCGGCAATACGGTCTTGTTGCAGTGGGCCAAAGTCATCCAGGGAAATCCCGAGAGTGGCTACCGCCGCATCGCCTTCCGAGTCCCAGTTTTGCGTGCCAACAATGGCCAGACCAAGTGTTTCGGCTAAACCTTCAAAACTGACATCTTGAAAGTTGAGCAGGTCGGGTGTGTTTGTGGTGGTTTCAATCATCCCTCCAGCTATGTCGTTGACACTTGCAACAATCGAAGCATCAGCGGCCAAACCGAAAAGATTACCCATCACCGACAATCCCGGGACTCGTAGAGAAACCTCCCCGATCCATTGAATCGGGTTCACCAAGATGTCGCCTAGATGGCTGAACGACGTGTTTAAATTGCGCAAGGTTAGAGAAGTTAACCCGTTTAGGTCACCAATCTCAATTTGTGTTGAAAAATGTCCCGCGAGTATGGCATTGATGAACGCTAGGCCTAACCCTCCATAAGCAGCGTTACCGGAAAGCAGGACTGCTTGTGTACCGTAATTGGTCCGGACACTCAAATGTTCTACAGCAATGCGGTCCAGGAATGAGACCTCAGTAAGCCCGAAGTCGCTTGCGTCACTGAGATTCACCGATACAACTAGATTCAAAGTACCTGCACCAGTTATGACTGCCTCGGTATTACTATCTAAACCCAGAGTGTCATCAACAGTAACTCGCGTGTTCCTCGATTGCAGTTCTTGTTCAGGCAAATCCTGGATAATTGTCAATACGATCTTGTTGGTTTCAGGATGGTAGTCGATGCCAATGCCGGAATACGGGAAATTGCCAACATTGTCAAATGCCGGATTACCATCTTCGTCACGCAGATTTGCTGTAAAGCCCGACATGCCTTGACCTAAATCGTATACCGAGCCGGTCGAGGCGCTGGCAGCGAATGGAATGGGAATGTCGTACTCGCTGGAATTACTCAGTCCAGTCAGCCAAGCCTGAAAGTTTTCCATGCCTGCTACAATCTCGCCACTTGTAATATTTCCGAAAAGGAAGAGCTCGTCGAAGTTCGGGCTAAACGTGATAACCGGAGAGAATCCAAGCCAGTTGCCAATTGCTGTAACATATGTTGAGCCAGCCAAACGCCATTGTCCGAGACCGACATCTAGATTAAACGTGGCGTTGAAATTGTTGTTGCCAATCGAAGAGCTCAGTAACTCGTTGACCTCTAAAGTATTGATTTCCGTCAAGCGTAGAGATGGAGTGGTGGTTGGTTGACTAACCTGAAGATCCAGATTGGCGGCAAGCACAACATCTGGAACGCTGGCCTCCAGAATGCCCAGGTTTATTAGGAAAGGATGGAACACCGTATCGGCGCGTATGGAGCTGGAGATGGAAAAATCTCGCACAAAGACTGCTTGCTCGATATCTAGTGCTGGATCGAGAGTAAATCCAAACTGGTATTGAACATCAACAGTGGCGGTTAGATTTAGTTCCAAGCCGTTTTTTGTGTAGAATGGGCTTGGTAACTCTTGGCTTTCGAATTCAATATTTAAGAATGTTAGGTCGTATTCTCGTTGCAGATGAATGTCGAAAACAATTTGATCGATTGTTCCGTCAGCCAACCCTCCTTCGATCGACAAGAATGCAGGATTGGTACCCAGGTGGGCAATTAGCGAATCGGTGGATCGTTGATCCACTGGCGTAGCGTCGAAGTAGTCTTGAATGGGGTTTTGGATTTCATCGCGTAACGTTCGTCCATACGGTCCCAGAATCCCGGGAGTCAACGGTGAACCATCCGCGTTTTTGATGGGTCCCAATGGGCTAGAATAGTTCTCCGACTGGTCAATCCGTTCACCAAGACCAGCGAGACTTCTGGACCCCTCAAGTAACGCATTTGAACTATTTTGATCGAGCTGGAAGTTCGTGTAAGGTCCGGTTAGCATCAACCTGGATTCAAGCAATTCCAAACAACCTCGAAAACGGTTTCGCGAGATTTTCGCATGCGATTTCATATTTTTGCCTGCAAGGGAATTTGAGGAGCACTCTCTTACAGGTAGTGTGCAAAATCAGAAGATCTTACAGAAAGTTCTGAGAAATTCGTGACAGATATGCTCAATTGCTAGAGGATATCTCAGCAACCAATGGCTAGCCCAAGAGATTGGTCCGCATTACTCCAACTCGCATACCATCCGAGGGGTAGTCAAAAAGCGGTGATTCTCAATGATAGGCTCGGTTGTACCCGGTCCAATTCAACTAGTTGATGGCGAAGCTAAGACCTGACAAGAGGATCTGTTGGGGGCTTTTAACAGAAGAAGAGTACCACCATGTCTGTTGATGCGTATTACAACAGACTGAGGCCGCTCAAACGCGTGCGAACCAAACTTGCACGCCGAGATTCCGATTGGGCAAACTGTGAAATAACGCAAACCTGACGACGTTGATGCTTGCATATAAAAGGAGCGAAGACGAAAGCAGGTATTGACTTCCCCGGACGAACGCTTCGCCACCTCAGTGCCTAGACCACGGAAAGGTGAGGATTTACCCCTCTCCGCTCGCCTCCGCTCGCGACTCTCCCCAGGGAGAGTGAATCAGGTGAGCAACTAATAGCAAGGGGCGAATGTCATGTCCTACGGCTCTACTATAACGGGGAAAACACCCGGCGATGTCAATCAAAAATGAATGCACACACCAAGGCTCCGTTGGTTAGTCGTGGGAGTAACTGTGACTGGAAGTTTGTGTTGCCAGTGAAACGGCGACTAGCGTGAGGAACGAGAGTGGAATGGTAACAATTCCAGGTTGGCTAAAGGGGATCACCGTGGCCAACCAATCTGGTCGCGCCATTCCGTAGACTTGGGAAAAAGTATCTGAGCTTAGCAATATCCAAGTTAATGAACTGACCATGCCCACGATAACTGCCGCAATAATGCCTTGCTTGGTCGTTTTCTTCCAGAAGAGCAACATGACTAGCGATGGCAAATTGGCAGATGCGGCCACACTAAATGCCCAGCCGACTAAATAGCTGACGTTCATCTTTTCAAAGATAATGCCTAGAACAATCGCTACGACGCCAACCACAACGGACGCCAGTTTTGCTACGCGTACCTGCTGGTGATCGGTCATTTCCACTCCCAAGTAATTCTTGACAATGTCATGGCTGACGGCACCAGCGGATGCCAAAATAAGTCCACTTACCGTGCCTAGCACTGTGGTAAATGAAATGGCCGAGATTATGGCAAATAGCCATTCATTCATGCTGCGAGCTAATAGTGGCGCAGCCATGTTACTGTCGGTAATATCCAGTGAACCGCTAGTCATCGCCCCTAGACCCAAATAGAGGGTCAGCACGTAAAAGAAGCCAATTGAGGCGATACCGACAATGGTGCTCTTGCGGGCCGCCGAGGCATCCTTGACGGTATAGTAGCGAATGAGAATGTGTGGTAACGAAGCCGTGCCACAGAACAAGGCAAACATGAGTGACAAGAAATTCAACTTGGGCCAAAATTCGGCTTTGCGAATCCCTGCAAAAGTAGGATGTTCTCCTGGGCGCAGGATTTGCGAACCGTGAGTCGGTTTGGGGAAGTAGACCGTTGTTTTATCACCGCTTGCATGTTCAATTACGTCTTTGCCCCATAAGACAATTTCGCTTTGTCCAATGGTTGCTAGGTAAGAAATCGGTCCCAGGGAACCTGTCTTATCTTGGCCATTCGGTAGTTGTCGAATGAAACCCACTTGATGCAACTCGTTTTTGTGTCCATCAATATCCGCTCCCTTAGGCAAACCATTAATGAACGTACCTTCGGACGTGCTGGTTGAGGTCTGACATTCCCAAAGTGTCGATTGGCCATCAATTTCCAATAGTTTCATCGTCAGCATGCGTTGATCGGCCGTCCGTATGACGTGGTAGTGTTTTTCGACCCACGAGGGTTCGGTGTCAGCCAGTTCATGGCCGGTAGCAGCTACCTGGGATTGAAGATCCTTTCCGGCAGGTAGATCCAATGTCAAGAATTCGTGGCCATCAACACCTCCGGTCTTTACTTCTAGGCCTCGCTGTAAGATGGATAGGGTCAAAATCGCACTAAAGAAAACTAGTAGCGATCCCTTGAGGAATTGCACCCAGGTGGTTGATACCATACCCGCGGTAACGACAATCAGAATCACTATGGCGCCGACAATGACTACTCCATGCCAATGAGCGAAGCCCAATAGAGGCTTAACCAATGCGCCAGCCCCAACCATCTGAGGAATAAGGTAGAACACACTGACGGCTAGCGTGCTAATACCAGCTGCCAGATGAATGCCCCGAGATTGAAATTTGTAGTTCAGCGCGTCTGCGAAGGTGAATTTACCGAGCCGTTTCATGGGCTCTGCAATAACAAACAGCGCGATAATCCAACCTGCCAAATATCCAATCGAGTACAGGAAGCCGTCGTAACCGTAAAAGGCGATCATGCCGCAGATTCCGAGAAACGAAGCTGCAGACAAGTAGTCGCCGGCAAAAGCCACTCCGTTCACGAACCAGGGGATTTGCCCATGGGCTGCAAAATACCCGGAGGACGACTTGGCCTTGCCGCCTAAATAGAAACTTAGTCCTAAAGTCAGGCCTACAAATATGAAAAATACGACTACTGCGATGGGAGAAGCTTCGTAGGTCATTGTGCTCTCTCCTGGTTGTGTTGGTCTGGCTTAACTTCCGTGTAGGATGGTGCACTACAGGCCACGCCATAAAGCAATGCAAGGATAAAAGCCAAACCGATGAGCCCAAATCCCCATACCACAGCCAGGTTGAGGCCCGCCACAACAATCGATTCGCCTAAGTTCGGAGCAAAGGCATTGGTCAAAACGTACGCTAAGTAGACCAAGGTGTAAATGCAACACAGTATCAATCCCAGACGGGCATTGCGTTGGTCGGCAGGAGATAAAGACACGGCGTATCCTCAACGGGCGAGTGATTAGGTTTGTAAGAAAAGGGTTGCCAGTGGGGTGGGTACAGGAATACCCGTTAAATGAAATAGAGTCGATTGTATTTGTAGAGGTTGGAGATCTAGGGCATCGCTGTGGATCCGCCCACGCAAGCGACCGTTTGGTAGGTCAGCATTCTAACGCATAGCTCTGACGATCAAAACTACCAGCAGAATGAAGGCAAAGATCCAGACAATCAGGCAAATGGAGGTGAACGCTGCCCCCTCAGAGTTCTCGAACAAATAGAGTAATTTTCAATACTTTGCGGCGATCAACAGCCAACATGATTCGTGACAACCGAAGCACTTTCGGTGGCGGGCGGGGAACGTCAGTGGCGGGGACGGCCATTCTCCCAAATAGGTCGGGCAAATAGGTAACACATGCCAAAATTGCCAACCCACCCCGAAAAAGGGAAGCGTCTTAGCGATGCTTCCTTTTTCGACCCTCCCAAAATTTTGGGAGGGTTAGTTGGAATGAAGAGGCCGGACACATGGGTAACACATGGAGAAATTCCGGGATCGATGTACCTCACACTCGGGTCACTGCAATGAAATGACACAACTCGCTCGGCGTTGTGCAGCGAGTTAACCGGGGACGTTATGACCAGCTATAATCGGGAGCTAGGAAATTATGCCCAACGTCCAGCCAGATTAGTCGATCGAAGTGAATTCTGTTTTGATTTCATTGCCGTGGAAGAATCGTGAATGAGAGCTGAATAACAATCAAAAGAGATTTGGGTTCAGGCGGGATTTTTGGTGCGTTGGCGCATGGGCATTAACTGTCAGCTAGAAGTAGATGGCTTAGATTCGATTCGGGCAAGGCAAAAAGTAGATGAATGTATTGCAATGGAGAAGGCTCGTGAGTCCTCGATTTAAACTCTTAGCAAACTGCCTTGTTGTTAGTTGCTATCTCATCCAGTCAATTTGTTTGGCACAGAGCGCCTCTGAGGTTGGTAAGTCCGCGCGCACGAGGTGGACGACATCGCGGGTAGAAGGGGCGCCGGAAGCGCCTCTACCCTACATCCTTCGTAGATTCGTGCCGCTAGAATTCGAAGGGCCGATTTCGATCAATCGCATCCCGGAAACAAATTCTTACCTAGTCAGTGAGTATCAAGGAAAGGTGTACAGCTTTTCAACTGACTTGCCGGATGAGAAGGACCTGGCTGTTGACTTTAATGTTACAGCACCGCCAACTTCAGGCATCAGCAGAGAAAATGGTCGGCGCATTGAGCTGTTCAGTATGGCTTTCCATCCTCAGTTCAAAACGAACCGGCAGCTGTTTATTTGCTACATCACGCTTGGTGGGGATCGTCCTACAGAAACCAACGTCTCACGGTTCGAATTGTCGACTGATACACCGCCTCGCATCATCGCTGATACCGAGACAGAGATACTCAAGTGTGAAGGGGGTGGGCACAATGGATGTACGTTGGCGTTTGGCCCGGACAACTACCTCTACATTTCGTTAGGTGATCTTGAGTCGCCGAATCCACCTGACCCTCGCAATACGGGGCAAGATATATCGGACCTCTATTCGTCTATCCTAAGGATTGATGTTGATAAAGGGGAAGATGCTAAACAATATGCTATTCCACCAGACAATCCCTTCGTGGCTATTCCTAGTGCTCGTCCCGAGGTCTATGCCTACGGATTGCGAAATCCATTTCGGATGAGTTTCGATCCACAATCTGGAGACCTGTGGGTGGGAGATGTTGGCTGGGAGGCCTGGGAAATGGTGTATCGTGTCCGACCAGGTGGAAACTATGGTTGGGCGATCAAGGAAGGGCCTGGAGATGTCAAAGTGCAATTGCAAGGTCCGACACCCATCTTGCCCGCCGATGTTGCATTAGGGCATGCGGAAGCCGCGTCTGTAACTGGAGGCGTAGTCTACCACGGACAGTTATTACCCGAATTGCGAGGCAAGTACGTGTTCGGAGATTGGATTACTCGCAAGTATTGGTCGGTGGAATTTGACAATGAGCGGGTAATCAAAACCGAGGAAATAGCATTCGGAACTGCCAAGCCAATATGTTTTGAAACTCAGCCCAACGGGGAAATTCTCATACTCGATTACAGCGATGCACGCCAAAGGGCAGGGGTCTTTGAATTAGCTGCCAACCCCGAGCGCGGCCGGTATGTCCCTGGGAAGTTTCCCGAACGGTTGAGCCAGAGTGGTTTGTTTGAGAATGTAGCCAAGTACGAACTAGCACCTGGGGTACAGGAGTACTCGATCAATGCGCCCATGTGGCAAGATGGAGCTACAGCGACATTTGCTGCTGCCGCACCTGATGGTGCACAGTTTGATTTCTATCAAACTCCCCAAAAAACTTTCGACTGGTTTCGCACCACGGTCGTTATGCCTCGCGGCAGCGTACTGATAAAGACGCTCACGCTGCCCAGGTCGATGCGGCGTATTGAGACACAGATGTGTGTAAAGGATGAACAAGGGGATTTGCAATATTACACCTATCGCTGGAATGAGGCTAATACGGATGCCGACTTAGTCCCAGCGGCAGGAGAAACGGCAAACATCGAGATCTCAAGTGCATCTGGAGCAAGCGAAACACTGGAATGGACCTTTCACTCACGGGCTGCATGTCGAATTTGTCATACGCCTTGGCGTGGTGAAGCCTTGGGTTTCGTAGAATCGCAATTACGTTCGCCACATCTGTCCATTGACAGCTGGCGGATGATGCTAGCCGCTGAGAGCATCAATTTGCAATCCGACATTGCACCGTTGGAGAGCGATCAGTATCTCGGATTGGTTTCGCCAAGCGATACGAGCCAACCGCTGGATCGCAGAGCTCGCAGTTACCTGCATGCCAATTGCGCCCATTGCCACATTTATGGTGGGAACGCTTCGACTTCTTTTGATCTCATGTTTCATCTTCCCCTCGCCGATCTGAGGCTTACCGATACGCCACCGATCCGTGGTGATCTAGGCCTCCCATCGGCACGCCTGATTGCACCTCATGAGCCGGCCCGCTCGATCTTGTTTTATCGTATTGCAACTGCTGGTGGAGGACGCATGCCGCACCTTGGGTCACAGCGAAACGACCCTCTGGGCATTGAGTTGATCCATCGCTGGATATCACAACTGCCCCCAGACGATGTTATTCGCAAGGACCTTGATGTCTTGTGTGCACCTAGAATTCAACGTGAATCTTCAAAGCCACGATACGACGCAGCCGATCGTTTGTTGCAAAGTATTTCGGGTGCATCCTATTTGGCTGCTGCATTGGCCGAAGGTCGCGTACCAGACGACCTACGGCGTGACATTGTGATGCGAGCCGGAGAAAGGTCCGATGCGATACGTGACTTACTAGATCCGTTTGCTGATCCGGATCAGCGAATAAAGCGTTTGGGGGATCATTTTGAGCCTCAGGAGATCCTCGCCCTGAGTGGTGATGCGCAGCGTGGTCAAAAACAGTTTGAGGCGGGACTAGGGGGATGTATCGCCTGTCATCGAGTTGCACAGATTGGCAAAGAAATAGGGCCTCGCTTGGATGCCATTCCGGTCGAGCGCCGTGAACGTGCTCGTATTCTTCAAAGCATTATGCGCCCTTCTATGGAAATCGAAGAAAAGTATCGGGCGCTTATGGTGCTCACATCAGAAGGACAAGCATTCGTCGGACAAATGCTGCAGCAGACGGACGATAGGCTTGAACTAGTGGATTCCAATGGTAATACGTTCGTCATACCGCAAGCAGACATCGAGCAGAAACGCGTGTCGGAGATTTCAATTATGCCCGAGCGCCTACTGAACAATCTGACAGGCCAGCAAGTTGCGGATCTGCTGGAGTACATCCTGGCGTCACAGGCTGAGCCACAGTGAAGTAGGACGTTCAGGTTATCCGCTACAAAGTATCTTGCGGATCCACATCGATGACATATTGGACGTCCTTAGGAGGTTTCACCTCGCTGACAGTGCGTACTAAAAGTCGGTTTAGCGGTTCGGCTTCGAGGGCTTGTAGCAATGCGTGAAATCGATACTTGCCGCGCAATCGAGAAAGTGGTGGAGGGGCAGGTCCAAGGATCCGGCATTCTATGCCCATCAATTGACGAGAGGCCTGAAGCTTTTTAACAAAGGACTCTGCGAAGGCTTCGGTCTCGGATTGATCTTCGCCGCGCATGATGATGCGAGCAATATGACCATGTGGTGGGTACCCAAAATGAGCGCGTTGTGCTAATTCGCTATTGGCAAAGCCCACAAAGTCGTGTCGTGAGGCAGCGATAATAGCGGGATGTTCTGGCGAGAAGGTTTGTACTAGCACTTGACCAGCCTTCTCGCCGCGTCCGGTTCGGCCGGCCACTTGCGTTACAATTTGAAAAGTCTTTTCGGCGGACCTAAAGTCCGGGAAATGTAGTGCGGAATCAGCGTTGATTACTCCGACCAGTAACACGTTTGGAAAATCTAGTCCTTTGGCAATCATCTGAGTACCCAAGAGGATCTGGATCTTTCCGTCTCTGAATTCGCTCAATACTCGTTCGTGGCTGCCCGGCTTGCGCATCGTATCGGAATCCATCCTGGCAATGCGTGCCTGCGGAAATCTAGCTTTGACTTCAACTTCCAATCGCTGTGTACCAAGCCCCCCAAATCGCATGCTATCGGCGCCACATTTCGGACAGACTGGAGGAGCCGCGATTTGATAATCGCAGTAGTGGCAGCAGGCTTTATTGCCATCGCGATGATGTGTTAATGGCAGGTCACAGTCGGGACAAGCGACTACAAAACCGCATTGTGGACATTGAATGGTGGTGGCAAATCCACGCCGATTCAAGAGTAGCATGATTTGTCCGTTGCCCTGCAACGTATCGGTAATGGCCTCGGATAGCTGCCGTGTAATAGCGCCTCGACCGGGTTCAATTCGTTGCTGCCGCAAGTCAATCGTGGTTACATGCGGCAACGGTCGATTATGGATTCGTCTTGGCAGACTGGCCAGCATATACTTTCCCGTTACGGCACGATGCCAGGATTCCAGGCTGGGTGTCGCCGAACCGAGCACCACGGGAATTTGTTCCAAGAACGAACGATGTAAGGCTACGTCGCGCGCGTGGTATCTTGGAAGCGTATCTTGTTTGAAGGACGATTCGTGTTCTTCGTCAACCACGATCAAACCCAACTGAGGAACGGGAGCAAAGATTGCGCTCCTGGGACCGATAACAACCTTGGCGTGACCGGCAGCGATCTTTCGCCATTGATGATGGCGTTCCACTCCGCTCATGTGACTGTGGAGTACAGCCACCTGTCCGAACCTAGTCACGAAACGTTGCCGAGTCTGAGGTGTCAGGCTTATTTCCGGGACCAGCACGATGGCCTGCCGCCCATAGGTAAGTACTTCGTGGATAGCCTGCATGTAAACTTCGGTTTTTCCGCTGCCCGTAATGCCATGCAAGAGGATTGTTTCCTGTTTGCCAGTCTTCAGAGCACCCAAGATGACTTGCAATGCCTGGCGTTGATCCACGCTCAAAGCCAGCGGTAGCGCACCTTGTGGTGAAGCTGGCACGGTTAATTCGTCAATCCACCTTTCTTGGCGGGCTTCGATTAGTCCAGCCTCGCGCAGCGCATTGATGGGTGCGGCCGAACAATTGGCCAGTTTTTGCAGTTGATCGATGGTGACGCCACCACCGGTCAGTACCAACTGCTGCCAGGCAGCCTGTTGTTTTGAGGACAAAGTGGTCAACTTTTGCGCGAATCGGACTTCCGCACCAGCTACTGGGTATAGTACGGTTCGCTGGCGACTACCGGCAGCAGCGCGGACTCCAGCTGGAATGGCTGCCTCAAATACTTGTCCCAGAGGAGTCAGATAATATCGACTAATCCACTGCAACAGCTCTAATACGCGTGGCGTACACAGTGGCTCAGAATCCAACACTTCGATCACCGGTTTAAGCGCGTCCGGTGGCTTGCGAATGGTTTCCACTCCAATGCAATAGCCAAGCATGGGGCGATTGGATCGGCCAAGAGGAACCGTTACCCGTACCCCCAATCTCACTTCAGCGTGCAAAGCATCGGGTACCAGATAGTCAAACGGCCCGTGCGGCGCTTCGGAAAAGACTATCCGCGCAGCTCGACTCTCGCCTTGAGCATCCAGTTCCCAAGGAGGAGTGTCCATTGCAAACAAGTCAGGTTGATGTGCTGCCATGCCTAGGTTAGAACTTTGCCATGCGAACTAGAATGTTGTGGCAGTTCGTTAGTTTTTTTCCCGTGAACGACTGGTGGTGCAATTCGCTCCAGATGCGAATGACCTTACACCCTAAAGATGCCAATGTGTGACTCAACGACGGTAAAGAGAATTGGAATTTTAGGGGGTAGCTTTGATCCTATCCATCTTGGACACTTGCTTATCGCGGAAATTGCGCGAGATACACTGCATTTGGATCAAGTAAGGTTCATGTTGGCTGCCATTTCGCCACTAAAGCAGGACAGACCTCCGACAAGCGATCAGGGCCGACTGGAGATGTTGCAATTGGCTGTGGCGGGAAATCCGGCGTTCCAGGTCGATGATCGTGAACTTCGGCGAGGAGGTGTTTCCTATACTGTGGACAGTTTGCGTGAGCTACACGTTGAGATTCCAGATGCCGAGTTATTTTTTCTGATGGGAGCTGACTCGTTGGTTGAATTCCACCGCTGGAAAGAACCGGAGGCCATCTGCCAATTGTCGAAGGTAATCGTTTTGTTACGGGGTGGTCAACCCAAACCCGACATTGTTCTGCTAGAGAGATACTTGGGACATGCTGCTACCGAACCAGACGAGCTCTTTTTGACGTTGCCACAATTAGAAATCAGTTCTTCAGACATTCGGCAACGCGTTGAGAGCGGACGTAGCATTCGCTACCAAGTTCCGGCGTGTGTTGAAGCTTATATACAAGCACACAGTCTTTATTCGAAAAGCAAGCAAGCTAAATAGAGCGTCTGTTCATGCAAGTTGAGCTACATTAGGTTGTCCCATGTAGCCCAACTATGATTGCAGGATCAAGCCCACGAGTGACGAGCAGACTAGTAACCGTCATTCCCAGACTGGACACGGCCTCCAGACTTGAGAGCAAAATCCGCGATGTTTTCCTTGCCTTGTTCGACATTGAATTCCAATTTGGAACGCTGATTGTATTCCATCGGAATCGTTTCCTTAGACCCCGGAATGGGATTTCCTTGATCATCCTGACCTGGATCGCGGAGTGTGGTAATACGGACCCGATTCATTCCGGGAATCGTGCCCTGTCTGCCGCCGCTGAAGTTCAGAACGTAGTTTCCGTCTTTGTCCGTCCGAGCCGCAGCAGGACGACCACCGGAGGTGGGCACAAAGACTACTGTGGCATATTCTAGAGGTTTGTCATCCATGGTTACTCTGCCTTTGACAGAGGCGATTTCGGGTCCGCCGGGGCCGCAACCGCAAAGTACGAGCAAGAAAAGTGATAACAAACCTATGCATCGAGTCATCACAAACATCCTCCTAGTGTTTAATGAATCCAAATCGAACAGGCCATGGAAGTGGAAACTTGCATGGCCTGAGGGAACTTTGAATCAGCGATTATTTGCTACAGTTCTATATTGACGGTCTGGCCATCATAGACCGAAAACAAGCGTTGATAGGTTCCGTAGAATGGCATGCCATCTCCTTGCAAGTACGCATGAGCATTGTCGATCCAAGGAGTCGAAGTGTGGTCGATATTCTCGCTCAAGAAGTGAACTGAACCGTCACCAAACACGAATTGCGCCCCACCAGTGTGGAAGCTAGCCGCAGTGCGGTGCGGTTGAGGGTTACCCTCGGGTTGGGTCCAGTTCATGGGCCATTCACCCTGTACCATGAGCGCATTGGAAGCCCCGGTAGTGTAAGTTAATTGATCTGATGCACCGAAAATTCGTGCCCGATTGCGACGATTGTTGTCCATGTCCCATCTAGTTTCACATACGACAACTTGATTGGACGTACCATCCCGCAAGTCCTTCAAACCATAATTACCGCGTCCATTACGTTCGAACATTCCGTTCCAACGCAACTCATTAGCCTGAGCGCTAAATGCATTTCCGGTATATCCGTTGTAGCTGGATGAAGCCCCTTGGTAGCTGCTGGTAGCCGAGTTAGGGATGGCGCCATCATTAAAGTTAAGCGGTTTGGTATCGGACGGGCAAGAAAATGCGGGCAAGGTCGTTTGGCAAAGCAAGCCGTTCTTTGTAACGGTTTGCTCCATGATCACATAGGTTGACTGAAACTGACTATAAAGCGCATTCTGTTCAATATATGGGAGGATAGAGTAACCCCAACCATATCCCATACCACCGTCGGATGGATTGTTTTGAGTTGGGCCATGATAGCCACGATAATGGTGGCCATAGGGAAATTTCTTGAAGGCGCTTTCGTAATTATGTAACGCCAATCCCAGTTGTTTCAGATTGTTACTGCACTGCATTCTGCGAGCTGCTTCTCTGGCCGCCTGAACGGCAGGTAACAGCAAGCCTACCAGGATGCCTATGATGGCGATAACCACCAACAGCTCCACCAGCGTAAATCCCTTTGCTTTTCTAATTTGCATGCGTTGGCCCTTTCGAAATGACCGTAATTAGTACTTATCTCAAAAGCAAACAACAGGACCATGGAGCTGAGTTTCCTTTCACCACTTACCCACGAGCAGACTCAAAGTAGACCGGGCAGATGTTTGAATGTGGGACTGTAAGGTGAAATCTGGCGTATGCATTTTGAGATATGAGAGAAGAACAGAGACGAAAGGCAGTATAGGCAGAGAATAGGCCACAAAGCCTAGCCTAGTGGATTTGTAACTGCCACAGCCAGTCACATTAACATGTTGTCACAATACAGGACCCATGGCATTGCAAACGCACACAAATCGAAAGCTTTAGCCTGGATGTGCCGAATCTTATTAACAATTGCTTTATAAATTAAGCAAAGCTTACGATCGCTACCCCGCTTCCTACTCTTTCACTATTTGCAATTCCGATGCCGGTAACGGGTTACAAATCCACCCACGACAATTCCAAATCCAACCTCGCTCTGAATTTCAAGCAAAAATAGAACCGATAGCAAGGCGAATCCAAAAAAAAGAAACCTCCGCAATGAGCCCTTGGACCAATCAATTCACACTCAATTATTTCACTCTTACATTTCCATCGATCTATTTAAACAGTAGCTCGCTCTTGGCCCGCCTACTTCTGGTGCATTTGTATGTTATACCCATCTCACTATTCTTGCCGCAGGAAGCCGGCTGCGTTCTCATCGCTGATGAACTAGCAAATGAATTGACATTTGATCCAGGAGGAGTGTTTAACGAGACGCTATCGATTGTTGCAGACAATTTCTATGATCCAGAATTCGATTTTGATTTGTGGCGTCAGAGCCTCGAGGGCGATTTCCAAAGAGCTGCGATGGCTAAAACTCGAGTCGAGTTTTCCGAGATTATGTCGGAGGTGCTCGGCACGTTAAATTCGTCACACACGGCATACTTGAGTCGACTAGACCCGAAGCGATATCAATTGCTGGGAATTTTTCACAGCATGTTTGCCGATTCGGCTGAAGCAGAGTTTCTATACGCTGGTATCGGTTTGGATACGCGCGATGACGCTGGGACGCATGTTGTAGTATCGGTTTTCGATGGGTTTGCAGCCCAGAAAGCGGATATCCAATTTGGCGACCGAATACTCACCGTAGATGGTCAACCATTCCATCCGATCTTGTCCTTTGCTAATTGCGCCGGTCAGGACGTCACGATTCGGTTACGTAGGGGCTCTCGAATTCTAGACGTCAGAACAACAGTTGAGTGGATCGATGGTCGGCAGATGTTCGAATTAGCAATGGACGCCAGCGTTCGGAAGATAAGGCTTGACGAAGGAACCATAGGCTACGTTCATCTATGGTCTTACGCAGGTACGGTCTTCCAAGAAAAGCTCCGGTCCTTGTTATTATGGGGTGAGCTAAGCCAATGCGACGGCGTCGTTCTTGATTTGCGCGACGGTTGGGGTGGGGCCGACATAAATAATCTGAATTTGTTTCGTGCGCCAATTGCACGAATTGAAAGTACGTCGAGGTCACTTGGAAAGCAGAACTATACTGGCGTATGGAATAAACCCGTAGCGATAGTCGCTAATGAACGCAGCACAAGCGGCAAGGAGTTGTTTACCTACGGTTTTAAGAAGTTGGATCTAGGAAAAGTTGTGGGAACGCGAACGGCAGGTGCCGTCCTTGGGGGACGTCCTTTTATGCTGAGCAATGGAGACGTAGTGTATGTGGCCGTGGCCGATGTGCTTGTTGACGGCCAACGCCTGGAAGGGCAGGGGGTCGAACCCGATGTGGACGTTCCACGAAGTTACAATGAATCGACAACAGAAGACCCTCAGCTCGACGCCGCGGTAAAGATACTGCAGACTGAGATTTCTGCCACTCTCGGGCCGAGAGGTTCATAGGTAGCGTCGATTTATTTTTAGTTTCCGATGATTGAGTCACCCATGAAGTTGTGGTCCTTGGTTTGCGCAATTTGGCTAGCACTCTCGTTAGGCATTGGTTGGGTCGGATATCGAACATTTTATAATCACTGGCTCAACAGCGAGGAATTAAGATTTCGAAGTGATGCTTTAACCTTTGCAATTACAGCTGGCAATCTGCAACTATCTGTGCCGTGGGAGGGTCAACCCGAATGGATCGCATTGGAGAAGGAATTTCAGTTATCAGCCATCACCTTGCCGAGTTCATCGAACATGCGTCACGCAGAGATACTGCAAGTAAACTCTGGGCGCACCCGATTGCAAACTCAATTCTTTCTGGACAAGCTTCCGGGCAAAGTGGTCGGAGAAAAGTCATCTACGTCTGGCATGCTCCCTGTTCTCCAATGTTCAAGAGCTGTGAATAACAACGCCGTCGTCACCGCTTGGGTGTGGAACTGGTTGGCGACATTCATTCTGGGGGTCGGTCTAATCCTTGCCGGGACCGCGTTCTGGCGGAACAATGAAGCGTCCCTTTTGGCTGCTCTACAACATTGGACCCATGCAGTTGAAAATGCCGAATCAGCCACACAAGAACTGCTGCCTGCTGTAGAAGTATCTTCTCTCCAACTTGATGAACAATCTTCGGCCTTTCGTAGTAACCTTAACCAACTTGTCGAGGAACTGCAGCTCGATAAAACTCGGAGCGATTTGGTATTTAGCAATCTGCACGAAGGAGTATTAGCAGTTGACCAAGATGCCAGAATTCTGCTGATTAACACAGCTCTGTGCCACATGTTAGCAGTCAAGGAATCTGCCTTAGATCGACCGGTTCTCGAGATCATTCGCTGGCCTGTAATCCAACAAATGATTGATCGAGTACTCCGAGATGGGCAAGCGACTGAGCAGAGCGTAGAGTATCTTCCCAATCAAGCCTTATTTCGCATCGATGCGTACCCGTTACAAATATCTCCCAAGCAACGCGGGGTCTTAATGACGGTCAATGATGAAACCATCGTTCGTCGAGCAGAAATTCTTCGACGGGACTTTGTTACCAACGCTTCGCATGAGCTGAAAACTCCACTCGCAGCTATCCGAGCCTACGCAGAGACTCTGCAATTAGGTGCTATTAATGACCAAGAGGCTGCGCAAAATTTTGTGAATAACATCATTGTGCAAGCTGATCGCATTAATGCATTGATTCAAGGCATGCTACAACTATCACGCTTTCAGACGGCGCAGGCGCTCGCCAGAGAACCATTCGAACTCCTCTCGGCGATATCACCTTGCCTGAGTGCTGCACAGCCGTTGGCACAGGCTAAGCAAATTGCACTACACACCGAATTACCGGAAGAGCGTACGTGGATTACTAGCGACATTGACGGTTTCCAGACCATTTGCAGCAATTTGTTGTCCAATGCGATTCGCTACACTCCGCCGAAAGGAGAGGTTGGTCTTAGTCTGAAAATAATGACAGACAATATCTTGTTGACGGTCAAGGATTCGGGGATTGGTATTTCTGAGAAAGACCTGCAACGTATATTCGAACGTTTTTACCGAGCCAGTAAGGACCGCAGCTCGAACAGTGGTGGAACCGGCCTAGGATTAGCAATCGTGAAGAACTTGGTTAGCGCCCTCGGTGGTTCGATCGAAGCGAGTAGCCGTCCAAATGTAGGCAGCGTATTTCAAGTGACTTTGCCACGCAACACATAGGTGGTAAGGCTGCATTTCAGTCGACGCTGCATCTTAATCGTTTCTTAACATAAAGCAGCTTCTTTGCCTTGTGGGTCGGGCGGCAAAATAGTGAACTGATGAAGACTTGCGTCAACCCAAAAGTTCATAGCTGACACAATAAGCGCTCATTCGTCCCGTTTACGCCCCTTTGATTCGACTTGATTCGCCGTGGGAACAATTCTGTCTGCCAAAATGGCCACAGCGACTCATCCAATAATTTTCCAGTTTCGTTTCATGGCTTGATCATTTAGGTAGGTGCAGTGGCAGGCCTACCCGTGATCAAATGTCTAGCATGAGGTAGACTCGTGGCATGGTTCATAACACCAATTGCCCTTGAAAAACTTGATGGAAGTCCCCTGCCATGAGCCGTCATCTAAATCACGACCTCACAGAAGCCTACAATCGGTTGCTTAGCCTGTCGGGAAAAGTCGAAGAAATGGTGGATTTGTCCGTAAGTGCACTTATGGAACGAAACTCGACTACGGCCCAAAAAGTAATCGATTTTGATGCGGAAATCGATCAAATGGAAGTTCGCATTGAAGAGGACTGCCTAAAAATGTTGGCGCTTCATCAACCCGTAGCAACAGATTTGCGCCGCTTGACCACGATGATGAAAATCAACAACGACCTGGAGCGCATGGCGGATTTGGCATGTAACGTTGCCGAAAGAGCTCTGCATTTACAGAGTCCGAAGTTCTCGATTCCGGAACAGATTAGCCAGATGGCCAAGCAGACTAAGAGCATGGTTGGGGATGCTCTGAACGCGTTTGTCAATTTGGATATTGCCTTAGCATTTCAGGTTATCGCCCAGGATGAAATTGTTGACAAACTAAACGTCGATGTCATCGATACGCTTACCGAGCAGATGCAGCAACAAGCTGATTGGATACCTCCAGCCCTGCATTGTTTCTCGGCTTCCCGACACCTGGAGAGAATCGCGGACCATGCGACTAACATTGCCGAGGACGTAATCTACATGGTCAATGGTGTTATTGTTCGTCATCGACATGGTGACGATCAACTTAGAATTGAAAAAACCTAGATGATTGATATTGCCATGTCTCGTCCCAAAGTCCTGATTGTGGAAGATGATCACGCGTTATCGGAAGTCTTGCACTACAATCTTCTCAAAGAGGGATTCAACGTATTCAGAGTATTCGATGGACGAGAGGCTATTGAGCAGGCGAGGTTGAAACAGCCAGAAATAGTAATTTAGTAATTCTTGATTTGATGTTGCCCAATGTAGATGGCATCAATGTATGTCGACAGTTACGACGCCACAAAGAGACGCGAGAGGCGGGAATTTTAATGCTTACCGCCAAAAGCGAAGAAGTTGATCAAATTGAGGGCTTTGAAGCTGGAGCAGACGACTACGTAGTCAAGCCTTATAGCATTCGAGTATTGCTCGAGCGTATTCGCGCCCTACAGCGTCGCCGAGCAGTGCCCGAAGACGATGAACCGACGGTGGAGTCCCTCGAATGCTTAGGTATTCACATGGATCTACGTCGATATCAAGTAACTGTTCAAGGGCAACCAATCGAACTCACTAGGAGCGAGTTTCGCCTGTTACAAACATTGATGGGGGAACCTGGCAAGGCCTACGATCGAGCAGAATTGATTGAACTTGCACTTGGCGAAGATACGCTCGTGCTCGAACGTACAATCGATGTCCATATCCGGGCCTTGCGCCGGAAGTTGGGAGAATTGGCCGACGCAATTGAGACGGTGAGGGGAATTGGCTACAGATTCAAGGAACCCAATTAGTGCCGGCAGCTTCAGCGAGCAATTGTGCCCGCACGTGCTGGGCACGGATCGCCTGGGTCAGTTGGCGGGAGCTCCCTGAATAGCCCGCTGGAATGCTTCAAACTGCTTGCGAATACCTGGAGGTAACTGCGAGCGACTCCCTGCGTCAAGCTGTTTGCGTAAATCATCGTTAATACCAGCTGTTCCATGTAAGCCTGAGTTCTCTGCACCCAGTTGAAGATCGCGCAACAAATCGCTGTTTTTTAACTTGTCCGCAACGCCCTGATATCCTAGTTCACGGGCCCGCTGCCAGCGATCTACGAATTTATCCAGATCATCTTGGGTCCAGGAAAGCTCCTTAAGAAGCTCTGGATCGGCTTGATCTTTTTGACGGGTTAAATAGTCCAAAACCATATTCGCCGTCTCCTCAGAGAAGTCGCGATTGATTTCACTACCCTCTACCGAATTCGATCCTCCGGCGGATTGACCGCCGATACCAGTAGAACCCTGTGTGCCACCTCCTCCCGCCATGCCCCCACCGGTAGAACCTCGTGTAGGCTTGCCCCCATTGCCGTCGCTTGATGGAGACGAAGATTCGGCCGCAGAACCAGCACTAGCCCCACTGGTCTCACTGTCAGCGTTAGCATTCGAGCTGCTGGCATTCTCTTTGTTAGAAGACTTGTTCTCTTGTTCACCTGTTGATTGCGAATTAGCAGGCTCGCTGACTTCAGCAGGTTGTGAGCTGTTGTTCTGCTGATTGTTGGAGGATTGGGACTGAGAAGAGTTACCAGCTGAATTTTCATCCGAACTGGGATTTCCCTTTCCGGTTGATGCGCTGGACTCTGCCTCAGAACCCTTCGAAGCATCGCGATTTTCTGATTTGGAGGATTGAGAGTCCTCTCCGCTTGAACTAGATGAACTTTCATTTTGACTGCTCGAACTCTGAGCAGAGTTGGACGAGGCTGAGGCATCGTTGCCATTTGATCCCCCGGAATCTGACGAATTTGCATCCGACCCTTCGTTCGCTGGATTAGCCGGATTGTTTGAACTCGTCCCTATTTCATTCTGGTCACTATTGGAAGCGTTTTTGTTGTTAGTTGAGTTGGATTCGGAATTTGTAGACGACGTATTCTGGGACTCTGATTCTGAATTGTCAGTCGAGCCACTCTCGGAACTGGCTTCCGAAGAATCCGTTCCTTTGTTCGCCGAACCTTGCTGGTTTGACTGTGATTGTGAGTTCTCTTGCGAGCCGGGCTTTGGCTGCGCATTTTGCGTTGAACTTGGGACGCTATTAGAGTTAGGCTGAAGTTGATCGGCCCGCGCATTGTTCGACTCTAAATTGTTTTCGTCGGCATTTCCCTTCGGAGGACTCGTAGCCTCTGAGTCCGTGTTTTGTGGATTTGTTTGGGATGTGCTTGGCTTGTCAGTCGATGTCTGTGACTTGCCGTCTTTATTATCTGCTTGGCCGCCGTTTGGTTCGGACGGTTTATCAGAAGCGGTGCCACCCTGTCGTTCGATATAGTCCTTGATTTTTTCCATCGTTTCCGCATCCTCTGGTTGCGGAGCACTCCTGCCATCTCCAGTTGATTGGCCATCGGTAACTTCACCTCGTCCCGTAGGATTACCCTCGGATGATGCTCCATCTTGTTTCGAAGGTTCGGAATTGTTTGTGGACTGAGCAGTCGAATCGTTCGGCGGAACTCGGTTTTGCCCATCTGGCTGAGAGGAATCGATTGCTTTGCTTGAACTTGTTCCACCATTTGTTTGTTGACTATCGGAGCGTGTCGAGCCGCTTGCGCTATTGCTCGAACTAGAACCCGTTTGTTGGCCAGAATTCTCAGTCTTGGTCGAAGAACCAGTGCTTCCATCGCTGCCCTTCGCCGCACCGGACGGATTCTGTTGGGGCTGCGTATTGGCGTTGTCGTTTTCGGAGTTGCCGCTACGAGATTCGTTCGTACTATCGCCGGTAGAAGAGCCGCTCTGTGAGTCGTCATTGCCGGTTTCGGAATTACGAGTTTGTTCTGATTTGGATCCATCCTGATTGTTTTTGCCACTGGAGGAAGCGTTGTCGGAGTTGGCTGGATCTGATTTCGAAGCTCGATTTTCTGAGGACGCCGTCTGCCCAGCGTTGTTTTTTGAACTGGTATTGGATGTTTGGGACGCAGTTGATTCATTATTCGCTGACGAGTTGTCTTCAGCAGCGCTGGCAGTTTCAGATTTAACGTCGGCCAATTCTTGTCGTCCCACAACTTGCAATATCAATGGCTCCGATTCGCTTTGATTTGGTTGCAAGCTTTGTGAGACTGGATCATGCCGATTGTCTTGTGCCGTAGCAACGACTTCAATCCGATCACCTTCGCGTACTCGCAAACTCGCAAGATCAAGTCTCGATAATTTGACTTGTCTACCTGTAGCTCGCTCGGCAGAGAGAAGATTCAGTTGAGTCTGTTGTGCCCGAGGTGCATTGACATCTAGATCGATTCGGGTCAAACCAAAGTCAGGGTCATTAGCGCGAACTTCTAAATTTACGATCGAATTAGGCATCACCCGGAGGATTCGATTGGGTGGTCCCATGAGGCTAACTTCTGGTGGTATATCCCCGACAACCTTCAAAGAGTGCAGGATCGGATCGCGATTACCATCACCTCGGCTGTTGAAACCACGCAATCGAAACTCGTATGCAGTTGGGTTATCTCGTTTGGAATTCAACTGCAACTTCCATTGCCCTTCTAAGCGACTACCATCTGGTTGCAGTCCGAGAGTAGCAGTAGTGCGAATTAACTCCCCCGATTTGTCGAGCTCTGGATTGATCTCTATCCTCCCACGCTGCATGGGTTGATTTGAGATAGCAGTAATAGTGGCAGTCGTCCCTTCGAGCACTTCAAGTGCGTTTGTATTTTGCACAACTTGGCTCGCTAGTTGAGTATATTGAGGATACTCTAAGTGAAAAGACTCCAAAGCCAATGAGGGAAGAGGAGAGATCGTTACACGATACTTATCACTCTGTGCGTCCCCGGCAACTAACCAGTAGTCCAACTCATGCTCTACGCCCGGGCCATCTGTAGTAATCTTCCCGCGATAGCGCAAACCGTCGACTTCCGCGTCGAGTAGGACGCGATTTTCTACAAATTGACCGTCCCGAGTACTGAATACTGCCCAAATCTCTTCGGATTTGTGCAAGCCCTTTACCTCGGCGACTATCTCAAGCGGTTTGCCTTGCGAAACTTCCGTGGCGCCTGGTTCTACCTTAAGAATATGCACTCGAGTAGGAGCTACTTGAGATGTCCATGGAAAGAGAATTCGGCGCGCTGTGACAAAGCTGCTCTTAGGAGAAGCTATTGTGTAGGCGACCTGAGAAGCGACCAATACCAAAACAAGTCCAACAAGTCGAACCAATGGACTTGAATCTACTGTGGCTGAAACGTCCTGACCTCCAATAATGCGGGCTGCCCGATAGGCCATGGCAGCCATTATTCCGCGAGGTACTCCATTGTCTGGCAGTTGTTCCAACTCATACCAGGAAATTAGGCCGTTTTTGAATTCTGGAGCTAATAGCTCAATACGTCGGGCAGCAAAGGTCGGATTTATTCTTCGCAGCAACAAAGGCAGTACACGCGAGACTAGCCACCAAGCGGTACAGCCTACCCCCAAAAACCAAAAAACCCACCGGCCAAAAGCAGGGAGTGGCCAAATCCAGTGATCTAACACACATGCTAAGAACCACCATAGGATCGCGCCCGCCACCCACGTGAAACACAACAACACAAGTTCCAGAGCTTTGATAAAGCCAGCTGCCTTGCGCAGATGAACTGCCAGTTCGTCGCGAACGCCAGCACTTCGACTCTGCCCTGAAAGGGGGCTTTTTGTACCCAGTAACGATTTAGCAGTACTCATACATGCATGACTGGTAATAAGTAGGTGCGATACCTGGAGGAACAACGCTGAGCTTTTAAGTATAGACGTTCAAGTCCATAGGTTTAGTTCCGAAATCCCCAGCTAGCGGGCGAGTTACGTCAAAAACCACAATTGCGCCAAATTTAGCGATCACCCGGCCTGCCCGACACCTGGAAGTTGGCCACAATGTACCTAGCGTATCGGGTTTCGTTGGGAAACCTAAGGCACTTCTGGAAAAACAGTTCCGATTCCGCCGGTCAACTGACCACTCACTGCTCCTAATAACTCAACATCCGCTGAAATTCTATGCCATCCGACTCGTCAACCGCTTTCGTTCTGCTGCACCCAAATGACAATGTGATCGTCGCACTACGAGGCATTTCAATAGGTGAGCAGTTGGTCGTAATACGAGGGAGTGAGCGTATCGAACTTATGGTTCGCGCCCTTGTGCCAGCTGGCCACAAGATTGCACTTGAGCCTATTTTGCATGAGAGTGCAGTGAGAAAATTTGGATGGCCCATTGGTTATGCGACCAGCCTCATTGGACCTGGCGAACACGTCCACACTCACAACGTGCGCAACGATCACCGCGAGGATCAAGCTGCCTACGCGACGGATATTCCGGCCGATCCCAATCCTGTGTCTGGTTATTCGTTTCGCGGCTACCGACGTGCAAACGGAAAAGTTGGAACGCGAAATTACTTGGCCGTCATCAGCAATGTGAATTGCTCAGCCTCGGTAGCGCGAATGATTGCGAACCGGTTTGACAAGGAATCCTTGGCCGCCTATCCCAATGTCGACGGTGTAATATCATTTCGCCATGAGGGTGGCTGTGCAATGGCCTGGGAAGGCTCCAGGCACCGTATGCTTACACGCGTTCTGGGTGGAATGGCTCGGCATCCAAACATTGGTGGTTTTTTGCTTGTGGGTCTAGGTTGCGAGCAGGGGACTTTGGATTATTTGGTGGATTCCCAACGCCTGCACTCGATTTCAATTCCCGGCCAGAGCGTAAATTCTCAGGTGCAGACTCCGGTCCTGAGCATGCAGAATCTTGGTGGAACTCGAGCAACAGTTGAGCGAGGCGTGGAGGTTGCCCAGGACCTTTTAGCCCAGGTTAATCAATTCGTTCGCACCGAAGTGCCTGCATCGGAACTTATCTTAGGCACTGAATGTGGCGGATCGGATGGCTATTCAGGTATCACCGCCAATCCTGTACTGGGAGCGGCTTCCGATTTATTGGTGGCCTGCGGTGGCACAACGATTCTGTCAGAAACCACCGAAATCTATGGAGCCGAACATCTGCTTACTCGACGTGCTCGGACCAGAGAAGTGGCCGAGAAGTTGATGGAACGAATTCAGTGGTGGAAATGGTATAGTCGCAACTACGGCGAGGAAATGGATAACAATCCGTCAGTCGGCAACAAGGCTGGCGGACTTACAACGATAGCTGAAAAGTCCCTAGGTGCGATTGCCAAGGGTGGTACTACAGCACTCGAAGCCGTTTATGAGTATGCTCAACCCATCGACCGGAAGGGTTTTGTGATAGTTGATAGCCCAGGTTTTGATCCCGCCAGTGTCACAGGTATGGTCGCCAGTGGCGCGAATATTGTGGCCTTTACCACCGGCCGTGGCAGCTGTTTTGGATTCAAACCGGTCCCAAGTTTCAAAATTGCCTCCAATAGTGCACTGTATAGCAGGCTTCCGGAAGACATGGACTTCAATGCTGGCCAGGTACTCGAAGGTAGAGAGACATCGGAGGTAGGTCGCGAACTCTTCGAGCAACTTTTGCGTGTGGCTAGCGGCGAACCGACATGTAGCGAACGATTGGGAATTGGCGACGAGGAGTTTGTTCCCTGGCTAGTAGGACCCGTACTTTGACGGATTACTTTGTTTCCGTCTGGCTCCATTTAACAACGCAGCAAGAATTTCCCCGCTACAACGTACCGCACACCAGGCTGTTGATCTAATTATTCCCATCCCAAGTCCATGATCGGCCACTGGCCGTGAGCGGTCGGCATCCGCCAGTGCCCGAGGACTCACGGCCTTCGGCTCAGTAATTCAACAAGCCGACGAGGTCACGGGCTGGCTCATCCCCCGCCTCTCACGGATCGGAACTCATCTTTAACAAACTTGCCCTCGCGACATGCTAGGGAATATGGAGGAGCTGTTGACAAAACGGACAGGCCGTGGTCATTCCGGACGTGTCGCCGGGAACTTCGAGAATTCCTCGACAGTATGTGCACGAAAAACGAATGTTCGACGGTTGGGCCGGCTTAGCTGGACGATTTGACACTGTTGGGGGGAGAGGCGGAGGTAAATCAGGAATTCGGTTTTTTTCGAGATTGATAAAAAAGACTTCGCCGCAGTTATGGCATTTTCCTTTCCTTCCTGCCATCGCCTCTTGACCTTCAAACAGTTGGTTGCATCTGGGACAATTGAATGTAAAGGCTATTGATGTTGTTTTCTGCTTGGCAATTACCTTGTCTAGGCCGTTCGCTTTTTCGCAAATCTCAAAAATGTATTGACATTTTCGGCACTGCCCTTTTGTACCTAACAAATCACGTGAACACTTCAATTTGGCGAGACAACGTGGGCAAGCTACCGCGATTGTCGATTCGTCCGAACCAGATTTAGCGTCTCGATGTTCTTCCTTCATAGGAATTCCGAGCAATGTTCCACAGGCTGGACATTCACACTGTTGTCCTCCGCTACCGTCAGGCACGCGCAGCATGCGATGGCATTTGTGGCAATAAAACTCGATAGGCATACTTTGGCTACTTCTTTGCGTCTCGGCCCTGTGATCGCATCAGTTTAATTAACAAATCCTCATTTTTCGACCGCTCGGTGGATTTGGTTCAAACGATAACTGTTCAACGACCTCCCCGCTACAGTCAAAAAATGCAGGGAGCGGAAGCCACCCTAGGTCCTCGAAAGACGAAGACTAAATTGCTATCCACCATTTTGGACACACCAGTGCGAGCCCGGAACAAGACCGAAAAGAAAACCCTATTTGTGACGATTGCTCTAACTATTGATGCTCGAGCTCGTCGGTTGGGTTGGCAGGCTTGCGTAGCTCTAAGATGCGCTGGAGCGGTGGATTGTGCGCGGTTATCCGGCAAGAACTATCTGCGACTTGGCCACGAAATCAGGGTCGATCGTCACGCCAAATCCGGTACCCGAGGGAGAACGCACTTGTCCACCGACGGCTCTTAGTTGAGAACTATCGCAGTGCACGGGCAGACTGGCGTTGCCTTTGAATTCCATGTAGGGACCTGCATTGGGCACAAATGAAGCAAAGTGGACCACCTCTACGTAACCTAACCCACCTCCCGACATATGCGGTACAACGCTCATGCCAGCGCACTCAGCCATTTTGGCCACCAATACTGCTCGAATGAATCCGCCTCCGTAATGCAAATCTGGTTGAACAATATCAACACCACGATTAGCGATAACCCACTTCCAGCGATGCAGACTGTATTCTTGTTCCCCTCCAGCAACAGGAATCGTCAATGCATCCGCAACTGTTTTTGTGCTCCATAGATCATCGAATTCACAGGGCTCTTCGTAGAAACCAAAGTCGTTTTCTTCCATAAGTTTGCCAATGCGAATTGCCTCTTGTGCATCGTAGGAGCTATTCGAATCGGCATAGAGTACCATTTGGTCTCCAAACGTTTTTCGAGCTAATGCAATAAGCGATTCACTGCGCCCAGGCAGAGAGTCTACGTTTCGATTCATTCGACCACCAAGCCGAAACTTCAAAGCTCTGGCACCAGAATTTTCGACCAGGCTTTGTAAATATTCAATCTCCTGTTCGGGGCGATTGCCACGATTGCCACTTGCGAAGTAAACCCCGATGTCACGCTTTCGCACTCCACCAAAAAGATTCGCCAAAGGCGTTTGTCCAGCCTGCGAGAGCAACTCGAGGATTCCCATTTCGACGGCGGCCACACATACCCAAAACGCCAATCCTTGCATCTTGTAGTTGCTGTCGTGCCGATAAACCTCCCACAACAGATTCTCGATCTCGCGCCCGTCACGATTAAGGAATGCGGGTATCACGCTTTTGAGCAAAATTGGATACAACGTCCTCATCTTCGATTGATGTGGAACTGTAATTACTTCCAATCCTGTAGTGGATCGCGTCCTCAATAGGAAGGTATTTCCATTTCGCAGCAGATCGATCGATTCGATAATGACTGGCTCTGAAAGATGTGCCAGTTGCAACACTGGTGATCGCAGAATGTCGTTGAGCTTTTCATCCAGTTGCTGAGGCGAAAGTTCGCTGGACACTAATCTTTGGGTACAGAGAAACGGCAACGATCCTACCGAAGCAGCCACCGAGTTCAAGAATTTGCGGCGTACTAACATGGCACGAACCTCTCTTAAAAGAATGGCTTCCGAAATACACACTAAATCCGTCTGCTACACATGTCAGAAGTGTCAAGCTTTTCCTGGTTTAGACCAACGCGGCTTTGCAGAATTCCAAGCACTTGGCAACTTCAGATACAGCATCCGATTCCGAAGGCACTCGGTATTCCAGTTCAATATCTGCATAGATCGGCCAGCGCTTATTCTTGAGCAATTGCAAAACTTCTTTGATCGGAGTTTGCCCCTGTCCCCAGGGCAGGTTACCGCCGTCAGTAGTTCGATCTTTGAGGTGTAGACTGATAATCTTTTCATGGTACTTTTCCAGTACCGGTATCGGAGATTGCCCCTTTGTTCCGGCTACATAATGTCCAATATCGAAGTTAAACCCGATGAAGTCCCCAATTTGCATCAACGGATCGATGTTATCCAGGGTGGGTATATTACTTGTATGGTTATGAAAGGCTACCCAAATTCGATGTTTGTCAGCGAAAGGTGCCAGACGTTTGGCCAAGTCATCATTGCGCTCAGTAGTGATGGCTTTACAACCTAGGGCCTTAGCGATCTGGAAATTGAATTCGATTTCATCATCGGATTGACCAAATGGACACTTGTGAATGTGTATGTTTACGCCTGCATCATTAAAGAGCTTACGCAACTGAACACACTTGGCAAGTTGCTCCTCACGAACCTTGGGACGGTCTGCATCAAAGGCAGGTTCCGGAGAATCAGGAGTGCGACCACGGCGTCCACGCCGAAAAACGATGCCCGTGTAGGAGCTGATGGGTCCATCCATAAGTTCAATTTCGCTTATACCGTCTTTTAGCACACATTCAAGCGTGTATTCAGCAGTGTCGGGGCCTCCGCGGTAGCTGTACGTGATGCAGCCCACGGAAACGCCATGGATCACAGAATTGGGAGGGTTATCGGCTGCCGAAGCCCGCTGAATGTGCCAAGTTGAATTTGTGGCAGCGACAGCGGTAGCATGCAATAAAGTTCGTCTGTTTAGTTTAGGAAAAAGGATAGGAGCAGACATTCTTGAACCTCTGGATAATAAACTGAATCAGTGAACTGGGAATTCCAAGGGCAGCTTGCTGGTTTGGGGTTTCCTGGAAAGAATTCGGCTATTGTATCACAGCCAAGGTTACAAGGCGGAAGCAGTGACCTACGGTTGCTGTTTACAGAAACCAGCGTTTACTGGCAAATCGGTGCCATAATCAATTAACCGCTAAGCAGAATTAGACCGCTAACAAAAAACATTAAGAGTTCAATGACTGTTCCTAATGATCCCAATCGCAAGTCGACCGCAGATTCTCAAACGTCCCATGAATTTGCCCCTGTCATGTCCTTGGAGAGGCAATTGCCTCAGCTGGTCGACCATGCGGACGTGGACAAAATAGAACAGTTATTGGAACACTATCCGAACCATGAACTGGTGCGGGCAGTTTCGCTGCTTGACGACCATGCACGCGGCAAGTTAATCGACCTTATCGCGCCCGAATTGGCCGCAGATCTGGTAGAGCAATTGCCTACGGTACAAGCTGTCCAGCTGCTCGAGGAAGCGGAGCCCGACCACGCTGCCGCAGTTGTGAATGAATTACCGAGCGACTTACAAGCGGACTTGCTCAGTGATTTGGATGAAGATGATGCAGAGGCGATTCTATTGCATATGGAACCGACGGAGGCGCAATCCGCTCGGGAATTACAGCAATACAACGAATACGAAGCCGGCGGTTTGATGGTAACCGAGTTACTGCGTTATCCTGACTCATGGACAGTTCAGGACGTCATCAACGATTTACAGGCCGGAGCGGAAAAATATCGCGACTACCAAATCCAATATGCCTATGTAACGGATGGGAATCAGTTTTTGCGCGGCGTTCTCCGGTTGCGAGATCTGTTGCTCGGTTCACGTTCCCAAGTTATCCGCAACATCATGATTCCTAGCCCACTTTCGGTTCGGGCCAATATGTCCTTAGAAGAATTACACGGTTTTTTTCAACAGCATCATTTTCTTGGTGTGCCAGTGACAGGGGACAACGGACAACTAGTTGGTGTAGTTCAACGTGCGGATGTGGACCAGGCCTGGATCGAGATTCAAGATCGTTCATTTTTGCGACGACAAGGCATCTTGAGAGGTGAGGAGATTCGAGTGATGCCAATCTGGGAGCGAGCCCAAGGAAGACTCGTGTGGCTCAGCCTCAATATTGTGCTCAACTTGCTTGCCGCCTCTATCATCAGCAGATTTGAATCAACTCTAGCCGCCGTAATTGCGCTGGCCGCTTTCCTTCCAATTATATCTGATATGAGTGGTTGTTCTGGCAACCAAGCTGTAGCAGTTTCCATCCGCGAACTGATGTTAGGCCTTGTAAAACCACGCGATGCTTGGAGAGTCTGGATTAAGGAAGTTTCCGTTGGACTCATCAACGGGATGGTCGTTGGGGTATTACTAGGAGTTATTGCGACCATTTGGAAGGGAAATTGGGTACTTGGACTCGTCGTGGGAATGGCGCTAACAATAAATACATTGGTTGCGGTCTCGATCGGGGGCCTTATACCACTCCTGTTGCGACGTTTGGGAAAAGACCCCGCAGTAGCATCAGGACCGTTGCTAACAACCGTTACCGATATGTGTGGCTTCTTTCTTGTTTTGAGCCTTGCCAGTGCATGGCTGGAGTACTTGAAATAGGTTGCATGCCGCATAGATGACAATTCAGAATTTCTGTAGTGCGTTGTCGAGCGATCAGGTTAGTTGATGTTTCACGTCGAATCCGACCTAATTTTCAGTGGGAGAGTGAGTTGCGTTTGGCAATTCCGGCAATCAGCGAGAAGTGTCGGTCATCGTCCAACTTTCCTTGGCCGCTCTGAGTCTTGTGAACCTAAAGACTTGCCCCGTGTCTGAGTACTAGCGAAAGAGCGTCGCAGAACACGTCATTGGCCGGTACGCGGAATTATGGATTGGCCATCCGTACGCTAAGTATCCGAACTCTGCCAACGCAATTCCTCATAACATCTGTTCCTACTTTTGCGGTTCACAAATAACGCAGGTGATCCATCATGCCAGCGATCAATTCAGAAATTCGAAAACCTATCTTGGCCTGATCGTCGGTCGCTTTCGATTGAATCGAAAGCCCTTTAGAGCTTGATGCGGTACGAAACCGTTTTGACTCAATGTGCCAACGCATCAGGACTTCTCTCACCAGGCGTTCTCGAACTACTTAACAGCCGAACAGGCCTCGCTTGGTTTTTTGTATTGATTCCTTATCGGGTCTTTGAATTGGGACCTCAAACAACGTCAGATGCTTTTTGCGCCGCAAATTAGAAAAGGCAATTAGGTTATGCAGGACATATCAAATAGCTGGTTTTTGGTTGGAGGAGCTGCTGTGTTCACCTTGGTGGCCACATGTTTCGGATACATTAAAAGCTTCTATGCTCAAGTTATTAGTCGAGTAGTGGTCACGATAACCGTTAGTGGATATCAGGCGGACGCGATCCTCATGTATGCGAGACAGACTTGCAAAGCGTCTCGTTTTGGGCCTCGCACTTATGTGGGTTGGAAGCTCTACTATCGGCCGCGGCACCGAGTTCAGTTGATGCCCATGGAATTAACGGCAGGTCCGGGACGTTTGTACTGGCGATCAAGGTGGTGCCCATTATGGGTCGCCAAGTCGAAGGAAGCTGTAAACGATCTAGAAAGTGGACTTACTGCGGAAGACTATAGCTACCAGACGCTCAACATCACATTTGCTAGAGGTACGATCGATGCCGATGAATTGATTCGGCAAGCAACTGACTATTACAACCAGCAGACCCAGGTTTACGACGCAACAGATGGGCGACGACACTCGATCCGCTATGTCCATGGATCAGCGGGTATGACTTCTTCGATGATTTCAGGGCCCTCGCCCCGGGAGGGAGCTTGCCCGACTAGCGGCAGCGATATTCGCCCCTGTTTGGTGAATCGTCCCCTTGGGTTCAGTTTCGGAGACCTTGGACTAGATCCAGCTTCGCACACCAGTGCTACGGAACGCCTAGCACTCTGCGAAGCAGCTCAACGGTTGGTGCGAGAAGCCCGACGTTGGAAAGAGACTGAAAACTGGCATTACCAACGACAGCTTCCGTGGCGCCGAGGTTTCCTACTTTATGGCGCGCCAGGAACTGGAAAAACTGCACTTGCACGCGCCATTGCCGAAGAACTAGATCTGCCTGTCTATGTGTTCGATTTGGCAAGTTTAAAAAACGATGAATTGCAGCGAGCCTGGAACCACATGTTGGAAGCAGTGCCTTGCATGGCCCTAATCGAGGATATCGACGCCGTTTTTCATGGCCGCGAGAATGTGTCCGTTTCTTCTGGACCGAGTCTTACTTTTGACTGCCTGCTAAACTGTCTGGATGGAGTACAACGTGCTGATGGCCTGCTGACCGTAATGACTACCAATCATCTTGAACGAGTGGACCCAGCTATCGGGCAGCCAGGTGAGATTGGTTCTCGTCCAGGGAGAATTGATCGTGTGGTTGAACTTTCAGGTTTAGACTCAGCAGGCAGGGCGAAGATGGCCAATCGTATCTTGTGTGACTACCCATATTACATTGATGACGTTTGTCGTCAGGGCACTACGGATTCAGCAGCTCAATTCCAAGAGCGTTGTGCTCGGTTGGCTTTGGAGCTTCACTACGATGGCGACCACAGGAAAGAAATGATTGCAACTGACACGAACTATTTAACAGGGCCTGCGATTGCGGTGTCGAAAGCTAGACACGTAATTCAGGCTCCTACCCAGGCGATAAGGTTATGACTGGCCAGTATGCCGCCTGGACGGTTTGAAGTTGCGCCAATTCCTATAATCACAGCACCGGAATCTAGCAAAGCTGTTGCCTACCTTCCCACTGCTCAGTGTAAGACCATGACACCTAATATTTTCCATCCACGCATTTTCCGTTCGGTGCGGCCTAAAAACCGAATTCTCAGTCTGGAAACGTCTGTCAAAGTGCGAAATGGCACAGTAAAACTCATTGTGAAATGCTTAAACTAGCGATCACAACTAGACTTCCGAGTATTACCTTCTTAGTTGACCGCTAAACTCAGCCCAATCAGAACTCGAAACGCGACGATCTGTCTTGTTGGACATAATCGATAGATTTTATCTGTGGAAGGCAGTTTGATTTGACGATTTGAGAGGTCGCTTTGGCAGTAAAAGCTACGCATATGGACATGCGGACCTGTGCTTTCTCGCACAAGGCGGAAAAACGATACAACGGATTGACAAGGAGTAAATGCATGGACCGCAAATGGAAATTGGGCCTGGGGTTAGCCTGTGCCCTAGGCATCGGTAACTTCGCTCGCGCTGCGGAGTCGTATTCAATTTCATCGTACGAGCAAACCTTGGCTCCCACAGTTGTTCAAGCCAGTTGCACTAGCTGCGAAAGCGGCGGATGCGATACCAACGCTTGCGATACACTGGGGTGCAGTTGCGGGCTGTTGGGCGGTTTGGCCGGCTGCGATGGTGGTTGCGACAGCGGTTGCGGATGTGGGAGCGACTGTGGTTTACTGGGCTACGGTATCGTCAAAAAATCCGATACGTGCTTCAATGACTTTATTAGCCCCATGACGAATCCTGTGTATTTTGAAGATCCCCGCAATTTGACAGAAGCGAGGGCAATCTTTTTGAACCACAATCTTCCAGCGGCACTTGGAGGAAACTCAGTTCAAGTTTATGCATTGCAGATTCGAGCTGCACTGACAAAACGACTGAGCTTGATTGCTACCAAAGACGGCCTGATTTACACACAAAGTCCCGTCCTGAATAGCGGTATCGCAGATATCAACGTAGGTCTGAAATACAATCTATTCGCGGACGTTTGCAGTGGCCGATTGTTGAGTGTAGGAACGACATTCGAAGCCCCAACTGGCTCGAATCGTTCCTTGCAAGGTAATGGCAATGGCGTGTTCAACTTCTTTGCTTCTTATGGTACACGAGTTGGCAGCTGCTCTCACTGGGTATCTACAGCTGGAATGTTGGAACCTCTCGATACCAACCTCGAAAACCGCATGCTTTACTGGTCAAATTGGTTAAGGCCAAGTCCGAGGATTGGCAGTTGTATGATTTGACAAAGGACCGGGCCGAGGAGTCAAATTTGGCGGCAGAAAATCCCGATAAAGCAATGGAATTGCAAGCAACTTGGCAATCGCTAACGGATAACTTTGAACGGCTCTACCAACCTGGGAACTAGAGCAAACTGCCTAAAGTGGTAGCGAAGCCGTTTGAACAACGATCATCTTTGACACTACACGCTATGCGTGAGGGCGACCTGCATTTTAGCTAATGCGAACCATATTGCCTAAGAAGTCGCTCAACAGTCATGAACAGGATTTCAGTAGGATAGGATTTCGGCGCTTCCGGCATGTCACTAAAAAAGACAGGCTGGAAGCCTGTCCTACTCTTGCCAATGCAGACTCCTGCTTTGAGCCACTCCTTCCTTTACCGATGCGGACTCCTATTTTGTGCCACTCCTAAATGTGAATTAGGTCATTGTTCATTAAATTCTCGATCGGAGCGTGGAATCCTCAACTTGAGGTTTTGCGTACCGACATATGTGCAAGTTACAGGCTTTGGCAAGTTCGAGTAAAGTTCACGTAACGCCTGAACTCGTTTTCCCGCGTCCGGATGAGACCGAATAAAAGTAGGCATAAATTCTAGCCATGGCGCCGAGGCATCCTGGTTTTGATTCCATGACTCCAAGAGTGCGACTAATTCCATTGGATCATATCCAAGTTGCACAAGCCATTGGAATGCGTCTTGATCTGCTTGAGATTCAAACTCAGCATGAAAGGGTTTGATCTGAGCTGCCATGGCGTTCATTTGGGTTCGAAAGTCAAACTTCTGTTGCGCAACTTTGGCTTGACGAAGCGCAAACAATTGATGTCCTCGATCGAGATGCGATAGCTCATGGGCCAACACTCCTATAAGCATGGCTTCGGAACGTACGCTATCGAGCAATCCGCGTGTTATCAGAATATCTCCTCCGGGGATGGAAAAGGCATCGGGGCCATCGGATTCGACAATAGTCACGCGCACCGTCGTATAGCGGCGGTGGTTGGAAAGTAGTGGTAGCAGGTGACTGACAAGCTTCTTCAAGTAGACAATATCCGGACCTTGGCGCAGCATCTGGATTTTCTGCTGCCGAAGTGACTGGCTATAGTTATTAAGGACCAGTTGTCCAAATTGGCGTTCTTCAGCAATTGGGATTTCGACTGCGTTGATCGCAGTTAATTGCTCAGCAGAAATGGGTTGCATGAAATCAGGCATGAACCGCGTGCTCTGCTCAGCGAATTGCTGAGAGAAATCTGCGAATTCTTTCAAGCCAGGAGGTTGTGCCAATGTCGCCGATTGCGAGGCAAGGCCAAAAACGCAAATGTACGTCCTGCAATTGACGACGAGTCGCAAAACACCTGACATTGAAAAAGGACTCCACTTAATTTGGACCGCAGCTTAGGGTTGCTGATTCGCTGAACTGGTCAGCATTATTGTACAAATTGAATTAATCTTGAGTTCCAATGGCGAACAGATTTTGCAAATGAGGCTCGAGTGAAGTTAAAATAAACACCGGAATTCCTTCGAATGGATTCAACTTGACTGCCTTTGTTATTCTCCATGCCCGTTTGATATCATGCAACGCGAGGCCTCAGATGAATCGACTTGTTGTTTTCTTGGTTTTCGTATTATGTTTCGTGTCGCATGCAAGTGCGGACTTTGTTACCATTCCACAGACCTTTATCCCGCCTTCCAGTTCAGGTTCAAAGTGGGGTAATCCTATTCATGGCACAGCCAGCGACGTGATTACTTGGACCTTTATGGCAGATGGTACGATCTTGTCCGGGGGGCATCCTCTAACTGGTGAAGTTTCAGGAGGCAGCAATATCTCCCAGATGAGGTTGGACTTTGATAATGCCAACGGTATAGGGGCGTTTGACCAGGCAGTCAATAATGCTTTCAACACATGGGCAAATGCGACTCCAGGCAGAATTACTTTTCAGTATGTTAATAGCGATACCGGGGCAGATGCTGGCGACTCTTCTAACCCAAGTTCGTACGCAGTGGATATTCGAATTGGAGCCTTTACGCCGGTAGCAGCCACGGGTTTTGAAGGTCTTGCAGGCGTTGGATTCGGTCCTCCAGGTGACGATACATTCCCATTCTTTCACGATGCATTGGCAGGTGATATTCTACTAAATATCAACCAAAATTTCTTTGTGGCACCAGGAAATGAAGGGGATACGTTCTATACGACAGGGACTTACTTCAATGACTTAGAGGGTCTCATGTTGCACGAACTAGGACATGCGGCAATTGGTCTAGCTCATGCTACCAATGGTCCGAATTTTTCTGCATTAGAAGACGTGATGTATGTAGATGCGCTGCCTACTTTTATTAACCGCCAGTTGTCGGCTCAGGATATCGCTGGAGCACAAAGTGTTTACGGAGTTCCAGAGCCCGGATGCGTGATGATCCTTTCGATTGGATTACTTGGTTGTCTATTGAATGACCGTCGTAGGGAATAATAGGCTGTTGGCCCGATTTGAGGCAGGATGTTGGTATTCGCAATTCCGCATTTCCCTTGTCTGATTTTTTCTTGTTGATTCCGGACAATTGGAACTATGTGTGCATAACGGACATTTGTCGCAATTGTCTGAATTGCTGTCTGCCCAGCAAATGCAATGACCAGTTCTGACTCGCTGGAGAATCTGCAACGATTCCGTAGCCCGATCGAGTTTGTGTTGCTAAAAGGTCGGCTCGACAGCTGTATAGGGCGTTTCTACTTCAACCGGTGGATTGGAACGAGATTCTGAGAAAAATGCCTACTGGACTGTAAGGTTCGGCGTGCGAGCGGTGTCTTTAATTAAACACCATCCAGGAACAGGAACTTGTGAGCATTTTAGTGGTGAAAGAGCAGGTTGAGGCCGATGCTTCGCAGTCCGAGAGATCGGTGTGCCCTCCTGCCGCAACCGCTGATCATATGCAAAAACAAGAGCAAGAGTGGATGCAGCGTATCTCCCAAGGAGATGCAGAATCGCTGCGCGAATTGCTATCCGTCCATGGAAACGACATGGCGAGGCTGATCGGTCGGCTTACCGCCTGGCATGTCGATCAGGAGGATATTTTGCAGCAGGTGATGATTGTAATTTGGAGAAAAGCAGGTAGCTTTCGGGGCGAGGCTTCGCTCCGAAGCTGGTTGCGTCGCGTGGTCATTAATTCCTGTAGAAACCATTTTCGCATGACGGCTCGCTGGAAAAGAAAAGTCCTGGCGTGGTCACAGGGAAGGGCCCAGGAATATCAAGACCGCGCGCTACAAGTGCTGGAGATAAATGAGTCGCTGCAGCGTGGGCTAAGTGAACTCTCCACGGAAGATCGCATGTTGGTGGTACTGTATTATCTGGAGCAATTGCCGGGTGACCAGGTGGCGATGGAGTTGGGTATTAGCCAAGCGACATTACATGCGAGACTGCACCGAGTACGTGTCAGGTTGAAATCCATAATCTCAGATGATTGAAGATATGAAAGAAAGTGAACCGCAGGATAACGCTCAGAGCATGACAGAAGAGTGGTTGCCACCATCTACGGAGCGCACACGACTAGACGTCGATCTGCTGTGTAATCGAATGCAGGTGAAGTTGATTCGGATAGAGCACCGCCGTCGGTGGACGCAGATTGGTATAGCTTGCTTCCTAATTATCACTGTTGGCCTTGGTTTGCGGTACGGTTGGCACATGAGCCGTTTGACGAATAGAGATACGCGCCACGTTGCCGGCGGAGCTGAAATCGCTGGAACGACTCCTGACAACGTGACTACCGTCGCTGCTGACCAGGCAGAACTTGTTAGATGGGAACACGACGAAGCCGAACTAGCAAAACTTGAGGCTCTGCACTCAAAGCTACTTCAATTGAATGCAGAGTATGAAGAGCTTTGTCGCCAACGCTTCGAACAGAGGTTGGAAATTGTGCGCGAGGAATTGAGCCGGACCGATCTGCTCAGCTTGCGAGTGGGGCGTTAACCGGGGAACATTTCTTGATCGCCTGGCCTCGATCTTTAAGTTCAAGATTGGGAGTTTGGAACCGTTGCTTCTAAGTTTTGGCTGATTTTCAGGCTAATAAAAGTGTTGATTACGCGATAGTGAAAGGTATGTCTATGTTTCGAAGTAAACAAAAGCCCCGTCCGATCCTGTGGATTGCAGGTTGTATTTTGTCAGGTATCGGCTTGACGAACGTGCAAGGGCAGTCGGATGTGGATTGGATTCTCCACCTACAAAAGGAAGGTGTTGAGGATTTCAAGGAAAGTATGATTGAACACGCGGTGGGCGTAATTGACTGGAGATTGGAGCAGAAGCTAGCTATTGAATTGGAATATCTGAAAGCACGTCAAAGTTTGGAAATGGAGATTCAAGAAACCACTGCTAAGCTACGACAATTGGCTCGCGAACTACCAGTTGAACTTAGGTACTTGGATGCCAACGCGCGGGCGAACTATGCGGCCCGATTGGTAGAAAACCTGTTGGAGGTCAACTTGGAAGTGGCTACCCGCGAGTCTGTACTAGCTGGGATGGAGCAACAATCGCCGAGCGAAGAAGAGGTTAAAAAACAGCGTTTGCTCAACCTCCAATTGCAGTCGGAACGTGAGATAGCCAACCAGAAGCTGCGAGGTGCGGATCGCGCCTACGAAAATATCCAAATTCTCCAAAGAGCATCAAAGGCAACAGAACTAGACATGATCCGTGCGGAAACTGAGTTGCAAGTTGCCAAGGCGGAAAGCGAAATCGCTATGCTTCGCTTCGAGTTGGCAACTACGGAATCCACGTCACGGAAAGCGAGAGAAATCTACCAGCAGCGTCTCGAATTGGAGCCGCTAAGGGCCCAACAAAAGGTCGTTCTTGAGGCACTGGAGCAAATGGAAAGGTCCGATCAGCATACGAAGGACTTGGAGTCTCTCCGCAATGAGATCGAGCTACTGGAAAGAGATCGTGCGTTTGTTGCTCAGGAATTGATCAATGTCGCGCGCGAGAAAGTTGAATTAAGTAGTCTCAAGAGGCTTGTCGAAGCCAAGTTGAATACTAAGAAAGTAGATTCCAAATCCGACGCTGAGTCAAATGGAAGCAAGGCCCCGTAAAGAAACGACCCGCCCATTTTCTAAGTTCAGCCGGTCACATCACGTGGAATAGAATACATTTCCGATCGTGAATGGCACGGAAAATTTTTGTTTCCACTCGTCTTGTGGGACGGGTTACGTGTTTCTGGTAGGAATCATTCGCCGAAAGGTTCCTTGAATGCAGTTGCCAATTTGAAAAACGTTGACTTCCCAGTGCCATGGGACGCGAGAGCATGCAAGGCTACGGTGAGCCTTTTTCAATCCTTATGGCACGAGCACAACGTTGGGTTTCAAGTTAAAATCATTAGTTGATGTGGCTAAACAACCCAGACAATGAAGAAACCGGCGATTTCATGTACCTCGATCGACTTAAAGCACTCACACTACTGACCGAATGCACGGGTGACGATCTTTGGTCGGTCGAGTATTGCAGGCACAAGGGCGTTCCTGAGCATTGGATTGAAGAACTAAATGACTGTTTTGAATCGGGTTTCAATAGCGACAGCCAAACAATTTACGTGGAAGAGAGAGTCACTAATCAGTACCACGGAATTCGGGACGTGGATTTAGCGACGCGGCTGGGGGAGTACTTGGGGCTGGATGTAGCTTCATTGCAGGGTCGCGTGGTTTCCCGGCGGCAGCTAGTGCGCGCGATCCTGGAAGCTGCAGAAGAGGATTGACGAATTGTCCAATATGAGTTCGATTCCTCGCTCCGTTGTTCGGAAGATCCCGCTCCGACGCAAGCTGCTCTATGCACTCTTGTTGAGTTGCACGGCGTTCCTATGCATAGAGCTAGTGCTTAGGGTGATTGGCATCCATCCTGCAACTGAATTGTCCGATCCGTATGTTGGTTTTGCGGGTTACTCTCCATTGTTTGAAGCCTATCAAAATGAACATGGGCAAACGATTTATACGACTGCTCCACGCAAATTAGTTTGGTTTAATCGTCAGACATTTTCCGAGCAAAAGGACCAACAAACGCGACGCATTTTTTGCTTAGGAGGGTCTACAACATTTGGCCGACCGTTTGCGGACTCAACTTCGTTTTCAGGCTGGATGCGCGAGTTTCTGCCGCTGGTGGATTCGCGATTCGACTGGGAGGTCATCAATGCAGGTGGCGTCAGTTATGCCAGCTACCGAGTGGCCAATGTCATGCAGGAGTTGTGTGATTATTCACCCGATCTGTTTGTAATACTCACCGGACACAACGAGTTCCTTGAAAGCCGAACCTATGGGGCTTTGACGAATCAATCAGCGTTCGCACGGTCTTTTCAAGGAATGCTGGCAAGCACGAGGTCCTACGCCCTGTTCAGTCTGATTCTGCGTCCGGGTCGCTCCAAGCAAGACGAGTCAACAATAGTGGATCGTAGTCGGACCGTGTTACCGGTTGAAGTGGATGAGCGACTGAATCATACGCTCGGACCGCAAGACTATCATCGGGACGATGACTGGCAGCGGTCGGTTTTAGCGCATTTTGAATTGAATATTGAGCGCATGGTGAAGCTTGCCAAGAATAGAGGCGTGGAGGTGATGTTGATTGTTCCTCCTGCCAACGAAAAAGATTGTTCACCGTTTAAGAGTGAGTTTTCATCGCAGCTCTCGTTGGACCAGCAAAACGAAATTCGAATGTACCTTAATAATGCTGAGCGTGCATTATTGGAACGTGATAGTCAGCACGCTCTAGAATTACTACAAAAAGCGCTGCAAATCGATAATTCCTATGCAATCACTCATTATGAACTCGGCAAATGTTTCTATCAGCTCAGAGAATTTCAAAACGCACACGTGGCGTTTCAGCAAGCTCTTGAATTGGATGTTTGTCCGCTTCGTGCAACCAAGGCAATTCGTGAAGCGATCATCCGCGTTGGAGCAAGATTCAACGTCAAGGTCTTGGATTATGATGCTGCGTTACGGGCTGGATGTAGGGCAGAGTTTGGGCACGAGTGCTTAGGAGAAGAGTATTTTCTGGACCACGTTCACCCGGGTGTCTCTACACACGAAATGCTTGCGATTCAGATCATCCAGCAGCTTCTCGGTCAGGGGTGGCTCAAAGGTGAATCACTGGAATCCGAGGCGGTTAAAGAGAGTATTCAGCGAGTCGAAGTCGAAGTCTATGATCGGCTTGATCGGGAAGAGCAGGGCATTGCACTCAGAAATTTGGCAAAAGTCTTTCATTGGTCAGGCAAGTACATAGAGGCCGTACCGCGTGCTCGAGACGCGCTGGAATTGATTCCCGGTGATCCCGAAAGTCATTATGTGCTAGCTGACTGTTTGAAAAGTCTCGGAGACAATGAATCGGCACTGGCGGAATATGACCTGTTGATGCAACAGCCCGATGAATTCCCTCGGGCCTACGTGCCTTTTGGTGAGTTACTAGTGGAATTGCATCAATGGGAACGCGCTAGAGCAATTTTGCTTTTGGCCGTACTCTACCAGCCCGAAAATCCGTATGCTAATTTTTTACTGGGACGAGTTCATCTGGAACTTGGAGAAACGGAATTTGCCATTGAATCCTTAAAACGAGCCGACCAGCTACATCCCAATGAACCGCGTACTCAACAACTGCTTGAACAGGCTTTAGGTCAGCGTTAGGAGACCTGTGGAGAAGACGTTACGACTTACCGGACAAAACGTTTTCCAGTATTTCGATATTGGCCTCGGCGCTGTATTTTTGTTCTGCCAACGAGCGTCCTGCTTGCCCCATTTTAATTCGAAGACTTGGGTCTACGAGTAGAGCTCTCAGAGCCTCATACCATTGCGAATCATCCGCTGCGCAATAGCCAACAGCATTGTTGGCTAGAATCTTGGCATTGACTCCAATAGGAGAAGCCACGGCAGGGATACCGACAGCCATATACTGGACCAATTTGGTAGCCGCCTTGTACTTCATCCATTCTCGACCGGTCGGCAAGGGCATGATGCCTATGTCCATGCTTTGCAAGTCCTGAACTTCACTACTCTTGTCCCATTGTTTGAAGACAACCTTTACTCCAGAGAAGTCGATGGAACTCAGCGGTGTATCCGTCGGACCAATGACGAGCAGCTCAAATCGATAGTCTTTTGCGAGCTGTCGCAACGCGGTGGACGCAACCTCAAGAAAGGGCATGTTGGAGCTAGTCCCCATCCAACCAATCACAGGAACCTCAGGATCTTGGCGAGGCAAATTCAGAGGCTGGAATTGCTTGACGGAAACCACTGTCGGAATGAGCGTCAGTCGATCGTGACGAGCAGAGATATACTCGGCAATACACTCATTGCTAACAATTATATGATCACTGAGAGCCAGTAGCTTGTCGATTTTTTCAGCTTGTTCCAAGAAGATCCCATCATCAATGTCAAGAACCAAGCGTTTGGTAGTGTGCCGGAATTTCTGCTCAAAGTGTATGCTGTTGTCGTTTAAACAGCCACGTTCCAGGTAAATGCACTCGGGCGAAGTCAACCGTGCCTGGGTCAATTGCCAATAACGAACGGCGTGCTTCAAAGCAGTGCTTGCGCGCCACCCGAGAGCGGAAAAGTGTTCGTATACTGAAGGAAAAGACATCCACAGTTGGCAACGGTGTCCTCGTTCTGTCAACATGGGCAGATAGGGTAGGAATCGAAACCGCGTTGACGGTACATTCGACCCTAAAGTGATAAAACCAAGATTCATCTATGGACCGAGAAAACTGTTGTGTTGGTTTTGGCCTGAGTGAGAATTTGAGTTCGTTCAACCAGCTGGAAAAACAAGTTTGGACACGGTAAGTTCTGATGCCGGACCGAACAAGCCCCGAACCTCAATGTTTGGCGAATTTAGCGAAACAACAAGGATACCAGAATTGTCTCCACCGACACGACTAGCCCTCTTAGTGCCGGCTCTTTTTGGAGGCGGTGCGGAACGATTGATGAGTCAATTGGCAACGCGTTGGAATTCCCAAGGTTTTGAGGTTCACCTAGTAACTTGGGCGGCTACCAGTACAGATCACTACTCAATTCCTGATGCGGTAATCCGGCATGGGCTTGGGATGCTCGCCCCCAGCAGAGGCTGGTGGTCAGGCATGGTGGCCAATTGGCAGCGAGTCAAACGCCTACGCGAAACTTTGCAGGGCATTCAGCCTCAGCTAGTTGTCAGCTTCTGCGACCAAATGAATATTGTCGCCTTGGAGGCCTGCTGGGACCGTTTTCCAGTCCTGATTGCTGAGCATAGCAATCCCGAACGACAGCGATTGAGATTCCCATGGGAATGGTGGCGTAGTCTACGGTACCCTGGTTGCCAGGCGTGCGTTGCACTGTCGGCAGAAATCGCTGACTACATGTCTCGATGGATGGATCGTTCCCAATTGGTAGTGATTCCTCCTGCTATAGATCCACCCCAGCTAGCGCAGGTTACTGGCGCAGTAGCCAAAGAATCGCATCGTCTCCTGTTCGTAGGCAGGTTAAGCCATGAAAAAGGTGTTGATATCCTCATTGAGGCCTGGAGGCGCGTCACTCATGAGTTGCCAGCCTGGACTCTCCGCGTTGTAGGAGATGGCACGGAAAAAGAATCGCTGATGGCTCAAGCACGAGAAATGCAAAGCGTAGAATTCTCTGGCTGGCAAACAGATCCTTGGGCAGCCTATCGATCCGCAGATCTATTTGTTTTGCCAAGTCGGTATGAGGGCTTTCCGGTGGCCTTAATGGAAGCTCTAAGCCAGGGGCTAACCTGTGTTGCGACCAATTGTACTTCGGCCCTAGCGGTACTGGATAGGCAGCAACGATGTGTGCGGATTGTGCCAGTTGAGGATGTAGAGGCACTAGCCAATGCTCTAGTAAGTGCATGCAAGCAGATAGAATCGCATCCTGACTTGATCCATCGACAAGGGCAATGTCGCGAGTTAGTAAAGGACTTTACTTGGGAGCAAGTAGGAAAAGATTGGGACATGCTGCTATCCAGGACGCTCAATGCAACAAGAAAACGATAGCGCCCTCTGGTTTTTGTAATCTCAATCTTTGATAGCCAGGGTTGGTCGAGTCGCGAGGCAAGTTCAGACATAGATCATTTCGTTAGTAGAAGAATCTGCTTTGTAGCGATCCCGAATAGGATGGATTACATCGCGTAAAAATTCATCTACTTGCTCTGGAGCGCGCCCCACAAAGGCAATTGGATCGACAAGCTTATCAATATTTATGCCCTGATAGATGGGATCGCTTCTTAGCCGGTTTAAAAGGTCATTTGGCTGACCATCTTGCTTAATCGCTAGCCCTGCCTCCACGCTGTGGCGACGAATGTTCTCGTGTACAAGCTGACGATCCTGGCCTGCGGCCACAGCGGCCATCATGATAGCTTCGGTAGCCATGAAGGGGAGTTCCTCTCCCAAATGCTTGGCAATTTGTTTTTCGTAAACCACCATTCCACTGGCAACATTATGGGCCAATATGAGGCACGCATCGATGGCCAAAAAAGCTTGCGGCAATACTAAACGTCGGTTAGCACTATCGTCCAACGTTCTCTCCATCCACTGTACGGCGGCAGTTTGTGAAGCAGAGGACTGAAGGCTCATAACATAGCGTGCCAAAGAACACATGCGTTCACTTCGCATTGGGTTACGTTTATAGGCCATTGCAGATGAGCCAATCTGGTCTTTTTCGAATGGTTCTTCTAATTCCTTTCGACTCGACAGGAGTCGGATGTCAGTTGCCAGCTTATGTAGACTTTGTGCCACTCCAGAAAGTGCATCCAGGATCTGAGCATCGACCTTACGAGGGTAAGTTTGTCCGGTCACAGCGTAGCTGCTTGGGAAGCCTAAGCGTTTAGCAATGATGGATTCCAATTGGCGAACTTTTTCGTGGTCTCCATCGAACAATTGCAAAAAGCTGGCTTGCGTACCTGTTGTGCCCTTGGCACTGCGCGCTAGTAGCGTGCCCAGTCGATGTTCCAGTTCCGTTAAATCCAGAACCAGATCATATGCCCATAGACATGCACGCTTACCGACTGTCGTAGGTTGGGCAGGTTGAAGATGCGTGAACGCCAAACAGGGCATGGATTGGTAGCGTTTGGCAAAATCAGCAAGTGCCAAAATTACAGTAGATAAACGCGAGCACACCATCTTGATTGCATCGCGAATGAGTATGAGGTCCGCGTTGTCAGTGACATAGCAACTAGTCGCACCCCAATGAATTATTCCTCGCGCGCTGGGGCATTGATCACCAAAGGCGTGCACGTGCGCCATGACATCGTGCCGCAGACGTTTTTCGTAACTTGCCACAGAGTCCAAATCGATGTTCTCTTGGGCAGCTTTCAGCTCAGCTATGTGCTCGTCGGAAATAGGCAACCCCAATTGTTGTTCGGTTTCAGCCAACACGATCCATAATTCCCTCCATAGTCTTGATCTGTGGAGGGTGCTCCAGTGTCGAGCCATGTCCTTGGAAGCGTAGCGGGTAATCAAAGGGTTTTCGTAAAGCTCGTGGTTCGTCATGGGTTTATTGAATTCTAGTTATTAGGAATCAAGGGTCTTAGCTACATATTGGTGGCGTCATCTTCCATTGAAGGACCCACCAATTGATCGATCAATTCTGAGAACAAAGCCTGGTGACTCAGGTCGTGGGCATAAATGCGTGCGATTGTGTGGCTGACAGGCAATCTTTGGTACAGACCATGCATGGTCAAAGGACGCACTTGTCGAGTCGTAGAATCGAAGTAGAAGTTTAGTCCGGATGTAGCGCCTCGAGTATGAGGTCGATGCATGTGCCTTGCCACATCCACGGCGAATGGTAGGTTCTTGAGGTCTGTAGGCAGTCGTTCTTGCAAATAATGGCGGAGTGCAGAAGGGGTAGCAAAAACAGAGCAATTCTCGTTTTGGCCATCCACGAACGATAAATTGCGTTGGCAAATCATAGTCCACGGAATACGCCTAGATAACCATCTGTGCCATTGGTCTCCCAAAGTGCTGAGTCCAGGATCTGACGACTTTCGCCAGCGCTTGACATCCGTCAACAAAGAGAATTCAGTTAGATCGAGATATGCATCCAAATGCTCGCGGGGATCACCTGGAAAAAGATACTTTCGACTGTTGGCGAACAATTCTGCAAGTTCCAGATCGATCGCTCGTACGGTGCGGTGGAAGTATACATTGCGGAAAAGTTCTGCCTTCATCGACAGGAAATGTATTAGCGCCGGCATGCCGCGTTCATGAATCGTAAGTCCCTGCTGCGTATACCGGCTGTAATGCAGGATACGCTGTAGATCAAAGGATCGGGGAGATAACCCAGTCATGAAAGAATCACGCAAGACGAAATCCATATTGTCGATTGTGTAAATCCCGCAGAATAGGCTTCGAAGCAGTTGAAGCCAAAAGGGTTGATCGGGCTCAGCGGTGCTTACCTTAGGCCGTTGGATGAGCCAGGCCACCTGGATGGGGTCCAAAGTCTCTCCTGAAAGCAACTCTCCACTTGGGCAGCGGCGAACCTGAGATAAGTCTCCGGCAAGTTCGTGAGTAATGATGTGGGCCCCTAAGACCTCATGAGTCAGCCCATAATGCCCCAAGAAATGGGCGTCAAAAAAATGACCGAAAGGACCGTGTCCAACATCATGTAACAAGCCCGCCATACGGATCAGGCTCTCGACGTAATAGAGACTCGGTGTAGTAGGATCGATCTCCAATAGAGACTCATAAAGGCCTGCAACGGCTCGGCTAGCGAGATGCATGACCCCCAGAATGTGTTGAAAACGCGTATGCTCGGCGGTTGGAAAAACCCACCAAGCGGTTTGGAGTTGCCGGATTTGACGCATCCGTTGGACCCAAACGCCATCAATTATTTGCCTTTCGCAAATTTCCTGTTTTGCCAGGAAGGGTTGGGCGACGAAACCTATATAGCCATGAATCGGGTCGTGCGAGAGATTCTCGGAGGTAAAGTTGTCCATGCGTTCATCTTACGCAAAGTACAAAAACCATCCACTGGGCAGCACCGATCCACCTGCTCAGAATCAAAATGCCAAAAAAACCTAGGTTACTCGAATTGCAGCCAAAAACCGTCTTTTCGCCGATTTGAGCGCTGCGGTAAGATATTGCTACATTTCCGGGCCTGGAACCTTCGGAAAATAGCACACGGATGTGACCAGCAATAAATTTAGGAGAGCTACTCACAATGGTCCGCTCATCTATTCGCCTTTTGTGTCTTTTGCTTGTTGCCAGGGCTGGCCTTGTCGAAGCTCAACAGCCTAGTCCTCTTACGGCCTACCATCTTTTGCCAGACACAACACAGGCCGTGCTATGGATACCCAACAGTACGGAATTGAGCGAACAGTGGGAAAAAACGCAGTTGGCAAGTTTAGCTAGCGATGCGGCAATAAAGCCTTTTTTTGATGATCAAAGGCAGGCTCTTGAAAGTCGTTTTTTGGATGCCGGTTGGCGATTGAACATAAAGCCTAAAGATTTGGCAGGCGTAGTAGATGGGCAAATCGCACTCGCATGGATGGAACGCCCAGAGCCTCGCAAACCATACGCTATGGCGCTAGTCGCGGAGATTACCAACGAAAACAAACAATTGGACGGATTGTTTACAAACTTGGACCGGCACCTCAAGGAACGCAACGCTCAAAAAGCAACGCTCAATTTTAATCGCTTAACGATCAACAAATACACGCTTCCACCGCGCGCTGGCGAATTGTTGCCGCAAGACGTTTTTTATACCGTGGCTGGAAGTTTGCTCATCTCGACCGATGACGAACAACTCATCAAAGACATCATTAGCCGTTCCGAAGGTACATCAACCGGAACGGTCTTGGCGGATGACAGAGACTTTATTCAAAGTCGACAAGAGATGGGTATCTCAGATGGCAGTCACGCACAGTACTTTGTTCGGCCATTGGGATTTGCCCGAGTCTTGCGGTCCATTGGGGGAAAACGTTCCCGGAGTGCTAGCGACATGCTGGCAGCACTTCACAACCAGGGCTTTGGCGAGATTCGCTGCGTGTGCGGGGAGGTTTCAATTGCGCTTGAGGACGCTGATATTTTGCATCGAGGGTTTGTGCTTGCGGCTCAACCACTTCCCAAATCCGCAGCCTTATTAGATTTCCCTAACAAGGCCAATCGTGCTGTGCCAAGTTTCGTGACTAAAGACGTCTCCTCGTTTCTTTCAACGTATTGGAATAGCCAGGAGGCATTTTGGAAAGCGGAGGGTTTGGTAGACGAGCTGGCTGGCAGCGAAGGCATGTTCCAAGCCATGATCGACGGTATCAGAGATGATCCGAAGGGTTCGCAGGTAGATATCGAGAAAGAAGTTTTGCCGCAATTCTCCAACGAGATTTTTGCAATTACTGATATTCAGGACCCAATTTCGATTGAATCGCGTCGAAACTTGATCGCTCTACGAATCAAGGACGCGAAGGCCTTGGGTATGGTGTTAAATCGTGCCATGAGTAATGAGCCAGACGCCGAAATGTTGACAGTTAGTGGCTTAGAGATTTGGAAGGTCACACACCAAGAAGACGATGATCTGGCAGATATTTCAATTGGCCAGGACTTTGGTGAATTTGGCACAACCCCTGCACTGGAAGATGAAGAAGAACCGTGGTTAAGCAATTGGGCCATTACGGTATTTTCTGAAGGAGCCTCTGATTCAGGTTATCTCATGTTTGCCTCGCATGTTGAGATGATTGAGCAGGCCGTTGCGAACGCAAAAGCAAGTACGGACTCCGAGCTTGTCAATGAATCGGACTATCAACACATTGTAGGTGTTCTGGAAAAACACTTCGGGGAGGGCCCGCTCTGCGGCTGGCACATCATGCGCCCCGACCGAGCCTACCGCGCGCAGTACGAGTTATTTCGGCAAGGGAAACTTCAGCAATCTGAAAGCATGCTTGCCAGCATTCTAGATCGCTTGCTTCAAAACAAGTCAGAAATAAGAAGTGGACAAGAACAGGTAATTGATGGTTCTCGCTTGCCGCCGTTTTCCGTCATTGCTCGATATTTACAGCCGAGCGGAATCAACATTGTGACGACTCCCAAAGGCTGGAGCTTTGGAGGAGTTTTATTGTCAGCTTCTCCCCGTCCCAAACCGGCTGTGGCCATTGAGCGGCAGTCGGGTACGGCGAGGGTGGGGACAGGGGATCGAGAAAACCTAAAATAAGGCTCGCTGGTCGCAATAGCTAATGGCTTTCGAATGAAGTATACGAGATTCGATTCCAGCGATATCAAGCAAAAGGGCTGCGATTACAATGCATTAACCCTAACCTAGATCCTTTTTCAGCCCCAGCAATTCACTTGCTTCGGCCAGGCCGGGGGCGGAGAATCCGTACTCGCTCGCGGTAACCCGGGCGAGAGCGATGATCTGCCGCCAACGGTAGGCAGGACGTGTTGTCGAGTACTCCTCTACAGCGGTTTGGTAAAACTTCTCAGCATGCAATGCTCCGTCTTGGCTTACTGCGTATTTCAATAGGATGTCCAGAATTGGACGCAACGGGAGCTGTAGATCACCGTACCTATGCACGATTGCACAAGCTCGTGCCTGATCGTTGTCGAGAATCGCCTCGGCAAGCTGGTTGACAAGAGTTGCTGAGTCCTGGGCCACCACTTCTTCCAGACGATCGACGTATGGATACGGATCTTTGGATGCCCAAGCGAGTTGTCCCGCGGTGTGAAACGCGCCCACGATAAGACTGCAGATTTGGTTTCGAGCGTCCCCATATCGAGAAATATTGCGCCAAGCGTTGGCTGCATCGGACGCATGGACACCGACCGAATCGCCATGCACGCAGCCGATTGGTTTTTCAGTCGTACTGTACTTTTGTTGGCGACCGGGATCATGCAATACCAATAGGTTGGCCGCAATCGAAATGGCTTCGCCGACGTTTTCGGGCGCAAATCCTTCAGATAAGGCTATGGCCACGGCTTCAGCTGCCTGTTCTCGCGAACTGCCGAAGATCGTGTTGGCCAATTCAGAAATCCAAGAATCGGTTGCCTGGCGCGCGCCGACGGGTGAATCCATCAAATGATGTTTTGTAAGCAACTGAGGGAGGATTTCTCGGATCGGCGATGGACTGTACCCCTGTTGCTGCATTCGTTGTTCGACATCCAAACAGTAACGTACACTCTGTCGTAATAGTGTGTGAGCGAACTCTTGTCCAACCACGTCAAGCATGGATAACGATCGCCAGGATAGAACAACCCGGTGTACATCAACCTCTTCCTGTACAGCATATTGCAAGTGATTAAATGCCTCGCCGGCGGGCCCTTGGCAAATGGTTGCGAATTGAGCTTCTGCCCCGTTCCAGTCGACAGCGCGAATCATAGCTTGCAACTGCTCGCCAGTCACCGATTGGCTGCTGGCAGGAGCCTCCACGAAAGGTAAGCCGTCTTGATGATTTCGCTGTTGGGTCTGGATCTGTCGACTGTTGCGGTATAGGACTTTCAAGACAGGTAACGGCTGATGAGTAGTTGGCAATTGTTGGGACATCTGCAGAGCAGGCAACAATGCCATGAAGGTGTGGTAGCCGACGTAGTCCTGTCCAGCAAAAGCACGTACATTGGCCAATGCTCCGGCAGCAACAAGTTTCCTGAGCGATTCGCCGCTATGGAGCCGGTTGACAAGTTCAGGCAGTAATTCATCGGAGGTGGCTTCTTGCATCAAGGAAACTAGAGGTTCCAGAGACCCAAAGGTGACGCGTGGGTTCGAATCATTTGCCAGTAAGTGAGGGAGGCCAATCTCGAGGGCGGTTGAAGCTCCGATGCTGCTGGTCAACATTCCGCATCCAACATCAGCCATAAATCGGCGGCGAGTGTACGTTGTCATCGTCTGCTCCGGTAAGTGAATTTTTGCAATATTGGCGTTCCGAAAATCGATTCCCTTTCGTCATATTGCTGTGCTTGGGAGTTGTAGCGTCTTGCCTAACGAGAGGACCCATTCGGCCTATCATCATTGTACGTAATCGCGAACCACAATAGCGGACCGATTCGACTTCAATTTGACCGATCAGAGACTTCCACCCACAAAGTACGACTTGTGGAGAGCTTAATCGCAGTCTTCACGAAGTGGCTTTGAAATGACGCAGAGTTGAGCCATTATCCGATTTGGGTTCAAGACATTGCCGCGACAAACTTGTGCTATGCGGCTCTACGAAGAGCCTTCTGCGGCCAGGAGAGGATAGCAGGGGGTGGGCAATCAGTCTCGAGAGCTTTCCGCGCCGCCGAGAGTCGTTGTGTGATGCTAAGCACTAGAGGCTGATTCGCAGCACCTTGATTCCAAGCGTGGGTTCGGGCCAAGCCACCAGAAAATAATCCAGCTATCAAGCCGGTGAGTTTCGTTGTAAAACGATCATCGTAAATTCCGAAAGCTTTCGCGATGGCACCCAGGCAGTGCAACGACTGCAAATCGAGGTGTCGAGGAATCATAGCAAAACTGGTCGGCAAGGCAGGGATTGAACTGACTGCGCATCGCATTTCCAGGGAATCGAGAATCCAGCTCAGCTCGACGTCCGCTGAGCAAACGTCCAAATAGGAGTTCCATCCTCCAATTTCCAGCAACGTAGATTGCCGGTAGAAACCACATCCCATCGCGGGAGCCAAGGCTGTGCGGCTCGCCCGCTGACTGTCTACATGACCGGAACGCAATGACGAGCTGTTAGTCAAGCAACGGGGATCGACACCGTAGCCGGTTCTCCCCTCGTAGTTCAGGGCAACAGCCACCGTGGAAATGTTTTGAGATTCCTCTAACAGCTTGCAGGCTTCATCACTCCATCCGGATCGTACCGTGGCACCTTCAAGCACGACATTGACGAAAGGAGATCGAGATGCATACAAACCTGCATTGAGCAAGCCAGTTGTTGACGTTTCTGGATCGCAACAAACGAATTCGACTTCGTCAGCAAGACGGTAAGGGTCCGCATAACGGCCATCGTGTGGAACGATAATTTCGCAGGATTCTGGTCTGTTTTCCAAAACGGAAAGCAAAGTATCCTCAAAATTCGAGATATCGGCGCGAAACGGAATGATGATGGATAGACGCGGCACGTAAAAACCTCCTTGCTGGCGTTGCCACGGGGCGTTCGTTAAAGCCAGCTGCGAGAGAAGATTTTGCTTCTCGATAGGTAAGACAATCCCTAGGTAAGACAATCCCTGTCAAATCGCCAGAAAACTTAGCTGCTGGTCGAGGTGCATCCTTGCTGCAGCTAATCACTAAATGAATCGGACCCCGTGTGCAAAAAAATCAACCTATTTCAATCTTCGTCCAATCGATTCAAGTGGGTAATTTGCGAAGTTTGCGGTGGCCTTGCGCTACCGGCTAGGCGCGCCCCTTGGTAAGGCTCACATAGCCTTTGCGGACCGACCTAAGAAAATGGATCGTCCGTGGGCCCAAGTGGGGCGTGTTCTTGCAATTTGTTGCCGAACACTCTGTGGTCAGTCCATATGGTAACAATGCAGCAGAGGACGTAGTTATAAAGAAACTTAGCTTCCATCTGGGCCCTCTGGGAAGGTCGCAAGCGAATGCGAGCGGGTAGGTTACTTCCTGCCGGGTAGCGGAGCGTTCGGCGCTGCAGGGAAGTAAATTCGTACATCCCAGCAGACAGTAGGATGTACTACCCAACTTTTGACTGGGTTCCATAGACCGGCACTGTCGATCAGGAAATGAATCTTGAAATGCTTGCTAGGATTACCAAAATCTCACAGTATTCCCTTGCGAAAAAAGTCCGTATCCGGCTGGGCCGAAGGGCGCAGTTTCAAAATGGGAAGGAAAATAAATTGCCAAAATTTGGCGAACCAAATCTTGCTTTTTCCAGTCCAGTTGTAAACACTTAAAAACGAGGACGTGAACCAAGTAACACTCCTCAATCTTTCCGGCATTTCGGTTTACGCGCCGAGATGAAACATGTTTAGAGCTTGAGTCAAAATCCTCTTGAGGCTGAACTTGTTGTCGATTTTGCTCAGGTAAACCCTGTTGTGAAAGGAGGTGATCGCGTGAGTATAAGCTGTACCAGCCATTGGGGTGATACTTCCTAGGTGGCCGGCGGGCTGCCGCAGGCAGTCATCCCCTCGTGTAGATCACCAAGCGCACGAGTTGCGCGTTCGCACGAGTAATTAAAAGGCGGGCTAAGATTGATATTACAATCTTGGCCCGTTTTTTTATTTATTCCGAAAACCACGTGGGTAGGCAGCGGATAGGTGCAGGAAAAGTTGGGATAAGTTAGCTGGTATGGGCGTAACTTCGAGGATATTTTTCCAAACGGAAAAGCCAGTCTAGGCGATCTTGCACGTCGAAGCGAAATTGCCAAATTACGGAACCCTTGGGAGATACCTCAAATACCCAACCTTGGGTTCCGCTGCATACAAAAGTATTTCCATTCGGTAGTCGCTGAACTCCGCTGACGAATGCACTGAAAAACACTCCACTCTTGGGAATGAAATCCCAGACAATCTCAAAAGCATCTTCACCTTCGCGATCAGGGTGGAACTTTAGTTCAACAACACGAGAGTGAGGTCTCGACAACTCGTCCCCGTTATCAAACAACAGAATATTTCCTGCACCTGGTAAACCCTCCGGAATCCAATGTACGTTGTGCTGGTGATAGAGTTCTCTAGAAGTTGACGACGAATTTCCCCATCTCAACCAGATATCCCCTCCCACTCCACGTTGGCCTCCATGAGAGGTTTGGGCCTGCTCTGAGGTTGTGCTGTGATCTATTATCCAGAGCTCTGAAGTTTGTCTGCAGCTAACAATGATCAGGTCTTGGGCCGCGTTGTATGAAAGAGCATTGAAATGAAGCCAATCATTCTCATCACGTTGCAAATTCACATCGATTCGGGTGGGCATGGTTAAAGGATCACCAAAGTCTGGGAGGGTAGGATCAACGTTCTGTACGACATGATCCCAAGCATCCCAACTCCAGATCGTTCGGTTGGTGTTAGGGTCTATTTCGACAATTCGCTCGGAAATAAGAGGTGCATCGGCAGTTGCAGTTTTGCATCCATGGGCTTGTGACTCACCTAACGGGATTTTTACCCACACGAGCATTAAAATATGCCCGTTAGGCATTAGTTCAATATCGTGGTGCAACAACTCTCGGTCGGAGGATAGGCGGTAATCCCATCGCTTCGTGCCATCCCAATTGATCCACTGAACTCCACCCCCGCTACCTTTGCCATATACCTTTTCGAAAGCTGGATTCTCGACTCGTGCCGTCCGTAATAGGCTACCGTCCGGCAGCATCTTGGTGCACTGCCCGGGTGGCAAGTCACATTTCCAGCGATGGACCACATGATGCAGGTTATCTCTCAGTTGCACGTCGGTGGAGTGCAGGGGAGCATACAGCGATAAGCCGTCAAATGGTTTGGGTGCCCTCACCGACAGGGCAACATATAACCCGCAAGAAATGAGACAACCCGCAGCGATTCGAGCGAACAAAGAGATCATGTGTTTGGTATCGTCCAGAAATGCAGAAATCGTCCAACCACTTTCAGCGTGCTAGTTTTTGAGCTAGCAGATTGACGATGGTGAGATAGGAGTAAAGCAATCGAGCTACAAACCCCAGTTCTCTCTGTCCGACTCGCACAATTTGGAATTACAATTTATTGAAGTTTGCCTTACGTAAGTTAATTTGTTAATGTTTCGCAATTTTGCCTTTGGACAAGACGCTGACCTAAGGGAATCCACATGAGTTCGATGGGTTTCGTACGCGTGACGGCTGCTTGCCATGACACGCACGTTGCTGATCCGCAAGCCAATTCTCTTGCTCTGATTGATGCGTTAAAGGATTATTCAGACAGCGATGTTGTTGTTTTTGGGGAACTTTCACTTACCGGTTACACGTGCGGTGATCTGTTCGGACAGGAAACGTTACTGCAAGGAGCCTTAGTTGGCCTGCAACGAATAGTTCAGACCACGCGTCAAGACCAACGGTTGGTCGTCATCGGGATGCCCTTACAAACTGAGAGAGGATTGTTCAATACGGCGGTAGCTATTTCAAAAGGAAGGGTGTTAGGTGTTGTTCCCAAACAATACTTGCCCAATTACCAGGAATTCTATGAGTCTCGCTGGTTTTCGGCCGCGGACGGTTCGGAACCTCAGGAAATGAACTTTGCACATAAAGGTGCACCTGAACTGGGTACGGTTCCATTTGGAATTGATTTGCTTTTTCAAGCCAACTCGTTGGTTGTAGGTATCGAATTATGTGAAGACCTTTGGATGCCCGTACCTCCGAGCAGCTTACAGGCGGCAAATGGGGCTAACTTGTTACTAAATCTGTCTGCTAGCAATGAGTTGGTTGGCAAAGCACAATGGAGGGAAGTTCTAGTTCGCAGCCAATCTGGCAGGTGTTTGGCGGCTTACGCGTACGCTAGTGTGGGGCCGACGGAGTCGACTACAGACTTGGTTTTTAGCGGACACTGCATGATCGCAGAAAATGGTAATCTACTCGCCAGCTCTGGGCGCGTTGGAGGAAATCGCAATGGAGACCTACGACGCAGTCAGGCTACCGCCGATATCGACCTGCAACACTTGACTCACGATCGACAGATAACGACGAGTTGGTGTCAAGCGACGAATCGCAATTGCAAGGCGTATCGAAGAATCGCCTTTGGTCAAGATGCCAGCCGGAAATCCGTTGGTGACAAGCGACCGGTAAGTGGTTTTCCGTTTGTGCCGAATGTGAGTAGCGAATTACACAAGAGATGCCAAGAAGTATTTGGTATTCAGTGTGCCGGTCTGGCCAAGCGAATTCGATGTCTCCCTGATCAAGTTGAGTTAAGCATCGGGGTATCTGGAGGCCTCGACAGCACTTTGGCTCTATTAGTAGCCACCAAGACTTGTCATGACCAAGGTTGGCCGACTAGCCGGATCACGGGACTAACCATGCCAGGATTTGGTACAACCAGCAAAACCTTGGATTTAGCACGCAGATTGATGCGAACATTAAAAATTGCCAGTCAGGAAGTGGACATTCGATCGTTGTGCATGGCTGCGTTTCAAGGGCTCAGTCACTGTCCGTTTGGTATCTCAATTGAAGATTTATCGGTGGATCAATTTACCGAGCGGCTCAGAAAGTTACCTCTTGAGATGCGGCATGACTTGGTATTTGAGAATGTGCAAGCCCGGGTACGCACGCTGTTGCTCATGAGCCGTGGTTTTGTTCTTGGAACAGGGGACATGTCTGAGCAAGCACTGGGGTGGAGTACTTATAATGGTGATCACATGTCCATGTACAACGTCAATTGCTCAGTACCTAAGACGCTAGTGCAGTTTCTCGTTCGTTTTGTAGCGGAAAGCGAGTTAGACGGGGAGGCACGACAGTGTCTCCTGGAGATTCTCGAGCAACCAATTACTCCGGAGTTGCTACCGCCCAATGAATCAGGTGAGGTCGTTCAGTTTACCGAGCAAGTCCTTGGCAGCTACGAATTACATGATTTCTTCCTGTACCACACGCTGCGGTTCGGAACTCGACCGCGAAAACTCCTGCATTTAGCATTGCAGGCTAAGTTCTCAAAGGAGTATGATCAATCGGAGATTCACGCAACGCTAAGGACATTTATTCACCGATTTTTTGCCAACCAATTTAAACGGAGTTGTGTACCTGATGGCCCCAAAGTCGGTAGCGTCTCTCTGTCTCCACGGGGTGATTGGCGAATGCCGAGCGATGCGGAGGCTGCTCTGTGGCTTAACGAAATCGAGGCTGAAATTCCGCCCGATGCGTAGAGGAAAAACGCAACCTGCCCGCTAGAGTTTACTCTCCCCGACGCATTGTCGAGTTCCGTGCAACCAGCGACAATAAAATGTAGCTATTTGTAGAACTAGAACGTTGTTGTCCATTCATGAAACGTCGCATTCGATATTTGACACCTCTGCAAAAGACACTAGCTGGGCTCACAGTTACCCTGTTAGTTGTCATAACTTCGACGGTTGCCTACCGATTGAACGGATGGAGCTGGGAAGATTCTTTTTACATGGTGATCGTCACGATATTTGGGATTGGTTATCGTGAAATCCAACCTGTAGATACATCGACACTTCGCTGGATTACGATCGGACTCATTGTACTTGGTTATGCGGCTGCAATTTATACGGTGACTGGTCTAGCGCAGATGGTGATTGATGGGCAACTACGCAAGCTGCTTGGGGAGAGAAAAATGCAACGTGATATCAGTCGTTTGAACCAACACATTGTCATTTGCGGATTTGGCAGGATGGGCAGCAAGCTGGCTGAGAGCCTCGTGGTACGTGGCAAAAGACTGGTGGTGGTTGAGCAGAATGCAGAGCAAGTAGCCATGGCTCAGGAACTTGGCTATTTAGTCGTACAGGGAAATGCTACCGACGAAGAAGTACTAAAGGAGGCAGGAATAGAACGTGCAGCAGTATTAGCTACGGTCCTCAGTAATGACGTAGCGAATGTTTTTATTACGATCACGGCACATGATTTGAACCCTGGACTGGAGATCCTAGCTCGAGCCGAAGAAACTTCGACGATTAAGAAACTGAGACAGGTGGGTGCTAGCAAAATAGTCCTGCCAGCCTCCATCGGAGCTGATCGTTTGGCTAACTTGATTCTTAGACCGAGCGCAGAATCACTTCTTCGCAATGCCCAATTAGCTGAAGGGCTGAATGAAGATCTGTTCTCGTTGGGTCTACGATTGGATGACTTGCAGATTGAACATGGAAGCGCTCTCATTGGACAATCTGTAGAAAGACTTCGAGAGAATTGCAATCACCAAGTCTTGATCGTTGCACTTCGGGCTGCGGGGGGAGAGATCATTCTAACACCCAGCCTTGATCAAATTCTCTCGCAAGGGGATTGTGTAGTGATTCTAGGTCGGGATCAGGATATCTGCCAGCTTTGTGAACAATTTGACCTGCGCAGCGAGCTTGAAATGGAATCGCAGGAGGTCGAGTCGATGGTAGATCGCAATTAATACGTTCCATTGAGCAACTTGAGGTGGTGCCCAAAAACGGCACCACCTCAACAGGTACTACATATCGTATAGTTCTGGGTCAACGTTGGGAGCTTCGGTAAGGCGGCGGTGGAGTCCCCGAAGTTTGCTTTCGCCTGTCAGAAATGGCTCTTCGTCATCTAGTACACCCCCTAAATCCTCCTCTATCGCATCAGGATCTTCACCGGCCTCCATGCGTCGAACGGCTTCTTCCATGCCCTCTCCCATTTGCATGCCTGTAGAATTCATGAGCCTTCGCATCATGTGAGCCATGGCTCGAGGGTCATTTTCGTCCATGGATTCTAACTCTCCAGCCATTTCCATCATGGCTCTTTCCATGCGTTCGTCGTCAAGATCAAACTCCTCGCCACCCTGCCCGGAATTCTCCTTGTCCGCAATGCCTCTGGAAATTGCAAATCGTGACATCTGTCGGCTCAGTTTGTGCCTGTCACTCTTGGGGCAGTCAGGTACTGCGCTAGTATCCGCACGACGGGCAAAGAAACTATAAATGGTATGACAATTTCGACAATAGAACTCATAGATAGGCACGTTTATCCGCTCCATCAAGATATGGGAAATAACATTTTTTTGAAGACACTGCTACGGAACGCCCGGCCATTTACAACTAAGCCTCCAACCGTCGAATATTCTCCAGGGCCATTAAGGACTATCTTCCTTCAATTCACGGATTGACATACCGCCGGTTAGATTCTTCACATTGGCGAATCCTTTGCCTTGTAACAAACAAGCTGCGATGTGCGCTCGTTTAGCAGAATGGCAGACAACCACGGTTGGTTTGCCAGCATCAAGCTCTGTCCAGCGTTCCGGAAAATCGTCCACGGGAATGTGAATCGCACCGGGCAGTGGGAGTTTTTCGATCTCAGCGGCAGTGCGCACATCGACAACCTGATAACCCTCCAGTTCGGCATCATAGGCTAACAATTCGGGAGCAAATGCCAAATCATTTTGCGCGACAAAGGCGGCCATGTGAATTGGGTCTTTGGCGGAGCCGAACGGTGGTGCGTAAGCTAAGTCGAGTGTAGCCAAATCGTCAACGGTACCTCCAAAGTGAAGCAGGGTCGCAATCACATCCAACCGCTTGTCTACCCCTTCGGCGCCGATGGCTTGGGCACCAAGGACTCTTCTCGTACCCACTTCATAGATTAACTTAAGCGTCAGATTTTTCGCCCCTGGAAAGTAACTTGCGTGATGTGGAGCCTGAATAATGGCAGCTCGGTGGTCACGATTTTCGAGGCGACATTGCTTTTCATTGATTCCCGTAGCGCCTGCAGCGAGTCCAAAAACGCGCACGATGGATGTGCCTTGAACAGCGCCCATCTCAATGCTGGCACCGTGTACTGCATGCTGGCCTGCCAGCCGCCCAGCGCGGTTGGCAGGGCCAGCTAACGGAACTCGAATTCTTCTTCCTAACTGCCCATGCATAACTTCGGTCATATCGCCGACTGCATAGACGTCCGGGTCCGCTGTCTGTCCATACTCATTGACTATGACGCCTCCCGTGGATCCCACCTCTATTCCGGCATCTGTGGCCAATTCTGTTCTGGGCCGTACGCCCGCGCCAACGACTACCAACTCACTGGCGATCGATTCTTTACTATCAAGTTTGACAGCTGTTACGCGTCCATTACTGGATAGGAGTGCTTCGACGGATACATTTTTTATGACCCTTACTTGGTGTTTCTTCAGCTCAAGTTCTATTAGCTTTGCCATTTCAGGGTCAAGCGGATTAAGTACTTGTGGCAGCTTTTCGACGAGTGTTACCGCAATGTCCTGCTGGGCCAACTGCTCGACCACTTCAAGTCCGACGAAGCCTGCTCCAATAACGGTCGCCTTCTTACATGGTCGTTTCTTTAAGTATTCGATGATACGATCCATGTCATCAAGAGTCCAAAGCTGGAAAACATTTTCAGCCTGTAGGCGAGCAAATTCGGGTGTGACGGGCTGTGAACCGGTTGCGAGAATCAGCTTGTCGTACGGTACTTTAAACTCCTGGCCGGCCTCCGTTCGCCCTGTAACGGTTTTGGCATTGCGATCGATTTTTGTCACCTTGTGACCGGTTCTCACACGAATCTTAAATCGATTCCAGAATAACTCGGGAGTGGCTACAAGCAGCTGGGCGCGTTCTTTGATTTCTCCGCCCAGATGGTATGGCAAGCCGCAGTTCGCGAAGGATACGACGGGTCCTTTTTCCAAAATGGTGATTTCAGCATCTGCATTACAGCGACGGGCTCTGGTGGCAGCAGATGCGCCTCCAGCCACGCCGCCGATGATCACAATCCGTAGTGGCAATTTGTCTTGAGGATCTACGTTCATACTTTCTTTCATACAACGAAGAAGGTTTCGATAGTCTAGGAGTTTTGAGAATCGGAGCCCGCAAGCCATTTTGTGAGGGACGAGGGCAGGCTTCGAATATGTATATCTCGCTGCGGAAAAGAGATCTCAATTCCCGCATCATTGAAAGCATGATAAATCTGACTATGCAATTCATGAATAGTTTGTAAACGAGCATCCAAAGAATCGAGAAATGCTCGGACAACGAGATTTAAAGAATTGTCTCCAAAACTTTCAAAAGTGACTCGGGGAATTGGGTCTCTCATCAAATTGGGGTGCGAGTTGCATAAATTTTCGATTATCGAACAGGCTTGCTGCGTGTCGCTACCATAGGCAATTCCTACATGCAATACGATTCGGTTCGTGGAGTCAGACAAAGTCCAATTTAGTAGTTTGCCTGTAATTAGTTCTTTGTTCGGAATTACCAATTCCTGCCGATCCCAATTCAATATGGTTGTGGCTCGCATCCGAATTCGCAGCACTGTGCCTGTGACTCCGTCCATCGTTATCACGTCACCTACACGAATTGGCTGCTCAAAAAGCAGAATAATACCCGATACGAAATTCGCAAAGATCTCTTGCAATCCAAATCCCAGACCAACTCCCAGCGCAGCGATAAGCCACTGAATGCTGTCCCATCGCAGCCCAATCGTCGATCCAGCGATAGTTATTCCAATTGCGACTAGAACATAACGTCCCAGCGTGGTAGCCGCATAGCGTTCAGCAGTTGTCATAGGCAAGTGCTGAAGAAGAGCAATCTCCAACAGTCCCGGTACGTTGCGACTTACTATTACAGTCAGCACAATAATTGGAAATACCAACACGAGATTGGCGGCCGTGATGGTGACAGATTCGTCAGGAGAATTGCCAGCTACTTGCCAGAGCTCAAAACCGTCTAACATGCCTACGGCCGGTAGAACGTCCGACCAAATCAAGAAGATCGAAACGATAGAGGTTGCCACCACCGCGCTAAATATCAAACGTCTGGTTTGTTCGTTGATAGCCACCAAATCCAACTCGGGCTCATCGATAGTGGTAGCCGCAACTGAAGCTGGGTCCCTTCTAGAAGCTTCTTCTAAGCGCTGGCGGGCCTGTGCCAACATGATTCGACGACGATTCAGCAGCAACCATCGTTTCAGCAAGAAATAGAGTACCGTGAGGCCAACCAAGCACCACAAAGTCGAGTGAATGTGCAGCGCAATTCGCTGAGCCGTGTAGTGGTATCCAATAAAGCTCAGCACCATTACCGGTAGCGGAGACAAAGATAAAAGTGGGTACCAAGCATACCTGAGGCGGTCTAGCCAGCCTCCAGCATGACGATCCAAATATCGACTCAGTATGCCAGTAGAGGGCACCAGAAGTCTAGCCAGAAAGAAAATCAATAAGACCATCAAAAGCAAGAATGCGACGCGGCCCAGAGACGCTTCCCAGCGTGCATCGGAAACTGCCTCAAAGAAACCTACCAGGGCCACTAGAGGCAATCCAAAATCGATCATCCAGCGCAAATTGGTCCGTATGTTACGAGCGATAGGATCAGGCCAATCAAAGTGGCGGATTCCCAGTCCCTGAAGCCGGCAAGTCTGTCTGAGGAACTCCATGGGTGCGAACACACTAGCGGCACTCAATAAGCCGTGCCCTAAAGACAAAGAAAACAACCTGATATCTTTGCTTCCAGCATCTGCACTAGGTAGTCCAAATGCCTGGGAAATTTCACGCAACCTCCACTGCAAAAACAATAGGATTATGGGCACCGGAACTGAAACAAGCAGCGTAATCAGCAAGCCTTCCATAGTGAAATTGAACTTGACGCAATTTCGTTTGGCGGCATTTTGAGATACTCCACCCAGAGATCTTCGCAAACGGGCTTGATTGGTTAACAACATAACGGTTATCAACCCGAAAACGGCCCACCATCCCGGGCTGCCATAAATATCATCCAGCAGCAATCGTCCTATTTCCTTCCAGTTACCATAAGCTACAAACCAACGGAAGGCTTCTAACGTTGGCTCCCACTCAGCCGATGACATCTGGTCTGTACTATGAATCCACAGGACGTGTTTATCGATGAATTTCTGATAGTTGATCGTCAATAAACGCAGGGAGTCCTTGGTATCAGCCAGTGCATACAAGTCGTCCAGCAAATGGTTGACATCAACTTTGAAGTCGCGAACCACATCAGCTGTCAGTTTATAGAAAGCGATTTCCAGATGAGCTTGCTCGTCGGCGGATTCTACATCCGGAAGCAACTCTAATTTCAACGTAGTCTCCTGACTGACATCCTCTAGATCGTATGCTAACGAGTCCGTTTCCTGAACTTCGTGCTGAATGCCTCGGATTTCACTGTTCAAATTGATAGTGTTGGGAAGTTCTCCGCGCTGTTTGCGCAACATTAAACCAACCCAGCTGTTGAACCGGCCAACAGATGTTTCTTGTCCACTGGTAGGAGAAACGCGACTAGCCATACGGCTGCGTCGTTCTTGCCACTTGGAAAGCAACTCTCGAGCGTCCTTGATCTCGATTTTGAGTGAAGATTGTCGTTCCGCCAATTTCAGCCAGGAGCGAATTCTTGTCAGCAGTAAGTCGCCTTCCACACGCATTGAATCATCAAGGCGGTCCGTAAGATCTTTTGCTTCCGCCCATTTCGATCGAATGCGGTCCTCACGAATCCTATTCAACTCAAATTCAACGTGTTGGACTTGCTCTTGAAGTCTTTTTTCGTTGTTCTGAGCATTTTCCAAGAGTACTGGCTGTAGAGCAGCTTCCGCTTCATATACTCTTAATTCGGCATCGTAGCTTTGAACCAACTCATTCATCAACCTGCGATTCGCTTCATTGGCAATGTTGACAATTTCAGCGGCAATAGGATCCTCAACATTCGTCGTAGCGTTGCTCGCTGTCGCGCCATTACTATCGAGCTTGCCCTTGAGATCCGAAATTATGGGTGGCAAATCTTTGCGTCGCTTTTCGCGGAAGCTGATTTGTTCAGCGATTCGATTCTTCTGATCCGTGGCTATTGCAAGCTGTGAATTAAGCCCCTGAACCTTGGCTTGAACCTCCTCAAAGCTCATGAAGTCCAAACTGTCGCTGATGGTTCCTCGTGAACTGGCTTCTTCGCGTTTCTTTCGGGCTGCTTCCAGTTCAGTAGGAGCTGCAGCGATGCGGGCGTTCCAGTCGATGCGTTGTTGTTCGGCTGAAGTTGCCGCGGCAAAATCGGAGCTAGCTTGCTGAAGCAATTTGGCAAGCGACTCTTTGGATTCTACTGGCCGTTCGGAGTCTTGTTGTATCTGCTCCAGTAGTTTCGCAATGACTTGAAGGCGGTTGCCAATATCGGTTCCAACACTAGTTTTGGGTGCCGCCGCAGAGTCGAGTTCGATACTAGTTTCCGATGGGGGTGAAGTCGATTGCCCCACACCACCTACAGGCCTCAGTTGGGCTTGTGTAGAGTCTCCAAAACCCAGCAGCAACGTGCTTAACCAGAAAGGCACCAGGCATCGCAGCTTAAGTGCCCTAAGTCTCCGACTGGCCATTGTTCGCGGCCAAAAATCCATACTAACCATCCTAATTACGGATTGTACCCTAGTGATTGCATTCGATTCTGTTTTGGCAAAGGAATGTTGATATTGTCTACGAAACGTTGAACTCGAACAGGGCTTAGGCCCCCAATAATCTTTTAACCTGGGCCAAGCATCGAGTGGGTAAACAATGTTGCCTTGCCTAAGATTCTTAGGACGGGTTGCATGACAGGCTTTGATAGCAACTACTGGTGATCGTACCCGAATTGTTTGGCAATCAATTGCAATACGATTTTCGCAGCGTCGTAGCTGGCAATAGTTTGAGCCATACGCTTGCTAGAGTTTCGCATATGAGCGTCATCAAGCAAGGTGCGCAGGTCATTTATCATTAGATCTAGTTGGGGACGACACCGCAGACCAAGGCCGTGGTATGTGAGTCGAGCCGTATTGTCAAATTGATCGAAATCTTGAGGCCAAGCCAGTATGGGCAAACCGGACCTAAGGCACGCAAATAAGATTCCCGTTCCTGCGTGATTGATGCTGAGGGCATATCTATCGATGTATTGTTGATAAGGGATGTATGGGATTTCATGGAAATTGCCTGCCTGCTGGTAATTAGGGTTGTTGTGGTTGCCCCGCGTAAAATGAAATTCCAATTCAGGCATCTTTTGGCTAACTGTCTTTACAAGTTGTATGGCTCTCTCTTTGGCCCAAGAAACATGCGTTCCCAAACTGATCAATACATGGCGTTTCCCATTGACGTAAGGCGGCGTCTGATGAACCAGGCTCGGACAGGTCCGTTGTGGTCCGATGAATCGTACCCAGCTTGGCCAGGTACCAGGGAACTCAAATTCGATTGGACCATGAACTAATACTTGCTGACGGGAGTAGATGAATTCGTAACCGTCGGCCGCGTACGCAGAGCGGATTCCAAGCCGATGTAGGGTTTTTGCGAATGTCAACATTGCACAGCGTTTGAAAGTCCGGATGATTGTTCGACCCATCCAATTTCGCAGTTCGCCGAGAGGTCCAGTTGTCGGTTTCCATCCTCCTAAGTAAGCAGGTATACAATCGCGAGTTTCAAAGACCGAAGGTGCACTAAGCGCTGTCCACCAAGCGATCCCCAAAGATTGTGCCAACAGTCCCGCAACGGGCACTGCAAAATCTACGACAACTAAATCGGGTCTTCGACTTTTCCAAAGCTCTCTCAATTCAATTACAAGTTGGTCCATCATGGAGATATTGGACTTTAACTGGCGCAGCAAACGTAAGGGATGGCTACCGATTTGTCGGTTGCCATGGGCAATTTCACGAATGGTATCTTCACGATCTTCAAGAATCGTATGCAACTGAAAACCACAAACGTTTATGTCGTGCGTTGCTGAAGGAGTAGAAATGAATCGCATTTTCAAACTACCCTGGGTCTGCAACTGAGTAGCCAAATCCAGCAGTGGGTGCAAATGCCCGCTAAATGGGGCGGAGACGAAATCGATACTAAAGCTGTTCGACATAGGCCTGAGTGTGAGGGCAGTGGCAGCCCAGCGGGTTCAGTTTGAGTGTGTGTTGAATATTACGCAACGTTTCTTGCGTTCGACAATAGGCGGGCCAATTAAAAGTCGCGGCCCGCGACGGAGCAGGCAAACGCGCTGATTTCTGGAAGGCTTCAAGGTCCCAAAATGCGTCCACAGCGTACAGCAAACTCTTATCTTGTAAACGCAGAAAATAACCGGTGTGACCCAAAGCGTGTCCAGGCAAGTCGAGAAGTAACACGCTTCCATCCTTGAAAAAATCATATACCTGAAGGCCCGGCAATCGCTCTGCGTGTTGAGTGAAGCATGCTTCTCCTACCTTACATCCCTGCGATTCGAAAAATGATGGTATAAGCATTGGTAGGAATCCATGTCGCAATTGCGAATAACCGCTGACCGCCTGCAATTCCTCAAGAGTTTCATGGCGATAAACAAAAGTGGAATGCGGAAAGAGATCTAAACCTCCGATATGGTCCGCGTGAAAATGTGACACAAAGACGAGATTGACATGATGCGTGGAGATGCCATGGCCGGAGGCTAGGTAGTTAGCTTGTTCGAACGGTTGGTTGCGAGGAATCGGCAGCAGGAAATTGAGCAGTCTACCATTAAAGGTTCTCTGGGCCGCACGAACACGGGGGCCGTAGCCGGTGTCTATAACACACAGTCCGTACTTAGGGTGAACGAACGAAAGGAACACCGCGAAAAACCGCCTTGGTTTCCACGATTTTGAGCCCGCCAATCGTGCGAGTTGCCAACAGTAACCGCCGTTATGGAATTTAACTGATTCCAGTTGCACGAAGACCTCCATTCCAATCGCTCATAATCTAGATTTTAGAATGGGTAATACCTACATCTCAAAAATCAACGCAGCCTGCGAATACCCAGCGGAAGTACCTAGTGCCAGAACTTTTTCTCCTGCCGTGACTAGACCATCCTTACGGACTCGATCGAGCATGTAAGGGATACTTGCGGCTACCATATTACCTACGCGGTGAACTTCTTGATGAAAGAAATCGTCTGACCAAGAAAACGTTTTTTGTACTGCCTGCAGAGCTCGTGGGGATGCCTGATGTGGAACAATGTGCATTTTTTCCACCGTCCGCGGGTTATCGTTACTCCAATTCCTCAGTAGATCGATAACCATGGGTTTGAGATTCTCGATGGCGATACGAAAGATTCCTCGGCCATCCATGGTGAATTGAAATTCTGCAGCACGTTTCTCTTCGAATTGAAAAACAGGAAGTTTATGACCACCTCCTTCTACACGACAAAGGTCAATGTGTTCTGCAAAAGTCTGATGCGCAAACCCGATGTTGCCTTTGTTCGAAGCACGGCCAAGGACTAAAGCTGCGGCCCCATCTCCGATCAGGCAAGCACTTTCCCGCTCCGCATAGTTGACTCCGCCTAAGCCCGACTCTGAGGCGACTACGACTATGTGCTTGTAAGCCGAATGATGAATCAGACCGTTGATCATATGCAGGGCAACCAGAGCGCCGAGACACGTACTGTGGATGTCAAAGCACGGGATTCCTGAGGCTGAACGTCCTATAAGTTGTTGGTAATGGGCCGCATTACAGGGAACTGGGCGGAACTGAGAGGTACTACAGTCGATGATCGCGTCGACATCGTGCCATTGCAGACAGGCATCGTCTAGGGCTCGCCTTATGGCTTCACAACCCATGCTGATCATCGTTTCCGGTGGCAAACATTCGTATCTCAGTTCGACACCGACATGACGGCGGCACCAGCCAGGCTTCATTCCGCATCGAGCGTCCAAATCTTCGGAAGTGAGACGAGCCGAGGGAAGATAGCTGCCAGACCCTAGGATGGAGAAATTCTGTCCAACAACCACTTGCACACCATGCTCCTTACATCAGGATGATCCCAGTAGCCTAAATGACCTAAACCACTGACTAACAATGTTTTGCTTCGAATTTTTCGGTTTGCTAGCCAATCTCGGGTACCGCGAATTATGACAAGCTGGATCTTCTTTTGACTAACTAACGAGTTTACCAAACGATTGGAGGCAACTGGTCCACACGCTAGTACATTGATTTTTGGGATTTGACTGTTACTGAGATCTTGTAAACCTCTAGCCAGTAATTCCAACCCGCAACTACCGGTCATAACATTGAGTTGTGTGGTTGAACGAAAGAGTCCTTCCCAATGAGGTTTTGCTAATGTCCTATATTGAGCACCTCGGCAAATCAGGTATTGATACAAATTTGCCAGGCTAGCTGACAAAATATTTGGCTCGTTAGCAGGTTGCAAACCGTTCGCAAAGAATGGGAAATTGCGATCGACGATATTTCCATTGTTCATCGGGAGGTTTCTATGGCACGCTTTGTTCAGGTCGGCTAGGAGCGACAATTGGCTGATGCTTAAGTCGCAACAAGTTGGATTGCTCAGGCCAGTAACGATGGCAGCTCTCCACACCATGAACTCAAATTCAACCGGACGATGGCTTAGTATCTTCACTTGGCTACTGACTGCAAGTATCGTTTGGCTGGAGGATGCGAAATGCATTAGGACTATCGACTCGAATGCGTTTTTCCCGCCAAACGATCATTGGCCAAATCAACGCACTTACTAGTTGGAACGGTTGTACTAATTCAGCAACAAGTGACCGCCACCAATTTGTAGATAACACTTGGTCAAATGCTACCCGCTGCACCAATGCAATTATGAGTTGCCGCAAACCAAGCAGAGCCGTGACAAATACAAGACTGTGCCAATTTGATCCGCTTTGCAGTAGAGCAATCCAAAGGAGGATGGGAGGCAATCCAAGCAGTATTCCCAAGGTAACTTGGATGAACCAGTATTGTTGTCTGATCAGTAGACTTGCAAAAACCATCCAGCGGTGCATCAGTCTCATGTAGGCCAGAGCACCGGTCAGGTTTGTTGAGATTTCGACACGTGCAATTCCTTGCTTGATAATCTTGCCATGCTGAACAAAGAGCTGATGAATTGCATGGTCGTCGCATAACACGTGCCAAATTGAACGAAAGCCTCCCATCGTTCGCAAGGTATTCGTTTTTACGCCATAGAACATGCCATTGATTGAGATTGGGGGAAAAATCACGTTGGGGGGTAAATATGTTTTCACGGCATTGTTGTTGACAAAATGTGCAACCAAATCTGACCAGAGGTTCACCCCGCGGTGGTAGGACGGCAAGCCTGTGTAGAGATCAACGAACTCAAGCCAGTCGATGGTAGTGGATAGCGTTTGAGGGCAAATCATTGTGTCATCGTCAAGGACGACAAAGTATTCTCGGTGAACTTTTTCTAAGGCCAGCTGCAACTTGAATGACTTGGGATTGATGTCTGTTTCGGCCGTGGGACAAAGCAAGATAGACACTCTCGGGTTTGAAGGATCCAGGGTCGCTTCATCTGGCGGATACTCTTTCATTGATACTTCCAAGATTGCATTCGCAATTCGCTGAGCCTCCTTATCTGCATGATCGATAAGCCACAGGAAATGAACCTGAGGAGGAAGCGATCGCAAATTCTTTTGAAGAACTTGCGACAACATCGGATCTCCAGAGAGAATCGGTTGTACTACTACTATTCGGTGCCAGGGAGTGGGATTTGGGAGGTTGCGCAAGTCAATATTGCGTAGCGTATTGCGCTGTCGCCGAACTTCGACCCATACCAAAGTCAATTGAATTGACAACAGAAATATGTAGGCGAATCCGCAGAGAACACCCAGATTCATTCTCATGAATACAGTCCATAGGCGTCAGTTTGGCGTACCCAATGGACGAATTGATCGACTGCTTGTTCAACAGTTTGAACGGGTCGTCCGAAAGTGGCTAACATTTTTGATACATCAAAAGTCTTCGAATAAGCGAAGACATGTACTCCAAATCGAGTAATGGGAGGTTCACGTGAGGGTAGAAAAACTCTGTAATAAGTTTCCAAAAGCCAGGCTACGCGAAAGGCCATGGCGGTTGAAACGCGATACTTGGGAGTTTCGATATTTAGGCGTTTAAAGACATCCAATAAAAAGGGAATAAGTTCGATGGGCTGATTATCTGTGAGATTGAATTCGCCGAGCAAATCAGGACGCTGGGCCGCTTGTAGTAGACAGTTTGTGAGATTATTAACCGACAATAAATCACCCGTGACCGGAGCACCTGGACGTACTAACAATGGCAGGCGTCCAGCCTTAGCAGCGGTTAGAAGTCTGGGGAATAATACTGTATCTCCGCAACCATAGACGGCGCGTGGTCTCAAGATACACCACGGTCCTGGAAAACTTCGTATGGCCGACTCGGCCTGTTGTTTGCTGCGCGCATAGTAGTTGACAGGGGACTCAGCAAGTGGCGTGGACTCGTTGATTTGGAACTGATCATGAGATCGATAATAGACGCTTGAAGATGAAACGAAAATTAGTTTCCCAATCTGCAGTTGTTCGGCTAAGCGGATTACTTGATGTGTCGCCAAAACATTGTCTAAATAAAACTGTTTAGCGTTGCCCCAGGGAGAACTGCGGGCGGCCGCATGAATGATTACCTCAACGTCTCGCAGCTTCGACTGCGCAGAGTCGTCGAGCGGTTGCGAAAGATCCCATGCAAGGTACCTAGTATCTGCGAGTTTTCTGCGACCGATTCCCCAAACGTTCCAGCCCGAAGCACGAAATGCATCGACGGTGCGCCTTCCTATAAAGCCGCTGGCACCTGTGACAAGAATGGAACGTTTTGTCATTCCGATTGATTCCTATGTCGATTGACCCACAGACAGTCCATGCTGCCGCAAGAGCTTGGGGAAGTGATTTTTTAGAATTTGATCGGTGACCTTCCCCCAACCTAAGGCGCGTTTTTGCCAGTGTATTGCGTGCCAACCGGAGGTTTGTTTGGAACTAGTTGGCAACTTGATAGTCATGCCACCCACGAATTGTGAAGCTTGCATGTCATCAAGATCTATGGAATGGCGTGCGCGAAAACTCGTGTTCGTAAGTGTGGCGGCGCCGTAAAGTGGGTTATTGGAATGAGATTTTAATTCTGCAATTGGTATGCCACTGTGTGCGAATGGTAGCCATGTAGATGGAATCTGAGGAGCGAACCAATGCATGACGCCACGTCGAGTTCCCCAGTGACCCTCCGACAGAGCCTCGAGCCAGGGCAGATTAGAAAACGATGGTGGTTGATGAAGCATCCATTTGTTGGGCCGTTGGGGTTCGTCTGGACAGGTTTCCTGCAATTCGTCTCCATCATGTGTTAGTACCGCCACAAACGCACCGGCACAGGGGTCGCGATGTGGCCAAAGACGATAACAACCTTCGAGCAGCGGACTTTGCCAAGCATTCAGTTCGGGGATCGTGACATGTCGCCACTTAGGATGGGTGGACAAAAACTGAGAGATTGCCCCTTCGTTCTCAATAAATGCATAGGTGCACGTCGAGTAGATAAGCCTACCCCCTGGTCTCACCAATCGAGTGGCTGCACACAAGATCCTCTGTTGCCGAAGACTACTGTGGTGCATTTGTTCGCCTGAAAATGCGCTTAAGGACTGTTTGCCACGCACAATCATGGATTGGCCAGAGCAGGGAGCATCCACAAGCACTCGATCAAATGCGGCACCGCAAACCTTGGATAAGTCTTCCAGTTCGTAGTTGGTGATGAAGTGATTTCCAAAACCAGCCCGACATAAGGCGTGATTGAGCAATTCCAAACGTGAGGTGATTACTTCGTTGGCCACAAGTAGACCTGTTCCAGCCAGCGCTTCGGCTATTCCTGTGGCTTTACCTCCCGGAGAGGCGCAGCAATCACAAACCCACATCTCAGGTTCAATTTGGCAGGCTGCTAAAGCCAGCATGGAACTCGCATCTTGGATGTAATAATCGCCGGCGGCGTATTGGAGGTAACTACCTGGTCGAATATGCGAATTCTTGAGCAGCCTACCAGCTGTATACCAAGGTACGGGTAATGTCTCGAAAGGTAGATGCTCTAGAAGGATGCGAGGATGTAGTCTGATTGCTCTCGGACTGAGCTGAAAAACATGCTTTTCCAGCTGGACTACATCTTCCTGCGTCAGATGCGAAGCGAATTGGCAGCGACCCCGGTCCGTAAGTGGTCCGAGTACTTGATCCCAGAGTATTGCTGACCTCATCGTCGAATTTCCATCTCACTGCCAGCATCTTACAAGACTTGATTTCACCAACAGAAAAGCAATATCTTGAGCTATGAACGGTCCAGAGTCCCATGCAGTATATCAAGTTGGCGGAGAGACTATTCTTGAGTTGGATATTGGGCAGCGATTGGTTCCGAGGAATCGCAAATCAGAAATACGGTCCCAATAAAGAGATTTTCTGGAACGCACTCAAAAATGAAAACGGCCCGCAGAATCGAGATTCTGCGGACCGTTGAAGTTGCGTGTCTGGAGACTACCAGCGTCAACAATCGCGAGATTATCGAACGTAGCTCGTAGCTTGAATGACACGCAGATTGCTCTGCAGGTAAGCACTTGGATCAACAACTGGAGCAGGAGGCATCGGTGCAGCGTCGCCGTGGACAACTGGAGCAGCTACTGGAGCTGACCCACCACACGAGCTGCAAGAGCTACATCCGCTATCGCAAGCGATTGCGTCACAGCAATTGTTTTTGCGCTTGAAAAGCTTGGACAACAAACCGCCGCGGCGAGCTCCACAGCAGGAGTCGCATCCACCGCAAGCGGAAATCTCACATCCGCAGCTTGGTGCGGCACAGCTGTTCATCTCGCATCCACAAGTTGGAGCAGCTGCACAGGGATCGCATGAGCTAACTTCACATCCACAGGATGGAGCAGCAGCACATCCAGAGTCGCAACCACAGCCGCATCCGCATCCGAAGTTAGGCTTCAGATTCTTCAGGCGGCCGAGCAGTTCACGCAATGGTCGTCGGCGAGCTCCACAGCAGGAGTCGCATCCACCGCAAGC
>JAGQOY010000499.1:0-276 GCA_020427005.1 Planctomycetales bacterium
TTCAAACTGAAAAGGAAGACGGCAACGAAGAAGCTGCGGGCGAAGTTCCAGGCACTCAAAGACTGGTTCCGTGGGAACCTGACGAAGCCGACTGCGGACGTTTGGCAGATACTCATCGCCAAGCTGAAGGGGCACTTCCAATACTACAACGTTAATGATAATTGGCGTTGGGTTACGAAGTACCGCGAAGCAGCCCGACGGATGGGCCTGCGGTGGTTCCGACGACGTAGTCAGAAATCACGGAAGAGTTGGGACGCCTACAACTCCTATCTGCAG
>JAGQOY010000499.1:300-555 GCA_020427005.1 Planctomycetales bacterium
GGATTACCGACTTGATTGCGATGGCTCGCCCAAATGCGCATACTGGAGGCACACAAACGGTGCTCTTCGGTTAGGGTGACAACTGTTAGCTGGGAGCCGGATGCGTTAACAGCGCACGTCCGGTTCTGAGAGGGGCGGACTGCACAATCGAACATGGTCGTCAAATTGTGACACCACCAGAGGAAACGGGTGGCAACGGGGAACACCAACCTCGACCTAACCTCGAGAGGCAACCGGCTACTCGCCCGGAGCCGC
>JAGQOY010000500.1 GCA_020427005.1 Planctomycetales bacterium
CCAACACCTACGACTCGCAAGTCCGTGGAACACCTCGCCAAGGGAAAGCTGTCTTGGCCGGACGCGCTGGTGGTGAAAACAAAAAGGGTGTAACCCGCAAGAGCGTCCAGGATGCGGTGCTCGAAGCGATCACTGAAGAGAGTGACCCGCTCGAAGACCAAGCACTCCCGCGTAAAGAACGTGAACACGCAGAAGACTACTTCAATCGCCTTCGCGACGGTAATTAGTACATCTCCAGCCCAGCGGGGTTCTTGAGAGTAAAGGATGCATGAGCCATCCTCCCGTCTTCGGGAGGGTCGAGCGACAGCGAGGGGAGGGCTCCTTGGTGCATCTTTATCTTCGCAATTGCGTCTCATGCAGGCCTGCCCCTCGCCTCGCCTGAGGCTCGACTCTCCCCAAAGGGGAGAGTGATGTAGGATTGCTAAACCATCAACTCGTTCACGACTCTGCCATGCACATCAGTCAGACGAAAATCGCGACCAGCGTGCGTGAACGTCAGACGTTCGTGATCGAGCCCTAGCAGGTGCAAGATCGTTGCATGCAGATCATGCATG
>JAGQOY010000501.1 GCA_020427005.1 Planctomycetales bacterium
CTCGAGCGAGGCGGTCAAAGAGATGCTGGGCAGGCGAATGGCCTGAACGGCCAGGGCCCCTTCGTCGAGTTCGGGGATGAACTCGGCTCCTAGTCTCGAGAAGGCCACCAGGCTCAGGGCGAACAGGGTCACCGCCCCGATGGCGATAGGCAGCGGTCGGGCCAGGGTGGCCTCGAGCAGGCGGCGGTAGCGGGCCTTGATACCGTCTAGTCGCGAGGCGTGGCCGGCCTGGCCCACCAGCAGGCTGACCAGCACGGGGGTAGTGGTCAAAGCCAGCAGCAACGAGCCCAACAGGGCGAAGACCACAGTAAAGGCCATGGGGTGAAACATCTTGCCCTCCATGCCGGTCAGGCTCATCACGGGCAGATAGACCACGATGATGATGCCGATGCCGAAGGCGATAGGACGGCCCACCTCCTGAGCCGATTCGAGCAAGACCTGATGGCGGGGCCGGTCATCGTCCTGGGAGAGCCGGCGCAGAGCGTTTTCGACCATGACCACACTGCCGTCCACCAACAGACCGAAGTCGATGGCCCCCAGGCTCATCAGATT
>JAGQOY010000502.1 GCA_020427005.1 Planctomycetales bacterium
GAAAAGCTTGATACAGTAGCGTCTAAGACCTTCTGAGAGAATCTGCTCGAACGCAGCGTAGTCGCCTTCCTTATGGAAGATTGTCGACCGCAGGTTTCCTCGGTTCAGGGCGTGATACAGCCCATTTGCTTCATCTGCTCTAGGTGGACGTGGCATGACATCGAAATACCAAATTCTGGCATGATTTAAAGAGACCTGACCCCTTTTCTTCATTGACCCCTTTTCTTCATACCCTGGCGGGATCCACCCCCGCTCGTCTTCAAACCATTTCCAGTCCGCACTTGCATCGCCTAGTTCGCCGCCTGGTTGAGGGATGGGCGAAGCGTCTCGAGTCAGTGGACTATTATGGCCGAACGTCCCATTCGAAGATACAATAGCAGACGCCTAGCCTAGGAGCAAATCATGACAAAAGTAGCGATAGCCGAAGAGATTGCCGAACGAATCCGTAGCAGCGAGGGTCCAATCGAGTTGGTCGATACGCAGGGGCAGTCGATTGGTTTTGTCCGGCGTCCTCCAACTGAGGCAGAGATTGAACGAGCACGAAGCCGAGCG
>JAGQOY010000503.1 GCA_020427005.1 Planctomycetales bacterium
GCGACGATAGATTAAAGCCTCGGACGTAAGTCCGAGGAACAATGCACCAACCATGCGATAGTCGCGAAGCGACGACAGGAGCTCCTCCAAATTGATTCAAGTTTCTGGGTGCCACTGGCTTTGCCAGTGCGATCTTGTCAAAAGTCGTGCTTTCCAAAGCCGAAACATACTCGAGCTCGGTTTCTTCAATCCCAGCTTGCATTCCGTTTTTCAGACAACAGCCAACACGCTGCGCGCCAATCCAATCAAGCCCTGAAACCGATTCTTACGCCGAATTACCGGATGCCTTCAGATTGGCCACGCGGCTTACCCCCAGCTGCTCTGCCACAGAACGCAGACGATCTCGATTGCCACCGATGAAACGGCCCAGTAACCGGCCGCCACATAGTCGCCTAATCCGAGATTCCCAGGTTGCTGCCGTCGTGCCAAGACGCTGCATAATATCAGCTAACTCTGCACTGATGGATGCCTTCTTATTCCGTACCAATCGCCCGGTATGCTCAATCAGCAATAGATATTGGCCCAGCGTAAAGCTGGCAAGCAT
>JAGQOY010000504.1 GCA_020427005.1 Planctomycetales bacterium
GCCACCCTTGATGCCGCCGCCCGCCATCCACATCGTGAACCCATAGGAATTATGATCGCGGCCCGATCCCTCCGCGTATTCGGCCGTGGGTTGGCGACCGAATTCGCCTCCCCAAACCACCAGCGTCTCGTCGAGCATGTCACGCTGCTTGAGGTCCTTGAGCAATGCGGCGATCGGTTGATCGGTCGCTCCCGCGTGATGATTGTGATTGCGTTCCAAATCTCCGTGGGCATCCCAATTGTCGTCGTTATGGGCGCCACCGCTGTAGACCTGGATGTAACGCACACCACGTTCCACGAGACGCCTGGCCATGAGACACTTGCGGCCGAAATCGGACGTTCGGTCGTTGTCCAAACCGTAGAGCCGCTGCGTGGCTTCGGTCTCTTGTTCGAGATCGACCGCCTCGGGCGCGAACTCTTGCATCTTGTAGGCCAACTCGTAACTGGCGATTCGAGCCGCGAGGTCCGTGTTGTTCTCGCGTGGCTCTTGATGCGCGTGATTGCGTTCCAACAACCGATCGAGGATGCGACGCTGGGTTTGGCG
>JAGQOY010000505.1 GCA_020427005.1 Planctomycetales bacterium
ATGCAAGCCTGGTTCCACTCGATGCTGACGACTCCGATTGAAGAAGTCTGGTCCACGCTGAACGCGAAGCTACGGGGACACTATCAATACTATGGGATCAATGACAATTGGCCCCGATTGATGGAGTATCACGAGCGCGTGCGTTGCATGGCCCGACGTCATCTCAGTCGTCGGAGTCAGAAGACGCGCGTGACCTGGGCTGACTTCAATCAGTATCTTGCTCGACACGTCTTGGCGACTCCGAAGCAGTTAACGGATCTGATCGCGATGAGCCGCGTCGCTGGTAAAGTTTAGGGTGCCAAGTGATGGTTGGGAGCCGGATGCGTTAACAGCGCACGTCCGGTTCTGAGAGGGTGCGGAACTCAATTGAGCAGGGAGAGAATATTGTGACACCACAACGGGAAACCAGTGGCAAACCGTGAACACAAACCCTATCCTAAACTCGAAAGATACCAATCTACTCACCGTGAGTGCTCGGCGCTGTATGGTTTGAACATTTGAATCAACTCCTCGCACCACGTTAACTTGGTCGTTCGCCGAA
>JAGQOY010000506.1 GCA_020427005.1 Planctomycetales bacterium
ACCTCCATCCTGACCACGCAAGTGAGCTGTCGTTCGACCTACGTGATCGTGATGGACTACCTCGACACCGATGGCTCCGGACGAGCGGTGGAACGCCAGACGTTTGATCTCAATCAATACTGGCTGTACGCCATCAACGATCGGCTCACCTGGGGGAATCGGCTGGAATGGTACAACATTGACAAGGATACCCGTCGCGCTCCGCGCGGTTACAACGTAACCAATGGCCGAAGCGATGTTTATGCTTTGACTACGGGGCTCAACTACGCCGCCACCAGCAACTTTTTGGTGCGTCCCGAGCTGCGTTGGGACTGGGACAAAGATGGGGTGATCGGCAACGAGCTCGGCCAAAGCCAGACCACGGTCGCGGCGGATATGATCTTCACCTTCTAGGCGAGGAGCTCGACACTTCCTTCCAAACGCCTTTGCGGCCGGCAAGCTCTCGCTTGCTGGCCGTTTTTTGTTGGACAGCGGCTCATGGTTTCAGCCACGGTCGAGTCCCGACGGCCAAAGAAGTATTTTGGCTTTTCTCGAAAGAAC
>JAGQOY010000507.1 GCA_020427005.1 Planctomycetales bacterium
GACGGTTCAGACAGCCAAGCCTTTGACGTCACCTTTGTTTGACGAAAACCAGCGAGAATGCGCGCAACCATGGATTCCGAACTGTGAGTAGCATCGGCGAGTGTGCATGCTTGGAGAAGTGTTTTTCTATTGTGCGAAGCAAAGACAAATAGCAGGTGACTCACCATCTGTCGATTTGTTGATCTTGGAAGTACATTCCCCCTCAAAATCAGGCGGTCCTACACGAGTCGGCGAGAAGGTCGCTCTTTACGATTACGAGTCGACAGCTGCGACCGTCTAAAGGCATCTAGAGCAAACTTCACAGAAGAGTAGCGAATTTTCGCCCATTTGATCAATGATTTCCTTGAAAACACACGCTTCACGTCCGTGCGACTCGCACTACCATCAGACGGTTCCGCCTGTACTCGGCGGAGTATACTTATCGAGTTGCCCCATGGTGACTCGATTTGTCGTGCAGTGGCTTTCAATTCCGCGACATCCCAAGAGGCGTATTCACGCAACAGAGCGACGTTTTGCTGATAGTGCCAATGTTGATATC
>JAGQOY010000508.1 GCA_020427005.1 Planctomycetales bacterium
TGGAATTTGGACATAGCATCAAGGTAGTTGCAAAGCACGTCACTCTTGCCTTGGCTTAGGGCTTGTGCAAGTTCCTTGATTGCATCTTCGCTTCTAAATAGAGCTTCCTCTCGATTCATGAACGGCACTCCTTCTGACAAGAACGTCAGAGGCTAAAGACAGGCCTGCAATTCATATCGCAGACTCGGAAGAATGGTGGCAACCGATGCCACCTCATAAAACCTTGGAAGAAAAGCACGCCACCTTCCTCCGCGATCGGTAAGTCAATCAACTACCTGACGCGGAAGTGGTAACTAGATTGCCGTCTACTCAGATTGGCCCAGATGAAAGGAACGAGAGAAAAGGCTCGGTGGTGCGATCGAGCCTAAAGTTGCGAAAACCAATGTCGTCTCAGTCGCCTGATCCTAGTCGCTAGGCACTGCCGACTCTGAACCACCTGATTGATAGATCCAAGAGTGTGCAAGATCTGCAACCTTCTGAACCAGCGGGAGATCATCACGGCCAAAGCTTGTTGCGTCCTTCCACTGATTGCCGTCCT
>JAGQOY010000050.1 GCA_020427005.1 Planctomycetales bacterium
CTATTGCATCGAAGAATTTCCCGAATTTGTTGAGGTATACAAACATTTTCAGAAAACGGCAGACGTGAGAGTTCTCTCAGTCTCTTGTTCGGCGGGTCCCGAAATGGACTTGGACTCGTTGAGAAAGCAAACTCAAGAGTTCTTGACGATGCGAGATCCAGAGATGCAAGTTTTCTGCGATAGTGCGGGCATGACAAGGCAGCAACTTGCCATGTTGTTTCCGGGTGGAACGTTTGCGTATCCAACTACCGTTGTAGTCGATAAGAAAGGCAAAATCGCCAAAGTCATGCTGGGCGCCTTGCCGGGCGAAATGAAATCACTCATTGCCTTGATTGAGCAATTGCGGCAGGCCTAAAAACAAAAAATCGCTGATGAAACTGGTAGGTGGAGATAAGCCCTGCTGGGAAATTTTTTCCGACTTATGCCTGATTATTGTCAGTCTCAACGGCAGTGTGGAGCCGAAACGGTACACAGGTTGCAGCTGAATTTCAATTCCGGCGGAGATTCTGCCAAGTTGAAGCATTCACACATGAGGGCGACCAAGCTCTTTGGAAATTATGAAAACTATGGCAGACGATTACTACAAGTTGCTTGACGTATCCAAAACGGCTACGCAGGCGGAAATCCAAAAATCGTACAGGAAGTTAGCGCGCAAATATCACCCGGACCTAAACCCGGACGACAAAGTTGCGCAACAGAAATTCAAAGACATTCAAAACGCATACGAAGTATTGAATGATCCCGAAAAACGAAAGATGTACGATCAATTCGGTCCCCAATTTGAGCGCATGGCGGCTGGTGGGGCACATCCTGGCGGCCCTGGGGGCTTTAGTTTTGAAGACATTTTTCAGGGCGGACCAGGCGGCGGTGGCTTTCAATTCGAAGGGGATATTGGGGACATTTTTCGCCAGTTCACTGGTGGAGGGGCCAAAGCAGCTGGCGGACGCAAAGGCCGAGCGCAAGCTAAAGGTGCCGATCTGAGTGCCGAGTTGACGGTGCCTTTTAATACGGCCGTATTAGGTGGCGAAGCTTCGATTGCCCTGCATCGCGGGGGCAAATATGAAACGATCGCTGTAAAAATTCCTCCAGGTGTAGAGACAGGCAAAAAGATACGATTGCGAGGACAAGGCGAAAACGGACCAGCAGGTAAAGGGGATTTGCTAATTACGATGACCGTCGCTTCGCATCCGTATTTTAAGCGCCAAGGGGAAAACCTAGAATTAAAACTTCCCATCACGCTCGGTGAAGCCGCTCTGGGCGCCACCGTGGATGTTCCAACTCCTAGCGGTACAATTGCACTTCGCATTCCACCCGGTAGCAGCGGTGGTCGGCGATTGAGAATTAAAGGGCAGGGCGTGCGCGGAGTAAGTGGAGCCGCAGGAGACATGTTCGTTGAGTTGCAGATAAAGCTTCCTGAACAACTGGGTACATCGGATCAGCTTGATGAAAAAATCCAACAAGCAGTTGAGCAGATCGAGAAACTCTATACCGGCACTCCCCGCTCAGGAATCATCTGGTAAGTCGAATGCTGGCTTCCCGCGTAGACTGAGGATCCGTTCATCCGTTGACTTCCGAGCCGGATATGAATTGGGGAGGGTATTTGTAAGTTCATCTCTGGTAATGCATGTTCGCTACAATGGTTCGGCGGATGCCAGGTTAGGTATCAGCGTTTCTAGACGCGTCGGGAATTCTCCCACTCGGAATCGCTGGAAACGCACGATTCGTGAAGTCTTTCGGCAGCATCGCATGCAGCTTCCGCCGGGCATCGATGTCATAGTACGTCCTCGCCGGCACGCAGAACCACTCTATAACGCCGTTTTGGAGTCCTTTCTAAAATCGGCCAAGCAAATCAAGCGAGCCGCACAGGGAGCGTAGCTATTGATGCCCAGCATAAGCTGGGGATGTCTTTCTATTGTGCAACTGTGCTCACTATGAATTGGGCGCAAAATCCCTGTTCACAGGAACGATGAAAGTTGACCAGTCGCATTGATTCAGGAAACACCTGACGCGCCGGGGAAATTCAACTCGCGATGGGCGGGACTTTGCTGTACGATAGCAGGTATGAATGCCCAATCCGCAAAATCCCACCCTCAAGATCCCCATTCTCGGGTATCACAACCTCAGGAATTTCAGCCTAAGAGCAAACAGACTGAAAATTTCGAGGGCCCCCATTCCGAGTTGCTGGCTACTGAAGCTGTAGTTAGTTACCGTCCGGCGCTGCCTGACTTTGGGTGTTTTTTGAGATGGCCGGATGCTGACCAATGGATTCATCCAGAGGATGTTTCCTTGGCGCAGGAGTTAATTCCTAGCCACCGTGTATTCGCTCGCCGAACCTGGGACGGCGAATACTATACGTTACATTATGGTGAATGCCAGATTCGCGTCCGCCCCGTGATGTGGCTGAGCGTGCAAGCGATTGACCTCGAAGTGGGGCAGGCGGTTGAGTTGCAATCGCATTTCGGTGAGTATGACGCTGGTATCTACAGAATAGGTGACATCCTATTTCAGCCTGAATCGGGAGCTATCGAATATTTCTTGATGCGAGATGCAATGCCATTACCATTGCCCATAGCTCGTGAGTTGCTTCAACCCTTGCATATTGACCACCACCTACGAGTCGACTACTACGAACATCAGATTCCCAAGTGCCATATGGAGGCCGCAGATACTTTGGACGTGGGAAAGATTGAAGTGGACGATGAAGCACCGACAGAATCTTGAAACTTTCAAGCTGGCCAACAGTTGAAATTTTTCATTGAAAAAACACCGCTCAACGTCGATGCGACTCGCACTAGCAGGCTGCTGAAAAAGTAACCCGAAGCATCAGCGAGGGAATGTGCCCAGCCCCTCGCTGATGCTTCAAGTTATTAATTGTCCACAAGATTTTGCAAGTCGACTTTTTCATCACCCTGCTAGGTTTCGTATCCTAAATTCGGGGCTAACCAGCGTTCTACTTCGCGCAAACTGAGCTGCTTGCGTTTGGCATAGGACTGAGCTTGATCCTGAGTGATTCGGTCAACAGCGAAATAGCGAGCATCCGGATGGGCAAAGTACAGTCCACTTACGGAAGCCGCAGGCCACATGGCAAAGGACTCCGTAAGTTTGACTCCAGTATTTGCTTCGGCATCCAGCAATTGAAACAACGTAGCCTTTTCCGTATGGTCGGGGCAAGCAGGGTAGCCAGCTGCGGGTCGAATGCCACGGTAGCATTCATCGATGAGTTCGTCGTTCGATAAATTCTCTGAGAGTCCGAATCCCCAATCCATACGGGCTCGTCGATGTAAGTACTCGGCAAAAGCCTCGGCTAGACGATCGGCCAAGGCTTTCACAAGAATGCTGTTGTAGTCGTCTCCTGCGGCTTCGTACTCACGTGCCACTTCAAAAGCTCCATCTCCGGCGGTTACGACAAAGGCACCCAAATAATCAGCTCTGCCACTTTCGGTAGGGGCAATGTAGTCTGCCAGAGATCGGTAGTGCAATTGACCCGGACGCTGCCACTGTTGACGTAGAAAATGAAAGGTTGCAATCTTTTGTAAGTGTTCGCTGGAGGCATACAAGTGCACATCTTCACCATCACTCATGGCAGGCCAAAACCCGTAGGCTGCATGAGCTTTGATGCGTCCTTGGCCAATAATTTGATTTAGCATGTCTAATGCGTGTTCGTAAAGTTCGCGAGCCACCGGACCTCGCTTAGGGTCGTCAAAAATCTTAGGGAATTTACCTTTCAGCTCCCACGTCATGAAAAATGGCGACCAGTCAATTAGTGGTACTAGCTCCGAGATTGGGAAATCCCTGAGTACTTTAATGCCTGTGAAAGAAGGCGTAGGTATATCAACAGTCTTCCAGTCCGTGTCAAACCGTTGAGCCAAGGCTGTATCGTAGGGCACCAATTTGACTTGCCGAGCCTGGTAGCTCGCAACTAAATCGTTTTGCAATTCGGCGTTTTCCTTGGCAAAACTGGGACGCATGGCAGGATTGCGGAGTTTCTCGACCACTCCCACACTGCGCGAAGCGTCCAGTACATGGACAATTTCGTGGTCATATTGGGGCGCTATCTTCACCGCCGTATGTTTGGCGCTGGTTGTGGCACCACCGATCAACAGGGGTTGGGTCATACTTAACCGCTTCATCTCTTTGGCAACATGCACCATTTCATCCAAGCTTGGAGTGATCAGGCCAGACAAGCCAATAACGTCGACTTGCTCCCGAGTGGCTGTTTCAAGAATCGTTTCGGCCGAAACCATGACGCCCAAATCGATAACTTCGAAGTTGTTGCAGGCCAAAACTACACCCACAATATTCTTTCCGATGTCGTGTACATCACCTTTCACAGTGGCTAGCAGTATCTTTCCTCGATTGGATTGTCCCTCTAGGCCGGCTGCTGCTTTTTCCTCTTCCATAAAGGGCATGAGGTAGGCTACGGCCTTCTTCATTACCCGGGCACTTTTGACGACCTGTGGCAGAAACATTTTGCCAGCGCCAAACAGGTCGCCGACGACGCTCATGCCATCCATGAGGGGCCCTTCGATCACATCCAGGCATCGTGAGGACAACAGCCGGGCTTCTTCAGTATCGGCTTCGATAAACTTATCAATGCCTCGGATCAGGGCTTGTTTGAGCCGCTCGGTGACGGGGCTGTCGCGCCAAGACAAATCTTCGTTTGTACTTTTCTTGCCGGAGGACTTCACGGTTTCGGCAAACTCAAGCAGTCTCTCGGTAGCATCGGGGCGTCGATTTAGTAGCACATCTTCGACTCGTTCAATGAGATCTGCTGGGATATCTTCGTAAACAGCCAGTTGTCCTGCGTTTACAATTCCCATATCCATGCCCGCTTGAACCGCATGGTAGAGGAAAGCGGAGTGCATGGCTTCGCGAACATAGTCATTGCCGCGAAATGAGAAACTGATATTACTAACTCCACCGCTGATGCGTGCGCCAGGGCAAGTGCGTTTGATCTGCCGCACGGCCTCAATAAAATCCACTGCATAACCATTGTGTTCCTCAATGCCGGTGGCCACGGTCAAAATGTTTGGATCGAAAATAATATCTTCTGCCGGAAAGCCTACGCGTGAGGTTAGAAGTTGAAAGGCTCGTTGGCAAATGCGAACTTTGTCTGCCTGTGAGGTAGCCTGACCATGTTCGTCAAATGCCATTACGACTACAGCTGCACCATAACGTCTGACAAGTCGAGCCTTGCGCAGAAATTCTTCTTCACCATCTTTTAAGCTAATGGAATTGACGATGGACTTGCCCTGGGTATTTTCCAGGCCAGCTAGTATCACCTCCCATTTGCTACTATCGATCATGACTGGAACGGCGGCGATGTCGCTTTCCCCGGCAATCAACCTCAAGAATCGAGTCATGGCCGCAGGGCCATCCAAAAGCGCGTCGTCCATATTGATGTCAATAATGGTCGCGCCACCGGAAACTTGTTGACGTGCGACTTCAACCGCTTCTTCGAATTGGTCGTTGCGAATTAAGCGAGCAAACGCCCTAGAGCCGGTCACATTCGTGCGCTCGCCGATCATGGTGAAATTTGATTCTGGACGCAGGCTCAAGGGCAGGGTACCACTTAAGCGGGTATATATCGGTAAGTCAGGTTTTTGATGAGGCTTGAATTGGCCTACAGTATCGGCAATTGCCCGGATATGGTCCGGAGTCGTGCCGCAGCAGCCGCCTACAATGTTGACCCAACCTTGGCGGGCGAAGTCTCCGACCAGGTCCGCCATACTTTGAGGAGACAGGTCGTACTGTCCCATTGCATTGGGCAACCCAGCGTTTGGATAGCAGCTTATCGGAACAGTTGCCAAATGGGAAAGTTCCTCAATATGAGCCCGCATGTGCTCGGGACCTAAGGCACAGTTCATACCCACGCTCAGCATTGGAAAATGACTGACTGCATTCCAAAATGCCTCCACCGATTGACCGCTCACGAAGGTTCGCCCACCTTTGTCAAAAGTCGCGCTTAGCATCACGGGTACGCTGCGACCACTATCGGAAAAGTATTTGCTGATCGCAAACAAGCAAGCTTTCAAATTTAGAGTATCGATGACGGTTTCAGGTAGGAGAAGATCTACCTCGGCCTCAACCAGAGCGGCCACTTGAGCGTAATAGGAATCCACCAAAGCCTGGTAGGTTGTGTTCCTATAGGCGGGATCTTCAACTTTGGTACTGATGGCAGTTTGCTTTGTTGTCGGTCCAATACTGCCAGCTACGAATCGAGGCCGGTCGGGATTCCGAGATGTAAACTCTTCCGTGGCGCGACGTGCACAGGCCACTGCAGCGGTATTGATTTCACGAATTAGATCCAGCGGTAGTCCGAACTCTTCGATGCCGACCGGACTAGCACCAAACGTATTGGTCTCGACAATATCTGCGCCTGCTTCCAAATAGGCACGATGAATATCTGACACACTTTCGGGATGGGTTAGGCAAAGTACGTCGGTAAAATTCTTGAGATCTCTGTCGTGCTCAGCAAATCGTTCCCCTCGCACTCGTTGCTCATCCAGACTTAATCGCTGAACCATGGTCCCCATGGCGCCGTCCAGCACCAGAATCCGTGTTGCCAGCAGCTCCCGAATATCAATTTCAAAATTACTCATAATGGGGTGTTCTGTGATAAGGCAAGGTGTATTCATCCGTTCATCCGGATGATAGGCTGTAATTATCCATGTGATATAGAGGGGAGTCAAGGTGAAGTATCGAAGGTCGTTTCGAAAGCACTTCAACTTGGGGACATACATGCCGGCCTGAACGTTAACAGGGATTGTAGTTTGCCCAGGCGTTTCTTTTTACCTGATCGGTAAAAAGCTCAAGAGCCGAAAATTCGATTCCGATAACCAGATGTAAGGCGGTGGGCTATTTCCATTGTCTATACAGGCCATTCTGTGCTCGATGGTTAGATCTTGATTTTCAGCCCGACAATCCTGTAGTAGAGGGTGAGTCTCAGATGATGTCTCAAAATCAATTTGAGCCAAGATTGGGACTACGCCCTGTAGGGAACTAGGAATCTTTAACATGACACAGACCTCAACTCGGTATGGACGCCCGGCTTTCAGGGTTCGCAAATCGCCGGCGGTTGAAGAGCTTCGGGCACCCAATTCAGCGGCGCCAATCCTGTTTCGACTTCCGGAAATCTCCACGCAGGTCAACAAGTCTAGTGCACCCACAAATGACTTGGAGAGCCAGACAAGTCATTCCATCGATGCCCCGCCTTCTAGCGTGTTAAAGCCGGCTGAAGCTGTGTCGACTAGTCCTGCAAATGACATGCAGCAGCGTCGCAGTTGGTGGGAACACTGGTCAAGCGGGGTCGTGTTGATTCTGTTGGTAATTGCAATTGTCACTGCCAGTATCATGGTACTGCAGGAACCGCAGAGGCAATCGCGTGAAGCAACAAACGAAAGTCAGATTGCCAATGCGATGGAGTCCGAAAGCAATGGCTCACAATCTCCGGGCATGTTAGACGGAATAGAACTACCAATTGCACCTGAGAGGTTAGCGGCTCCCCCGAGAGTCGAGCTGAATAGGGATCTGGCTCAGGTTGAGCCTCACCCGATTACTACCGAACCGGATGCGGATCTTTACTCCGATACGTCTGTGATTTCGGAAGGAGCCGCAACCGTCGAGTCCGCGGGCGTTGAAGGGTCCTTACTTTCTGCTAACCCGGTGGTTGTGGGAGCCGAAGGCGTACCAGAGACGCAAGACAATTTGCTTTCCGCCGTGGCTGACGGGGCGGAGCCAGGCTATTCAAATCTAAGCCAGGGGAATCCTAGCCAGGTAAACCAGTCCTCGGATGCTGTTTCGAGGATAGCCGGCAAAGAGGAGATTGCAGCGGATAATGAAATTCACGTACCGGCAGATTTGTCACCTGCCCCACCACCCAACGATGGTGCAAGTCCGGGATTATGGAACCCGAAAACGACTACCGCCTCTTTCCAGGGAACTGCAGGAATTCTTGAAACATCACAGCCAGCGTATGCCAGCCTTTTCACGCCTCAATCTGGAGTATCTGCATCCACCGCAAACGTTGCAACGCAGCAGGTGAACGCGGGAATCTCCAATACTTCCAGCCCAACAAACGCCTTGGGGCAGGTTGTTTCGTATGCTGGAGTAGCGGCAAATGGTCCCGTCAGTTCGTCAACACCTGAATTCGACACTCAAAAACTGTGCCTAGAATATCAACGATTCTTAGAAATGAATCGTCAGTCCATTCAGGCAAGTGGCCAGGGCAGTTTGGCTTCGCCTATCTCAACCGCTCAGCCGCCCACACAGACAGCTCAAGGCCCTTATTACCCGGTTCAATAGTTGGCGCGGCACATTTGCTTGCCAAGGGAGAACTCGCTAGCGAGGATTAACGCATGACGCACAGCCTTAATCGAGCATTTATCAAAGCTTATGCTAAGGAACGAGCCGATCGTAATAAGGCGGTGGCCAGCAGTGCATCGTCTTCAGCGAAATCAGTTCCTACTGCAACCGAAAGCTGGGCAGAAGAGGTCACCGCGAATAGTATCGATCCATCTCCTTGGATCGTACGCTTTGATACAGCCACTGTGGACCTGCCTGCGCCACATTTTCTAAAATCGCGAGATTCGCGAACGGTCGAGGTGGTGCCAACATCGGAACCCAAGAAGCAAGCCCAAGCAACTGCACCGAGGCCAAGCCAATCTCGTTTGAGCAACAATGAAATACAGGGCAAGACCGAGACCGTGAGCACCTTGGAAACAAGGAATGTTGAAGCATCGTTGTCGAGTGAGTTCTATGCGAATTTGATAGGGGATTCGAAGTATGGTGAATCAATTCGATCTGTGGTGAAAACTTCGCAACCCCAGGGCGGTAACGAAGACGAGTTGCGTCGAATGATTGCCGAACAAATGTTGCGGGCTGGTGGCTGGGCCGATGGCCAGATCGAAGATACTGTTTTGAGTGGGTTTCAAGCTTCGACAGTAATCGCATCGAGGGCTGACCAACCTGAGAGCACCTATCACGAAGGGTTGCCTGCGCCGATGACTGAGTCCGTTGTAGGTCAAGTACATCCAGACTTCGACGCTGACAGGTCAGGGCGGGGTGGAGAATTCCGACGACTTGATAGGCCGGTGGGAGGGAATGCGCAGTCGGTAGAATCTCCGCGCGGTGTGGAAGAAAAATCCAATCCAAACGCGAACGTTTTTGGGTTTGAATCGGTGGAGGACCAATCAACTCCACCTGGGGCTGGGGCTAGGCAAGTAGAGGAAAACCTCCGCCAGGCTCGGCAACGCATTTTCAATCCCGTTTGGGAGGTGGATAGTCTGCAATGGCCTGACATATGTGTTGAGCTATTGCAATCTCGGGCCGAAAGTATGGACAAGGTTGCAAAAAACCTATTCGCAGCCTGCCAGAATGGTTTACAAGTGTTGGCAATTACAAGCCCTGACGGAGGAGAGGGGAGGACCACAGTCGCGTGCTGCCTGGCGATGCTGGCGGGCAGTAGGGGCATGAACGTGGCGATCGTTGACGGTGATGTTGAGAACCCGACTCTAATTTATCAAACAAACCTCGAGGTTGATGCCGATTGGAAACAGGCTCTGGTCAACAGTTTGCCTCTAGAAGAAGTAGCCGTGCATTCGATCGATGATCAGGTGACGCTTTTACCGTTGCTCAGTCCCGTGACACCGGATGAAATGTCTCATGCCGATGGACGAGTCGCAGACATGCTTAAGGAGCTATCAGAGAGCTTTGATTTGGTCATCGTAGACTCCGGGCACATGAATTCGGCTCGCTGTCTGGTATCAGGGTTGGCGCAGTTTGGAGCTATCAGCGCAGCCGTGGCAGTAGTCGATTATCGCCATTCGACACAGCAATGTATTGAATCGTGTATTTACCGAATTCGCCAGGCAGGCGTTACATCAATCGGCATCGTTGAGAATTTTGCTGCCTAGGTGGCGGACGATTTGGAAGTGCGGGACGACAGACAAACATGTACGAATCTCATTGGAAGTTAACTGGTAAACCGTTCGAAAATGGTATTACCGACGAGTTCTACTATCCGGCTGAGACGCATCAGGCGGCTCTTCTCAAACTGCGATATGCCATTGAAAACCGACGAGCGGCGGCTATGCTCTGCGGCCCAAGTGGCATGGGCAAAAGTTTGCTGGTTCAGACGCTAAAGAAACAGTTGGGCGAGATTTTTCAGCCCTTCACGCAAGTTGTATTCCCGGCAATGAATGCCGAGCAATTGGTGCGTTATCTAGTAGATCGTACTACGGGAGTGAGCGAGGAAGGTTGTAGACAATCGTCACGCGATATATTGCGGTTTGAGAATTTCATAGAAGAGAACAGTAAAGCAAAGCGTCACGCAATTCTCGTAATAGATGAATCGCAATTGCTCGAACAATTCGAGTTGCTAGAAACCTTACGGTTGTTGTTGAATGTCGGAGCTAACGCACATGGCAACGAATCAGCATGGACGTTAATACTGGTCGGTCAACCTTTATTGTTGGCACAGGTCGAGCGGTTTCATGCATTGGATGAACGATTGGCCGTCAAGTGTATGTTGAATCGCTTCTTACTTGAGGAAACGACTGCTTACATACAGCATCGAGTGCGCCAAGTTGGGGCTGATGCAGAGGATATTTTTGAGTTCACAGCATTGGAACGCATCCATCAGCTCACGCAAGGCATTCCCAGGCGAATTAATCGCCTGTGTGATCTAGCGCTCATGGTGGCTTATGCCGAAGAACGCGATCGCATTACCGTTGCCGTAGTCGAAAGTGTACACGCCGATCTAGCCGCTCCTTCGCTTGTATAGAAAACAAAGGGGTCAGGCCTCTTTGTTTTTGTTTGGTGAATGGAAACGGACTCTTGGGCGACCTCGCGGACGCATGGTAGATTCCAGGTTCAAACGTCTGGCAATTGATTCTACCCATCCTTCATCCCCTAGGGGCTGGCCGCGCTGGGCGCTTCGGCGAACAGTTTCCAGCTCCCGATCGGTCAGAGATTCGTTAACTCGGTCGATCCAGCCTGGTAATCTCGATTGTGGCCATGGCGAAAGTAACCTCGGATTCGGCTCAGGTTTTTGCAACCAGCGCCACAAGGATCCCCAACGCCACTGTTCTGCTCGTTCGACTAGGCCCGCCCGAAGAGCATTCCGCTCCACGTAACGACAAACAACAAAGAAATGATCGCCGTCCTGGATTGGAAAACTCTTGTAACGTTGTTGGTAGAGGTGCCCTAAGCCGCTTGTGTGGTAATGAGCGTGATAGCGCATTGTGTGAGTACCTCCCACCCAGCCCATGAATCGACTCATTTCACCGTCTACCAGCGGACGCAATACAAGGTGATAGTGGTTGGGCATCAACTGATAACTGTAGAGTTCGACCTGGTGAATCTTGAGTCCTTCGTTCAGTATCCGCTCGAAGGCTTGGTAGTCCGCATCTTTCTTAAAGATTTCGGCGCGCATGTTTGCACGGTTCAGGGCGTGATAGAGTCCGCCCGCTTCGTCAGCTCGTGGTGGTCGTGGCATGCCGAGAGTATAACACAACCAATACTCAAATCAATGAGGCCTGACCCCTTTGATTTCTCCCTCGTCCAAAGTTGACCAGATCATCTGTGAGCACCAATCTGCCTTGGGAAGACGATACTCGGCGGTGAGCGATCGGTCATCAGCAGAGAAACGCAACGACGCAATCGGCAAACCGGGATGGGGGGGATCAATCACCGGGATGTCAAACATGCGACGGCGTGTCGCCGTGTTCCATAGTACGGGCCTGCCTTCTGCATACGTGACAAGCGTACGCCCATCCTGGGATACGTCCATAGGTCCGGTTGCAGCCAATGTTGCTCTCATTTGCCAAGTAGCGGTGTCGAACATCAAGACATCATTCCCAAATGTACTCAGCAAGAGTGCGTTTTGCTGGGGAAACCAGCAGATGTTGCTGGCATTCCCGCCCCCCAGGGCTGCGAGTTGTTCGCCGGTGGCTAGGCTGCTGACGATAACACGTCGATCATCATAAAGGCCTTCGATTGTTGCGGCCATTCTCCCCAGTGGGTGAAAAACGGGGAAACTATTCTGTCGCCCAGGCAACAACTTGTCCCAGGTCGCAACCTTGCCTGCAGAGTCGACAAAGATGACGTCTCCTTCAATGTCGACGGCAATCGTCCTGGATTGAGGGATGAACCGACAGCGACCAATCTTCGCTCCCGCTGCGATCTCCGCTCCAGCCAGCCGTATCGCATCCACAGTGGTCGTGAAGATAGTCTCCCCTGTTTGCGAATCTACGATTTGAAGATTCTGATCAAAGTCGTGTTGCACTATGAATTGTCCGTCTGACGAGCAATCAAAGTGGCTGGAACCGCCGGCGAAAATGAACTTTTCCGAGGTCGAAAATGATTCCGCATTTCGACCATTGAGCTCCATTCCATTTTGGATGTCGTTTTTCAGCCACGTATCTCTGACCGAAATGCTGCCACTGCGTTCGGCAGTAACTAGTTTGCGGCTTCGGTTGTCATACCGTGCGCACCAGAGTGGATCGGTATATCGGAATCGACGAGCGAGCAGGATTCTAGCTGGAGAGTCATCTAGTATCGTACGCAGTTGAGTGGTCGTACCATCGCCACTGGCAACAATCAGAAAAGTGTCGTTGAAACTGAAATGTAGAGAGCTAACACCTCCCTTACTGGCGGGGATTTCGGCCAGCTTCTCAAAAGGTGCGTCGAAAGAAAACAGTGAAACCAGCCCGACGCCGCTGCCGGCAGCAAAATACCGTCCATCCGATGAAGCGGCAATCGCTGCGGCTCCATTGGGAATCTGTACGGAATGCACTACACTGCCATCCACCAAATTCATCACACAGACCTCACCTGCTGAATAGGCTACGGCTAGATTTCCCGTGGCAGCAGAGACACAGATCGATTCGGCTTTGTTGTTCTGGACAAATTTCTTCCAGACGACCTCACCCGTCGCCAAGTCGACCAGGCTAATCATGGAATGGAGAGAGCCAGGACCTTCCTCGCGTTCGGCCATCACGACTTTGTTGTTGGCAACGAATTCCGCTCCTAATGCAACTTGCTCACAATCGAACGCTCGGATGACTTTCCAAGAATTCGTATCCCAGAGTAGAACTTGCTTGGTGGTGGCTGTCGCCATCATAGAACCATCTGCTGAGAAATCGATCCACTGAGTGGGTGACTTCGTCAGGTAGTGCGTTTGCTGGTGAGTATCCGTATTCCACACACGAATGCCGTCGTCGCCGGCCGAGACGGCGTGCACATCGTCCCTAGCGAACTCGACAAAGTAGGATTCAGTCTCGTGCTTTCCGATGGGAGCTGGGATACTGTCCACCAACGCCTGCAAATAATACCAGGCAAAGTCTCTCAAATCGCTTTGGTCATCAGACGGAAGGCAATTATTCAAGGAATGCCGCATGGCGTGAATGCGGTTTTCATTCCAACAATGGAATGCCAGTTGAATTTCATTGACGTATTTGTGATTTTGTTCGACAAGCGTCATGCTTGCGATGACAGTCTCATGAGATTTGCGTACCTTTTGCTCCTGCTGGCGCGTGTTGCGTTCGTAAAATATCAAACTGGCGCAGGCGACGACCATCATCGTGGCGACAAGACTAACTGTTAGAGCTGCGTTGCGACGAGCCCACTTTGAAATACGCCTTCCCGCTGACGGAGGCCGGGCGACAGTGGGTAAGCCGTCCAAAAAACGCTGCATATCGTCGGCTAGCTGGCGACCGCTTTGATATCTGTCGGCAGGACTACGTTCCATGGCCTTCAGGATGATAGATTCTAAATCACTCGGAATTTGGCAATCCAGCTTGCGAAGTGGAGTTGGCTCTGAAAGTACAACTTGCTTAAAGAGAGGGGACCGATCATCCGCGTCGAACGCCGTTCGAAATGTCAATAGTTCGTAAATTGTCACTCCCAGCGAATAGATGTCCGTTCGTTTATCCAATGCCAAATCGCCATTCGCTTGCTCGGGGCTCATGTATCGCAGGGTACCGAGCATGTCGCCGGTCATAGTAAGCTTTGTGCCGTTATCGACCTGTGCGAGCCCGAAATCCGTTATCCACGCTTTGCCATGCTCGTCGACAATAATATTGGAGGGTTTTACGTCTCGATGAATAACTCCATGTTCGTGCGAGTAGTTCAGTGCCTCGGCGATTGAGATGCCAATTCTGGCGACAGCACGATAGTAGTCGAGCGGTTTGGTTTGGTTCGATTTGGTGCCGTCACGCTCCTTTAATCCATCCCCGAACAGCGTCAAGCCAAACCTCCAGCGTTCAGCTTCTTCCAACTGCGAAATCTGCTCGATGGTTCGAACCAACGATTGGCCACGAATTAATCGCATCGCATAATGATGTACACCTTTGTCGCAACCTACAGAATAGACGTCAACGATGTGAGGGTGATGCAGGGAAGCGGCCGCATTAACTTCTTGTCGAAAGCGGCGAATTGCACTCTCGTCGATCAACGCCGCAAACGGCAGAATCTTGAGTGCTACTCGACGCTTGAGTGAGAGTTGCTCTGCTTCGAACACGACACCCATTCCACCTCGCCCGAGCTGCCGAAGCAATTGGAAATCTCCAATGGTGCCCAGCGGAACAAGAATATCGTTGTGATCCGCACTGAGCGTTGAGCAATCAATCGCATGGCTGGCTCCCTCGATAAACAGCAAATTTCCCACGCATTGATCGATCTGGGGTTCGAGATCCGGATATTGCGACTTGAGTCTTTCGACATCAACCGGCAACCCATTTTCGAGCGACTGCAGCACCGCTTCCAATACATCAGCTAGGCCAGGCGAAAACTCCTCCTCAGAGCCAGGACGCGAACCGTCTGTCATCGTTGTTACTCCGCATTGATCACGCGCAAGCTTCCAACAGCGCGTGCCCATAACATGCGAACGGCACCGGCAGAACGTCCCATGTGGTCGCCGATTTCGTTGAAGGACGCTTTGTGCAAATGCCGCATCACGATGACTAGGCGATAATCGTCGGGTAACTTGGCTAGCGCATCGGCCAACATAACCACCACTTCTTGCCGAGAATAGTAGTGTCTGGGTTGATCGCGATTGTGTGGAACCAGTCGTTGCAATCGCTGGCTGGATTGCGACAACGACTCGACCCATTCTACCTGGCGTTTGACGTCTCGTTTTTCCGCGTGATGCTCCCGAACCAAGTCAGCCAAGTTGTAGGCTAAAACCTTTCGCAACCAGGCCAGCAATTCCGGTTCGGTGTTGCCTTGAAATTCAGCAAAGTCCTTGAATGCGTCAAGCATGGTATTCTGCACCACATCGGACGCATCGAAGCGAGACTGCAACCGTTTCCCACCACGATTCGACATACTGACCAAGACCGCGAGGTAGTTGCGGTATCGCGCCAGCAACAAGTCTAGAGCTTGACCGTCGCCAGCTTTCGCCTTTTGAATTTTCGAATCGACTGAGCTCACGCGAAACCTCCCTAAATCCTAGCCGTAACGCCCCCCGGTATTGTCACGCAGATCCAGCAATTTTTTTCACAAAATATCCCCTCGAATTATACGACCGCCAACAGCGACAAAATAGCCTCAAATCCTGTCACCGGAGCGTGACAACTCGCGCAGTTCGCACGGCTATTGCCCTAGACGCCTAACCATTCCACGCGTCCTCGCCACCTTACATCTGCCTTTGTTCAACCGCACGACACACCAGGAATAGCTTGATGAATTTTCCAACTACTCGCCGTGACACCGAGTCCGCTGGTTCTGCTCAGCGAAAACGCAGCATACGCACACGAAGACTTTTTCACGAGCTGCTGGAAGACCGAAGGGTGCTGGCGGCAGGTTTACTGGATACTAGTTTTGGAAATGCTGGAATTGTTACAACTGCACTGCCTGGCGCCCCTCCTTCGGGGACGGGTATTGCGCTGGATGTCCAAGCCGATGGCAAGATCGTAGGCGTTGGATTCGCCTATGAAGGAGGCACCGCATTTGATACTGTTGTTGCCAGATACAACCTGGATGGAACCCTGGACGCCTCTTTCGCTGGCACTGGAATTGTAAGGACTGCAGTGCCGGCCTCACGTGGAGGCTGGGCAAGCGACATGCTAATCGACGATCAAGGCCGAATTCTGGTTGCCGGTGGCGGCGAGGCAATGGTTGTTCAACGATATCTTACCGATGGATCGCTCGATTTGACGTTCAGTGGCGATGGCATTGGTATTTATGGCGGTGGTAGCGGCCTCTATACCAACGACGCTGCGCGTGGACTCAGAGGTTTGGCGATTCAAACCGACGGAAAGATTGTAAGTGTGGGTCGTTGGTTCGGCTCAAATTTCGGTGACTTTGCAGTTGTAAGGCTCAACGCTGACGGATCATTGGATTCCAGTTTTGGGACGAATGGTTACATTAGCACTGATTTCCCTGGTGTGTCCGATGATGGCGCAATGGCAGTCGCAATTGATGACCAAGGGCGTCTAGTAGTTGCCGGCCAGACTCGAAGCAGCTTTGACCAGACTGGTGTTGTTCGGTATTTGCAAGATGGAACCCTCGATACAACATTCGGCACTAATGGGTTTGCTGTGTTTCCAATTGGAAATGACAACCGTTGGGCAGAAGATGTTGTCATCGACTCGCACGGTCGAATAGTTGTAGGAGGCCCCACCGGGCTCGCACGTCTCAATGATTTCGGACAGATCGATTCAAGCTTTGGCAACAATGGAATTCTGCTCAACAGCGGTGGAAACTTTGCGTTGCAACCGGACGAAAAGATTGTTGTTGGAGGAAGCATTGGTGATAGCACTATTGTTCGCCGGTTTTTGGGGGACGGAACTGTAGATCCGAGTTTCCAGCCGACCCCTGCGAATTTTACCAATAGAGCAGATCGAATTCACGACATTGCTTTGCAGGGTAGCAAAGTGGTAACTATTGGAATCGACATCAATTTCGGCTTTAGCGCGGCTCCACAAAACATATTTGGGCTGGCTCGTTACTTAGGTGACAATTCTGATCCAACCTTAGTTTCCTCAGATACTATTAGCGTCACGGAAAACGTGATCGATGTGCAGACAGTCACAGCTACAGATCCCGATGCTGGCCAAACAGTCTCGTATGCACTAACTGGTGCAGGTGCCGATAGCTCCCTGTTTTCGATCTTGCCAACCGGGCAACTTAGCTTTCTGGTCGCGCCAGATTACGAGACGCCTCTCGATGCTAACGGAGACAATGTCTACGAAGTCGAAGTGCTGGCGGATGATGGTAACGGAGGGACTGATACGCAGCTGATTCAAGTGACAGTTCTGAACCAGGCAAGTATCTCTGGCAGTGTTTTCGTCGACACCAATGCAAACGGCTTGTACGAGGCCAATGAAGCCGGCATCGATGGAGTGATCGTGCGATTGTTGGACTCTACTGGAAACGCAGTCCTCGACGAAAACAATCTACCCCTGGAATACACAACCGACGATGGAGGATTCTTCCTCTTCGAAGATCTAGACCCAGGCGAGTATCAACTGGCGGAAATACAACCCACGGGAGTAACAGATGGTGCGGAAATATTGGGATCACTTGGCGGGAGCATCGTAGCCAACGACGTCATGCAGCTGAATTTAGTTCGTGAAGATGCCAGCGACTATTACTTTGCCGAATTCGGCAACCAAGTTGCCAGTGGTGATGCTGCCTCGATTGGATTCTGGCAAAACAAACACGGACAAGCGTTAATAGAGTCCGGCGGTATACCTTTAGCCGGTTGGTTAACTTCCAACTTCGGAAACGTGTTCGGCAATACTTTTAGCGATGGGCTCGGAGGAGACAATGGCGCCGAAGTGGCCAGATTCTACTTCGAGGAACTGTTCAAGCAGAAATCCAAACATTCGGCTGGGCCTGCAAAAGTCGATGCCCAATTCATGGCAACCGCCTTGGCAACCTATTTTACCAGCAGCAATCTGGCGGGCACTGGAGCCACGGCCTACGGATTCAATGCCACCGATACAGGACTCGGAACTCGCGTTGTCAACGTCGGCTTATCCGGCGCGGCTTTTGGAGTGGCAGACCATACAGACCTGACCGTCCTACAATTGCTCCAGGCTACTAACTTTATGACCGACCAACCCGAGGCCATCACTGGAGCCGCCAAGATCTATGACTTAGATGGTAACGGAGATATTTCCGAAGAGGAAGCTAACTTGCGTACGCGAGCCAATCTTGTCTACAGTCTGATTAACGAATGGGGTGGTATCTAGAAAAAGGCGTGGACGCAGGCTTGCTTCGGCATTTCGGTTGATAAATCCGTTCACGCAAATCCTTACATAATCTGGATAAAAAGTCAAACCAGAATAGGTGGTGGTTTCCACAGGAGAGTGCGTTACTCGCGTGTAACGGAACCACATGAAAGTTCGAAATAAAGAAACGCTGTCAGTAAAGAAAAAGGTGGCAAGCCTAGTCCTGCCATTCTTTTATCTGTTCTTGCGTCGTCGAGTTTTTTGGTGGGGCGTTTTGGTTTTTTTGAAGTGGATTTCGGACGACCACTGCGAATGTAGTTCTCTGCCTGATCCTGCTTGGCGGCGTGGTTGGTTACCAAGCTCAGCAATAATGCTCGACGAGTTAGATCGACTTCTTCGATCTTCAGCGTTAACTCATCACCAAGGCGGAAACGGTTGCCTTGACGGAAGCCTTTCGATTACTTGCCCATGCCTTTCGAAACGGTAGCGATCCGATGGTAGTGAATTGATGGATAAAAATCCATCGGCGGGAAATATTGTCTCTCGAACGTAAAAGCCTTCGGGTACAACTCCGCTAATAACTCCTTGCAGCGATTCGCCAATCTTCTTCTTGAGGAAGTGGAGCAGACAGTAGAGACAGAGCAGACCGCTTTACATACGTTCCGTCGAGTTGCCAAATATGTGGATCAAGGCGATATCTTATTGGTCAGCCTGAATTTGCTTGGACTTTATCCCGGTACGGTGAGCACACAGCAGCTTGAGCGAATTGATGCCCTGGAGGGGAACGAGACGGATTGGTACACGAGGTCGATTCATGAGAACTACCCACTAACCTTACTTGAGGAACTTCCCAGGCGAACTCCGCGCGGCGCGAAAGCACTGATGGAATAGGTTTTGCCAACAGCCGATAAATGGTTTGGTGGTGCAATTGCGGCGAACAGGCGGCATACGCACCTTCCAATTCCGATTTGTGTAGTCTGACAAAGCAGCTTTAAATGTTCTCAGCGTTTGAAAGGTTTTCACCCGCTGCCTTAACTCACGGTTGAAATACGCCATTCTCAAACAGAGTAACGAGAACCACTCCAAAACTTTACGGCCGTCTAACGTTTGATCTGTACTTTCTGAAATCTGGCTCAACTTACACTGCGAGCCTGAGTCGTAGATCGTAGATTGCTCGTATTTTCGATGACTGGCGGTGCGAGGATGCAAGTGTTGAAAATTGATTTCGTATCGTTTTGCGTCGCAACGCTGTGCGCCGATCGGCGTGAGATGGGCGTCGATTGGATCGTCCCACGGTGAGGATTCGCGATCGCGAATCTCTCTACATTCTTGTTCCAACCCCAGCATTCGACCAGCGTTTGCAACCACAAGTTCAGGTTGAAGCAGGCGATGCTTGTCCAGCCTCACTTGCTGTTGGCCTGCGCCCCAAACTTCCTTCACATCGTGGAAGTATTGTTCGATCGAAGCGCGATCCCCAAAGGCTTCGATGATCTGCACAACCGTTGCGTGCGGATCGGTGCAGAAGAAGAATTTTGGACCATGAGCTTCCATGACGATCACAACTCCTGCTGGAGGATAGGTCGCCAGGAAGGTCTTGAATTGTTCGTAACGTTCTTGCCGTACACATGGCATTGAGTCATTGAGTCGTGAGGAAACAAAGGGGGCAGGCCTGAATGGCACTGTCACAACAGAGAGTTTATGTAAAACGTCTATTGACACGACGTCTTCAGTAGCGCCTAAGTGCCTAAGTTCGACCAATAAGTCGCATTATTTCTTGCATTAATGCCGGAAAGATAAAGACTTGTCCTTCACGTTCTAGCTCAATAAGACCGATTTTCGATTTTGCTTGGGCAGAGAAAAGATTCAAAAACTCAAACGCTCGGTGAATTCCCTGAACTCTTTCTTCAGCTTTTAGTGAATTAGTTAAGTCACACACTTCAGAGAATTCATTTGGCAAGCGACGGTAAATGCTTGGTGGTATTTCTCCAATTCTCAAATCTGGCGAATATGTTTTTCCAAACGCACCTTGGACATACACTTTGATTCCAACATAAAACTGTTTGCCATAGTTCGATTTTTGAGTTTCGATTGCAATTAGGCACTCATCCGACGTTTCCAGTTTGGAAATCCAGCCTCCATTACACTCAATCCAACCATGACTCACTGCCAGTTCTGCAAACAGCTTGTGGAACCCTCTTACGCTCATAATGACTGCCTAGTACGTGTCAATGACAATTTCCCAAATTGTGTCGGGGAATATAGACCTAAGCTGTGATACGTAGCCTTTTGCTTGTTTTATTCCACGAGCAATGGCTAGAGGGTTATTGGGCATCGCTTAAACTGCGTCAATTGCTCAGTGCCCCTGCGGGCCAAAATCCAATTCCCTGGACATCGATACTTTCGAGGAGTTCCCTATACTCTTTGGTAACAAAAATTGCATTACCTCTGTTTTGCTCTATTTGGAACATTCCCAGACGCTCTGCCTGGCGACGTTCAACTCTTAGCCGTGTTACATGCCAAGCGGCATCGCTAAAACTCTTGCAAGTACTGCAAATTGGGAATGAATTGAGCATTGAAGAAAATTCGATCGAGTGTTTTGGTACTGTTAGGAATAGTTCCGTATGCTTGACCGCTTCCGGAAGTTCGTCGAGCCAATCCGGCTTAATAATGGGCTTCGGAAGGAACTTAACGGGTATACCATGCTTTTCAAACAATTCTTTCCCTTCGGAACTTGAGAACAACGAAAAGCCTTCGGAGAAAAAAATCCTTTTTGTACGATGGGAACATCCAACATTTGCAAACTCGGATTCCCAATAAACTGACGTGATGTAAGTAATGTTCTGGTACCCACATTCTTCACAAGTCGTACCCTCGTTCGCGCCGATGCCCAAGTCTGCGTAAAAGCGATGGTCACGGTCTGCTAGTAAGTAGAATTTGGTCAAAATTTGAACCAGTTAACAAGAATATCTCGGATATGGGTGAGTTCACCAGAACTAATTCTGGCGTAACCTCCATTGCGAAGGATCAGCTGGTGAAATGCATTATTATCGTGCCCGCCACCAATTCCACCGCCTTGAACATAGCCCCGTCAACCATTGACCCCTTTGATCTCAGTCACGATCTATACTGTTAGGATTTTTCTGACCCCTTTGATTTCTCATAGCAACTCGGCGTTGCAAAGTTTGTCGATAAGCCAGTTTACTCGTTCTAGAATTGGGAACGGCAGCTGGCCTGCGTCATCTCGATCCCAGAGCGGATCTAAACTAAGCTAGAAGAAGGCACCGTTTTTCATCCTCCAGACATGTGCCTGCTCCCAACCACCAACATCTCTTGATAACTCGGCGTAGCACGACAAAAAATCTGAAGGCAGACGGGATAGCATTTCGTTGTTCAAATAATTACCCCAATACAAGCCCCTTGCTCTCCTAGATAGCCAGCCATATTGCTCCCACTTTGATTTCTCCACGATTCTAACGAGAGAAATCGCTGGATAAACAACTCTTCCAAAGATGGCTCCCCCAACAATTTCAGTCGAAGGTGCGAAGTCAATCAATCCATAAGCTGCGCCACTTTGGTCAGCGAGTTCCGTGTGCAGCTTTGCGATTTTTAAGCAAGTATCAATGCCATAATCTTCGATGAGATCTGATGAAATCTCGATCGAACTTAGCGCTGGATTCGCAGATCCACCGGGAACGTCCCAGTAGCCAATACCAACTCCGGAGTATTCGTAACGCGTCTCCCTCGGTGTTTGGCGCATAAAGGTCGCGCCACCTATAACATCGCACTGGTCGTCCCCAACGATCTGACTGAGATCATGAACCGATCCAATTGATACACGTCGTGCTGTATCATTGGGTTTCTCACCTTTTTGATAGATATATGCGGTGCCACTGAGGCCTTGAAACACATTTAGAGCACTCCACATTTTCCGGTAACTGTTTCCTGAAAAGCCTGTACCGGTCGGATAATAAAACACTTGTGCAAGCGTTTGATGATTTAGCATGACCCCTTTGATTTCTTTCGATTGTCGTACCGCTATGCTTGGCAATCTGCACTAGAGACCCAAGGACAGCTCCGCCAAGGTGCGGGCAATGGCTCACATTGCAGCAAGCCATTCCAAGAGTTGGGTAAAACCAAAACTGCATCGGTATCTATTCCGTCGGGGATACCTCTCAATTACGTCAAACTGCTCTGCCAAAACAACCCCAGATGACCTATATTCGATCTAAACTGTTACATTCCAACGCCGGCACCGCCAGGCTCAAGTGACCATATATTTCGATCTAAACTGTTACTGCACCCGCTAAATCCCCTGAATTTCTAGCATCACTAGGTTGGTCGTTGTGTCTCGAAAATTACCTGAAAATGCCGCAAAGAGTACATTTCTGTGGCTATCATATCCTAGAGCAATGGTTCCGCTAGAGAGTTGCTTGTAAATCACCCATTCTCCTCCACTCCAGCTTCTTATACGAATCGAGCAATCGCTACACGCGTAGGCAATACCAAACGCTCCAATTACCACGGGCGATTCTAACGGTGGGCTTGCAAGTTCCATGACCGCTGTATTTTGAGCAGAATCAATATCATAGACTTGCAGCGCTGGAGATTCCTCATCCCAAAAAATGAGTTTCGACTCTGTCGACACAAATTGCCTATAAGGTGACTCGATCTTCCAGAGAGATTGTCCATCACTTGTAAAAGCAGAATGACAATATACCAATTTACTAAGCGTTCTATCGAACTCTGATAACACGAGTATGTTATTGCCTACAGTTCTAATTGTTTCGAGCTGATATCGCGAGTCAATGGCGGCAGCGAATTCCGTATCTACACCATTTTTTCGCTGAAATACTCGATACACTCCATTAAACGCGGTACCGAGGTAGAGTTGTTTGTCCACGGATAAACAACTCAGGATAACCTCGTCGAATTTGTGCTGCGATTTCTGAATTCCAGTCCGGATGTCATATTCCAAGTACCCCGTGAAGCTCCGCGTGAAATTATGGGGAATCACAAGTAGTAAACTCTCGTCATGAATTGCCGCATGAACAAACGGCATACTTTTTTCTACAACTACATTCCAGTTTTGTGTTGCTGTACGACTGTCTAAAGAAACCGCAACAGCTTGAAAATGGCTTCGTGGACCATTGACTGGGTTTACTCCTCCCCAAAGAAGGATCTGGTCAGAGTGCAGAATTAGCGACCTAAGCTGTCCCCCTCCCGACCACTCGGCGAATTTTCTAGCTGAGATCTTTAATTCTTTCATCAGATATATTTAGAGCCCTAAAGGATTGAAACCGCTCAGTATGCCACCACGAATTTCCCCGATGAATTTCTCGAACAGGTTAGTACTGAACTTCTCTGGTGCAAAATCTCGCTGTGACGACATTGCCTTTACCATCGGCAATTTCTGGACATGGATCAACGGAGGTCACCAAGGCCGAGCCCTGGACTTGCAGTTCCTCGATGTTCATTGGCAGTAGCTTGCCAGCTACGATACCATTGGACTTAATCCACCAGCGTGGTCGAATCATTTCTGCGTCGACAATGCCACCGTCGGTGCGATACATCGTGATGGATATCTTGGCCCATGTTGCTTCATCTGGATCAGGCAGCGAATCATCGTATTCCCAAGGCCGCAGATTCTTGGTGAGAATTCGAGCACCGAGAGGAACGTCTTCGATTGGAATCAGTAACTGAGAGCCTTGAGGTTTGAAGCTTGAGAAAGAACCTCTCATCCCCAACCCTTCTCCCCGAGGCGGGGCGAAGGGAGAATGCGCTTTCCCAGCGGAATTATTCGTCGAGACAGCCTCCTCTAGTAGCCAGGCTTCCGGTACTCCAAGATTGCTTTCGAGCCAGTCCGCATCGCTCCAAACGCTGGACTGACGCTGAGCCGAAAAGGGAAGTTGACTTACGGAAACTACCGTACCGGCCACAAAACAGCCCCCGTTGTAGAGCTTCGTCAACCAGTTCGCGCACTTGCCGGCATCGTCAAATGAATTGGCCATCTTAGTCGCACCCCCGGCGGGGAACACAATGCTGATGACCGTTCCAGTAACTTCTCCTGCGAAATAGGCAGTTGAATTTTCGTCGGCACCGTCATAACCGGTTGCCAAGCCAACCGCCTTGCGCGTAACCCAAGCCGTTGGCGTGGCATTGTCAACGACCCCACCAACGAAATTCAAACCTTGATCGAAACTATCACCCGGCGTGCCTGCAACCATGCTGAGAAACCAGCCGGTTTCGCCGGGATTGCTGGGATAGACATAGTCTGGCGGCAATCCGCCGTTTGGATCGGGTTCCGGTGGTACCGGATAACCATCGCTACCATCGGTGAAAATGGTTTCCAATGCCAATTCAAATTCCGACTTCGTATCATCACCCCAAGGGGCGCCCTAGATGTCATAACCAGATAGATTGATCTTGGAGTCACCAGAGAGCGAAAAGGTTTCGATCATGGCCCCACTAGCTGGATCGAAAAACGACGACAGAGAGGCTGTGCGCGTAAAGTGACCCCTTTGATTTCTAATGTTTGCGTCGTCGTGTTTTTTTGGTGGGTCGTTTTGGCTTTGTCGGAGTGGATTTCGGACGACCACTGCGAAAGTAGTTCTCGGCCTGATCCTGCTTGGCGGTGTGGTTGGTTACCACGCTCAGCAATAGTGCACGTCGTGTTAGATCGACTTCTTCGATCTTCAGTGTTAACTCGTCTCCAAGGCGGAAACGATTGCCTTGACGGAAGCCTTCGATTACTTGCCCATGCTTTTCGAAGCGGTAACGATCCGATGGTAGTGAATTGATGGATACAAATCCATCGGCTGGAAATTTTGTCCCTCGAACGTAAAAGCCTTCGGGTACAACTCCGCTAATAACTCCTTGGAGAGATTCGCCAATCTTCTTCTTGAGGAAGTGGAGCAATTTTATCTTGATGACCTCTCGTTCCGCCCATTCTGCGTTTTGTTCTTTGTCAGAACAGTGATGACCAAGCGTGATCAAGACAGGCAAAGGGTCGCCGACCGGTTTTTGATTCTGAATAAGACGGTTGATCGTTCGATGGACTTGTAGATCGGGATAGCGCCGAATGGGGCTGGTGAAATGGCAGTAGTGATCCATGTTGAGCGCATAGTGTTGCTCCCACTCTGGTTGATACACTGCTTTGCTCATGGCCTTCAGGATGGCGTAATTCACCGCGAATTCAGTTGGCTTGCCGCGCATTTGCTCGACGACGCGTTGGATGGCGAAGCGGTCTTCAAGGCTTTCCGTGCGGACGCCAAGATCTCGCACAAACTCATTCAGCTTCTGAATCTTGCGACGTTCGGGCGCCGCATGAGCACGGCGCAGGAAGGGAATGTCCAAGTCATCAAGCCAGGTAGCTACGGCTTGATTGGCTGCCAACATGAATTCTTCGATGATCTGGTGGCTCTCGGTGTGCTCGACCATCCGAGCCCCCTTAACCTTGCCGGACTTGTCCAGGTCGATTTTGACTTCAGGCAAGACGAGTTCGATGGCTCCATCTGCTGCTCGATTGCGGCGCAATACCATAGCTAGGGTGTGCATGTCGCGGAGCAACTGCCAAATTTCTGGTTGTAGTCGCGAACGCCAAGGTTCTGCATCGGTCAGATATTGATCGACTTGTTCGTAGTTCAGGCGCTGCCAATTGTAGATGGCAGAGTTGAACACCTCTTGATGTAAGAGCGTTCCCTGCTGGCTAAGTTCCATCACTACCGTTTTGGTGAGTCGAGTTTTTCCAGGTTGTAGACTGGCCAAGTGATTGCTTATCAGCTCGGGCAACATGGGGATGACTCGGTCCGGCAGGTATACGCTGGTTGCTCGCTTGCGTGCTTCGGCATCCAAAGCCGAACCGAGGGGCACAAAATGGCTGACATCGGCGATGTGTACCATCAGTTCCCAATTTCCTTTTTCATTGCGCGTTAGGGATATCGCATCGTCGAAATCCCTCGCATCGTAGGGATCGATCGTCAAAGTAGGAATGTGGCTGAGGTTTCGCCGGTCGGCCGGGACTTCTCCTTCCGTGAATCGGTCTGCAGTAGCCCGAGCTTCATTGATGGCCTCTGCTGGAAACTCTTCTTCCAAACCGTATTGGCGCATGACTGCTAGGGTATCGACAGCTGGATTCTTGCTTGACCCCAGGACTTCGAGAATAACGCCTTCGCCAACCTGCATTCCGTCGGGGAATTTGACGAGCTCCACGACTACCTTGTCTCCTTCTTCGACTGGCAGTCCCCGGACGTCGCCGACGGTTACTGGGGAGCCCAAAGTGACCCCATCAAGCCACACCACAGATGCCCCTTGTTGCACCCCGTAGGTACCGGCAAACTGACGGCGAGCGCGCTCGACAATCTCGAGCACCTCTCCTTCGTGGCCTCCACGCCGACCAGCGCGAATGCGAATTTGCACTAGGTCACCATCCATGGCTGAACCGGTGGCTGAAGCGGGAATGAAAATGTCGTCTACTGGACCGAGCTTGCCTGAGGGAACGGGACGCACGAAACCAAATCCGGCAGCTGCTTGGCGAAAGGTGCCCCGAACAAGCTTTGAGTCACCGGAGACTTGCTCGGGAGATACTACCAGGTGATTCCCTCCATAGGCGAGCTGGCCGGAGTGGACCAACTGCTTGATTGCCTTGCGAGTCCGTGGATATTCGTCAAGCGCAAGTCGCAGCGACTGATGAATCGCCTTAGCCTTCATAGGTTGGTAATTTGGGTGGTAAACACAGGCCAAGATACGCTGCGCTAACTCCGCGTCTGTGATGGGGGTGTCGGGATTACTCACGAGATAAGCTTAGAAAAGTAAGAACTGCCGAGCGCCGCTGATGGTGACGGCTCGACATGGGGGGAAGTCATTAAGTTTGTGACGTGGGGCGGCAAAATACAGAAGAGTCAGCACTGGGCACTATTATAGTCTTACGGGCCCCTGAAAGTCTCATAGACACAGCTTTTCCCAGTGCAGTTCGGGTTGCTTGCATTTGGTTGGGGAAACAATTTTGGAGCACAATTCGTTCAGCGGCCCCTAGCAGGCTGATGAAAAACTCGATTAGTAACCCGAAGCGTCAGCGAGGGGCTGGGCACATTCCCTCGCTGACGCTCTGACGCTTCGGGTTACTTTTTCAGCAGCCTGCTAGTAGAAGCCAATATAAAACAAGGCACTTCACGAGTTTGCGAATCCAACCGTCAAGATCGTCACAAACCGAAAATTTGATTTGAATTCAATTTTTTGACGTCGCTTGTAGCCGCTATCAGGAAAATTCTCCTACACTAAAGAGACAGCACGATGAACAGCATGATTTTGAGACGGTAGTCTTGGAAGTGTTTTTCGTAGCGTAGTCTGTTTCGATTTGTTTTATTGGCAGTTGCGTGAGGGTCTGCTCGTGTCAACTTTATTTTCAGTTGTTCGCTCGGTAGCGATAGGCATTTGCATCAGTTGGTGTTGGGGATCGTCGGTTTGGGCGTGCCCATTTTGTTCCGCCGTTTCTCAGACGTTGCGTCAAGAAATGGATCAAATGGATGCGGCTGCAATTGCGTCCATCATTCCCGGAACGGAAACCGATTCGGACGCGATGTTTCAAGTGCATGCTGTCATTCGTGGGGATTCGTTGGTACGAGCGAGCCAGAAGATCAAAGTGAATTACTATGGGCGGGCCAAAGGGGAGCAGAAGTTCTTGTTGATGGGGGTCGACCCGCCAGATTTACTTTGGTCGTCGCCGTTGCCAGTAACCGATGAAGCGATCAAGTACATTGAAGCCATTAGTAAGTTGCCAGCCGTTTCGCTCGAGAGATTGCATTTTTACCTGCAGTACCTGGAGCATGAGGATTCGTTGCTGGCTCGAGATGCCTACGACGAATTTGCTTCAGCGCCTTATGCAGAGCTTATTCAACTGAAGGATAAGATGGACCGCGAAAAGCTGTTGGGGTGGATAAAGAACACCGACTTGCCACCAGACCGCAAGCGTTTGTATCTAGTGATGTTGGGAGTTGTCGGGCAGGCAGGGGATGCCGATCTATTAGAAGAAATGTTGAAGAGTGAAGATCCGAATCGGCGGGCAGGTTTGGATGCCATGATCGCTTGTTACATAACGCTCAAAGGTGACCAAGGCCTCAAGCTGATCGATGAACTTTTCCTGGCTAATACGAAAAGCCAGTATGCTGACACATACGCAGCCATCATGTCACTGCGTTTTCACGGCACGGATGGAAACGTTTTGCCTAAGAAACGAGTTCTGGAATCGATGCGATTGATTTTGGATCGTCCGGAATTGGCAGATTTAGTAATACCTGATTTGGCTCGTTGGGAAGATTGGACACAAATCGAGAAGTTATCGAAACTTTTCCGAGGCGCCGACGACAACTCCAGCTGGGTTCGTGTGCCGGTCATCAATTATCTGCGAGCCTGCCCATTGCCGGAAGCGGAAAAGGAACTAGCAGAATTGAAAGAGATCGACCCGGCAGCATTTAAGCGGGCAACCTCGTTCTTTCCAGTGCCCAAAGCAACCCCCGCCACGGAATCTTCTAGTAGTGTCTCTCCGTGGAAATCACCCCTCAGAGGCTTGGCATCTGACATTCCATGGATTCAGCCGACGCCAGGGACCGATTTGGCGGCGCAGGTGCCGCTTTCGAGTGTCGTTCCAGATTTGGGCGTAACGGTTCCAATTCTTCCACCGAACCGGATGTTCGCTGTTGGCGTACTGTGCACTGTGTCGGTAACCGTTTGGTTAGCCATGTGGCTAACAATTAGTGGGGCAGGGACGAGAAATCTGGTGCTGGAATTGGTACCTGGGCGTCGCCTTCCCAAATAACTACAGCGGTTAACGGATTTTTGGCTAATCTTTCCTCCGACTTGGGCTTTGGCCCATGGTCGGCCCGTTGCTGCAGGTTTCTACGATGCAAAGCGTCCAAGCGTCTTCACAGTTGTTGGATGAGCCCTACGAATCAGCGACATTCGGTCAGGAACCAGACGTATATCGTTCGGTTTCACGCGCTGCGGTTGCCTCGCTTGTGTTGGGAGTGTTGGGATTTACATCTATCCCATTCCTCGTTCTTTGGTTATTGCCACTTTTCGGATTCGTATTTGGTCTGATCGCGATCTACAGTTTTCGCAAATACCCGGAAGAGCTTTTGGGTAGGCCTATTGCTTATTCTGGGCTGGTTTTGTGTGGGCTACTGTGCGTTATTTCTCCAGCCTATCACAGCTACGTTTACATGACGGAAGTACCCGATGGTTACACGCGAACCAGTTTTGAGCTACTCAAGAGTGGTTACGGGAAGCCTGACCAGCCCACGGAAGCTGCCTTAAAGTTAGATGGAATGAAGGTTTTTATCACGGGTTACATTCATCCGACAAGTATGGACACGGTGAAGGCCAAACGTTTTATATTGGTGCCGGACTTGGGCACTTGTTGTTTTGGCGGCCAACCACCTTTAACTCACATGATCGAGGTTAGTCTGGCTGGCGATCTGTACGCAGCCAAGAGTTACCGCAAGCAGCGGTTAGCGGGAACATTGCACGTCAATCCAATTCTCAAACCGGTCGACGGATTAACTGGAGTTTATTACCAGTTGCGCGCAGATATTCTCAAATAGCGTAGTCTAGGGGTGTTGCGCATTTGCCATTATTGCCCCTACTTTATCTGACGATCTCCAGAATGCTGCCTCCTAAAACCAGCTGGACAGTGGGGGAAATCGATCGAACGCGTGGGGATGCGGCCAGGTAGGCACGTACTTCCGAGCCAAGATCCTTTGCCAATTCCACCTGAGGGAGGGTTGGTTGAAGTAGCGTATGGTTGAATTTCAAAAGCTGGCTGACCATTTCGTGATCCGTAAAAATTCGTTGAATATGACGAATGTGATGATTTGAACGATTTGAGAATTGCGGGTTTTGCGGTTTTGGGGAACTATTTTTCTGCTCGAATATCGTAGATTCGTACAGAAAACGCTTTTTGGAGAGCTTCCAAGGGATTGGTGGAATAGGCAAGAAAGTTCAGTTGTTAGGTGTAGGATGAAATTTCCGGCGACCTTTTGCCGACACTACGAAAACGGACATTTGTAACCTTTGGGCCGCTAGTGGGCTTAATTAGCCTGGAATGAGTCGAGCATTATTCCAATCCCGAGTGTACTGCATCCTGTTTCAAAAGAGAGTCTGTGTATGACCCGAAGAGCGAAGAGAATTCGTTTTAGCCGTTGGTTGGCTGATCTGTTTTCTGCTCCCACACGCACGATTGGTACTCGGCGGATTGTCGTCGAGCCCCTTGAGACCCGCGAATTGATGGCGGTTGACTTAGGGGGATGGGGCATTCTTGGGGATGACACGGGACTCAATACCGTCCAAGGTGAAGGGGAGGGGCTGAATGGTGAAGGAGAAGCTGCACCGGATTTGGTGGCGTTTGCCAAAGCGCTTGCTGACTCGGGTACGCGTTTCTTTGGGGCGATATGGTGTCCATTCTGCAACCAACAGAAAGCTCTGTTCGAGGACGGCTACAAGTACTTACCATTTATTGAAGTCACGAACCCGGATCGAACACCGAATCAAATAGCCATCGACGAGAACATTACGCAGTACCCAACCTGGGAATTTCCTGATGGCACGCGTTTGGTGGGAGTGCAAACCCTTGAAACGTTGGCTCAGAGAGCCGAAATAACGATTCCAACGTCGTCATCGCCATCGATGGCGGAACTCCCGAACGTGAACGTATTGATCGGTTCACCGCTGCACGTGCCCATCGATGCTTATGATCCCAATGGTAACCCACTAACGATAACGGTGACCTCAAGCAATCCCTCGGTGCTATCGGCCCAAGTTCTGTCGGGCAATCGCAGTCTCAAGCTTAGCATTGCTAACCGTGGCGACATGGTGTTTGAGCTATTCGAGGACAAAGCACCCGTGCCGACTGGCCGAGTCATTGCCTTAGCGCAATCCGGTTTCTACGACGGCATCACGTTCCATCGCGTGATTGACAATTTCGTAATACAGGGAGGCGATCCAACGGGAACCGGTGCGGGAGGTTCCAACCTGGGTGATTTTGATGATCAGTTCAACGTTGACTTGCAGCACAACCGCACGGGCGTTTTGTCTTTCGCGAAGTCGACTGACGATACAAACGATTCACAGTTCTTCATAACAGAAGGTCCTCAACGGTTCTTGGATTTTAATCACTCGGTCTTTGGGCAGCTTGTGGAGGGCGAAATCGTACGGGAAGGGATAAGCGGCACCGCCACCAATTCTTCAGACAAACCGATTAACGACATCACGATTCAATCGGCAACCGTTTTTACGGATACGGAAAACGGCGTGATCATGTTGAAGCCCACAGGTTCTGGGACTGGCACTTCGACTATTACAGTGACAGTTACCGACACTGAGGGGAATTCCACCTCGCGGTCTTTCGTCGCAACAGTGACTCAGGATACGGCCAATGGTGCGCCATTTTTGAACCCTATTCCAGAGGTTACAACTAGTGTTAATACTCCGGTGAACGTGAACCTTACGAGTCAGGATGTCGAAGGGGATACTATTATCTATAGTGTCCAGAAATTAGGTTCTACGGATTTCAATGTTACTGTTAACAGCAGCACAGGAGTGGCCACAGTGACTCCGCCAACCGGCTTTGTTGGCACGCTGCAATTCTTGGCCACTGTGCGACAAACGACAACTCCTACAACTTCTAGTCCCGATGATAATCAAGCCGTATCGGTGGTGGTGACGCAGACTGTTCCGACGGGGGTGGATTTATCCGCGGCGTCGGATTCGGGGGTAAGTAATACGGACAATATTACGAACGCTCAGACATTAACTTTCACGGTAAGCGGTACGCAGGCAGGGGCTCTTGTTGAGATTCGGTCTGGCGGTAGTGTGGTGGGAAGTGCAACAGCTTCTAGTACGACCACCACGGTTGCAGTCAACAATGTCGCCGCACTAGGGCAGGGGGCGCGGCAGTTTACAGCTACTCAATCGATCGGTGGTCAGACGAGTGGAGAATCTCCCGCACTGACTGTGACGTTGGATAGCACGGCGCCGACCGCTGTGTCCACCGCAGCGATACCGAGCAGTGTTATTATTGATCAACAGTTGACCGTCGACCTGCAGCATGCTGAAGAAGGGGCTGGCGGGTTGAGTTATTCATTGGCAAGCCCTCCTGCTGGCATGTCGATCGTTGCTTCAACGGGTGCGCTGACTTGGACGCCTACGTCGGCGCAGTTGGGTTCCCACATATTTTCATTGATTACTACCGACAAGGCGGGGAATCAAAATTCGCAGAGCATAACGCTCAACGTGATAGAAGCACCCAAAGTCGAGTTTGAGTTGAATGTAGTCAACCTAAGTGGAACGCCAATCACGACGGTCTCGACGGGTGAGCAATTTAAGGTGCAGTTGTTGGTAACGGATCTTCGGCCCGGTAGTTCTGCGACTGGAGTTTTTTCGGCATACGTAGATTTGCTATTTGATTCCAATATCATTGAACCGATCGCTACGAATCCGATATCGCATCTCAGTCCCTATTTAACATCGCAAACCGGAGATACTGCGACTCCTGGATTAATCAATGAATTAGGAGGCAGTTCCAACGACTTTACACCTCTGGGTAGTGATACAAGGGTAGTGGCAGAAGTTACTTTTGTTTCCAAAGTTGCCGGAGATCCTAATCTGCGTACTGAAGCGGCTGACAATTCGGGCAGTGCCGTTTTGGTTTATGACGAGAATGATCCTGTGCCAGAGTCAAGAGTCAGTTTTGGTGCAAGTGATTTCGCTGTCGGAGTGAATTTTTCAGTCGCCGACGATGTTTTTAACTTCGATGAAGATAGCGGATCGCACAGTTTGAATGTACTGTCGAACGACATCATTTCGGGTTCAGATTCGCTAACTATTGTTGAGATTGGTACGGCAACTGGCGGCGGAACAATTGCGATCTCCAGTGGGGGTCAAAGCATCAACTACACGTCGGCCGCTAATTTCAACGGTGCGGAAACGTTTACATACGTTGCTGCAAATCAATCCAATGTACGTCTTACCGGGACAGTTACCGTACAGGTGACGGATATCAACGATCCACCCGTAGCGCAAAACGACAGCTTCTCAGTTGTGGGAGGCACAACTGACAACGTACTTGAGGTTCTGAGCAATGATAACAGTGGAGTGGATGACGCGAATTCCGAGACGTTGACGGTTACTTCGGTAAGTGCCGGATCGAACGGCGGTGCGATTACTGTTGGGCCCAGCGGATTGACAATTCGTTACACTCCAGCTGCAAGCTTTACAGGAACGGAGACGTTTACGTATACGCTAAGCGATGGTCGCGGCGGCACAGACACGGGAACAGTAAGCGTCGCCGTATCGCAAGCAAATCCACCTCCGGTTACTCAAAACGACTCCTTCACATTGCAGGAAGATGCAGCTCAAGCAAGTTTCAACGTAGTAGCTAATGATACGCCTCATACTTCGGGAGCCACGCTCACGGTAACTAGTGTTGGGTCGTCAAACAATGGCAGCACCATCAGCATTTCGTCCGATGGTACATCGTTGCTTTATACACCGGCACAGAATTTCTCAGGTAGTGAAATCATCCTGTACACAATTACAGAGACAGGTGGTGGCACTGCTAACGGATTGGCAACGTTTAGTGTGGCCAGCGTCAACGATCCACCCACGGCCGTAGACGATACATTTGAGGTCCTGTCGGCATCCTCGTCGACGGCGATTGACGTATTAGCCAATGATACGAACGTCGACTCCGGCGAAACATTAACTATCACCGGGGTAACACAACCTGCGAGTGGACAAGGAACGATTACGATCGCAGCAGATGGGAAATCGCTGACCTATACCAGTCCAGGCAGCGGTTTTGCTGAGACGGTCAGTTTCAGTTATACGATAGGTGATGGAAATGGATTGTCAGATACAGCCACAGTGCAATTGAATGTTCGAGATTTTCTACCTCGAACCGTTTCGGGCGCGGTGAGTTTGTATAGTACAGCTGGCACGAATTTGAGCGGCATATCATTGAACCTATCGGGTACCGACTACGTTGGCACGCCTGTCACCAATACAGTTGACACAGCCATTGATGGGAGTTTCCAATTTGCTTCTTTGGCTCCTGGTTCGTATGTCTTGCATCGAGCAGCATTGCCATTTATTCAGGATTCTGGCGCAGAAACGGCAATCTCGTCTGCGGCGACAGATGGAGACAGTGTTTCCAACATGGTGGTCAATGGAGGGCTCGATCCGAGATTCTTTGACATTCGAGATTTCCTAGGTTCGGTTTCTCAAAATCGGCTGATGGTTGCGATTGGCAGTGACGGTACGGCAGACTGGTATTCGGCGGTGGGTGATTGGGCGCAGAACGTAACGCTCAACATCACGGAGAACACTGCCGGGGATGGGCTTAGTGTGGCCGCAGTAGATAATGCTCAGACATCGAAGCAGGGAACGTTGGCCTTTCAAGGTGGTAGGGTTGACTTAGTGGGGACCCAAAATGGATCCAAACTGTATCGAGTTCGGGCCAGTGCGGGCTCGAGTTTGCAAGAAGTGACGGCATTGAGTCAGGCTTCCACCGCTTCCACGTTGAGTGGTGAAGGTGAGGCTGCTGACAATTCGGCTTTAACAGGTCTACCTACTCCAGCCATCGTTTCTGCCGTCACAAGTAACCCAAATTCCGCTTCAGAGAATGATACTGATGGACGTCTAGAGCCTTCGCAGTTTCGCACGCAACTACTTGGTTCGAATTCCGGCCAGTCGGTGGCAGAATCAACGACGGCGGTAGACGCAGCCATGGGAAGCGTAATGCCAAAACTGCAGCTCCAATTAACAAGCGATCTGCAGGATGCTTTGCTCGATTCTAGCGATGTTCAGGAGGCGACGGACCAGGCATTTGGGGACCTTTAGACGCGGGTGATGAGCCTAATTCCAGCCTTTGAAGCTGTTGAAAGTCCCAAAAACGACGAAAAACACCGAAATCCCAATGATTTTGGTGTTTTTTGGGCCATCTACCAGTTGAAATTTATGACGGTGCCTTTTTAATCGTCAAATCTGTAAAACGTCTCTCCATTGGCCGATTCTATTTTGAAAGGGATTGAAAGCATGGCGAAAGCCGCAGCGAAAAAGAAGGCCTTATCGAAGACTGAGATCTTCGCCAATATGGCCGAACGTACGGGTTTGACGAAAAAGCAAGTGGCTGATTTCTTCGAAGCTCTAAGTGCCGAGATTGAACAAAACATCGGCAAGAAGGGTCCGGGAATTTTCCAATTGCCTAACCTGTGCAAGATCCAGGCTGTCAACAAGCCGGCTCAGCCCAAGCGTAAGGTCCGAAATCCGGCAACGGGTGAAGAGATTTGGGCTGCACCCAAACCAGCTTCAACGGTCGTCAAGGTGCGTCCTCTGAAGAAGTTAAAGGAAATGGTTTAGTGTAAATGAGCGGGAGAGTTGGTAGAACTAGCAACTCCTCGTCAGCGTTTTTTTGACGCGCGATTACACTCCTAACGGCTGAACGTCACATGATGGACAAGGTTGCTAGTCGGCCTTGTCCATTTACGTTTCAGGATAAAGGCAAATCATCGTCAGGCCGAAAGATCGAAGTCTTCATTCTCAGGCAGGAGTCAACGTTGGCTCAGTAGATTGAGAATGAACGGGTCGGCCAAGCTGCTAGCTACGTAAAAAACACCTGCAAAATCATGGTCGAGGCTATGGTCACCGGGGACGGCTATCGTACAGGCGCCGCTGGCAATTCCCGCTCGAGTACCGTGATGGCTATCCTCTAGGACTAGCAATTCGTCCGGTAAAACTTGAAGTTGCTTGGCAGCGGCTAAGTAAATATCAGGTGCAGGTTTGCCGTGCTGGACATCCTCAGCGGTAACAATGAATTGCATTCGATTAAGTACGTCGATGCCTGAGAGCACATCGATCGCAAAGCGACGAGAGCTACTAGTTGCGACACACATGGGTGTGTTCCGTGCCTCCAAGACATCGAGTAAATCCAGCAACCCAGCTAGTGGACGTAGTCGGTGAGGAAGCAATTCGGCAAAGATTTCGTTGGACTCTCGTTCCAAGATCTCCGGTGTGGTATCAAGGTTCTCGGTTTCGATAATCGCTTGGTAGGCCAGCGGTCCAGGAAGGCCCATGATAGCGTTCTTTAGTTCGCGAGTAAAAGTTCTGCCACGACGGCTGAGAATCGTTTCACCGACTTGCGTGTACAATTCCTCCGTATTGACCATCAACCCATCCATATCAAACGCTACGGCTCGAATAAACTTTGACCAAACAGGGCAATGAGAGCGCCTTGCTGAAGGTGATGAGTTATCTTGCATGATGTCCGTTTAGGTGGTGAGAGTTTTAGACAGGTAAATAGCGCGAAGCGCCATGGAAAATGAAAACACCCACGAGTTGAGTCGTGATCTGGGCTCACGCGAGAAGTACATTCCGTTGCAATGCGCTGATCTAGTCGATTACTTGTGCTATACCAATCACATCGGGGATACACAGCGTGGACGGTTTCGTCAGTTTGCTGGGCTCATTCTCTCCTTATTGCACCATTTGTATAGACAACGTCACGAGCAACTTTCAACCGTCTATTCTCCTCTTGATCCTGACTGCGATAAACTCCTCAGGGCTGTTCCGGTCCCCAATTCCCGCAACCAATGTTGTCACGAGTTACTCGGGCTGGTTGAAGGTTCGCTCGCGCGAGCAAACTATCATCGGTTGAATGACGATGCCATTCGTCAAGCCATATTGGCGGCCAGTCGTTGGGGGGTCCGCATGCAGATTAACTTCGAGAAATTACGGTTTTTGCAGGTTTATGGTAGGGGAAACTTGATTGGCCAGCGTGGCATTCGAAACTGGAGGACGTGGTTTAGACTGCAGCAGGTTGATGTTGAATTATTTCAAAGGATAGTCGTAGTTTTCCGAACTAGCGAAAACTTTGCACCGGATCAGTTTGATCCGAATTGCGTGTATTTGCGAATGTTCAAGAATGTTCCGAAACAGGATGTCGACATGATGTTGCCTGCTACCGGCATCCAGATGACCTGGTTGGATCATTCGAAGATTGTAGTACCCAGCATCTATGCGGCTGGAATGACGTTGTGGCGGTTCTTGCGCAATGTGATGTTGCTAACTTTTCTAGGTATATTCAAGACCGCCGGCTTCGTGTTGCTAGTGTTGTTTGCGATCGGCTTTGGGGTCAAATCCATGTTCAGCTATCGAGCGAATACCAAGCGTCGCTATATGCTAAGCATGGCCCAAAGCTTGTATTATCAGAATCTTGACAATAACGCGGGTGTTATTTTACGGTTACTGGAAGAGGGTGAGCAGCAGCACGCTTGCGAAGCCATACTAGCGTATTTCGTGGGCGCGATCATGAATGGGGGGCGACCGATCAGTTTGGCTGAGATGGATCGGCAATGTGAGGCATTGCTTCATGAAGCCACAGGAGGAGATATCGATTTTGATGTTGAGGACACCGCGCGTACGTTGGTGCATCTAGGAGTCATGAAGTTTTCACCAGCAGGTTGGACATCGCTGTCACTTAATGAGGCGCTGGATCAGCTCGATCGGACATGGGACAATTGGTTTGAATTAATGCCAACAGTCGATACAGAAAAAAAATCTGACTGTGAATGAGCTGAGTATTTGGGAGTTGGCTTTGCTCAGATACTTGCAGTCGATATGTGAGTGGTCTGACTGTGGACCTAGCGTACCAATCACGACAGCCAAAGATAGTGTCCGTAATTTGGACATGTTCCATAGGTAGTTCGCGAGGTGCGAGCTACCTAGCAGGGTGAAGAAAAAATCGATTTGCAAAATCTTGTGGACGATTAGTAACCCGAAGCGTCAGCGAGGGGCTGGGCACATTCCC
>JAGQOY010000509.1 GCA_020427005.1 Planctomycetales bacterium
CTCGACCCTCCCAAGGGAGGATGGCCCGCGCCACAATATTGTGTCACGCCGAGCAGGTTGGTTGGGAGTGGAAGAGTCCTCAGAGCTACAACACTTGGCTGTCCCTCCCCTCGCTGTCGCTCGACCCTCCCAAGGGAGGGTGGCTAGCTGCCGTCAGGTTCACCGCACGGGACAAGCCCGTGGGAGTCCGGTGCGCGCGCACTGTTGTGTCATGCCTAGCAGGGCGGTTGGCAGTGGAAGAGTCCTCAGAGCTACAACACTTCGCTGTCCCTCCCCTCGCTGTCGCTCGACCCTCCCAAGGGAGGGTGGCGCGCGCCGCCCCCCGCGAGCTTGCTCGTGCGGAGCGCATGGTCATCAGCTAAATCGCGCGCTCCGACAACGCGCGCGTATCTCGCAGTAGACTGATGACACATCGCAGGCGTTGTCGGTCCCAGAGTCAGGGGACGAGTGCGCAGTGCGAGGCGGCGAAGATGCCGTGTGCGCCACTCCTGTTCTTCACACCCTACTCGGGGCAATGCGTTAAACCCCATCCCTGTC
>JAGQOY010000510.1 GCA_020427005.1 Planctomycetales bacterium
CCTGGCACTGGATGAGGACTTTCGTTTCCCTGCAGCTGCGACAAGCTTCGCCCCTGGACATGGGTCGGCAGCTGACCGTTCATGACCCACAAAAAGTATCGAATCAGGTACCAACCGAGATCTCCCAGGCAACCATGAGGCTCTAGTCGACTATCAGTACGGATATTTGCCCGACCAAATTCTTCATCGCCCGCGAAAGAGAACTGCCCATACAGGCGGCGCAGTTGTCCTAACGAATCACCATCGTCCAGCAGCTGGCGGACGATCGGCATGCGGCCGCTATGCATGAACATGACACCATCCATGTATTGGACTTGATGTTCCTGGCAAGCTTGCAGCATTTCACGAACTTGACTTGCGTTGAGCGCGGCTGGCTTTTCACCGATGACATGCTTGCCAGCTTCGGCAGCTCGAATCACCCATTCATGCCGCAAAGCAGTGGGCAACGGAATGTATACCGCATCGATATCATCTCTACCGAGCAGCGCCTCATACGATGAAACCGCAGCAGGTCGGTCCGTCACAGGAACTTGTG
>JAGQOY010000511.1 GCA_020427005.1 Planctomycetales bacterium
TCCGTCATGAGTTGCATCTCGCATTAGTCGCTGAACAAGCGTAAAGGTTAGCATGAGAAGTGTTGCGAGCGAAAGCGCCCAAACTGGGCGTGTCTGGATTAGTGAAATCTGAATCGCCGACGCAGTCAGAAGGGTGATCACGAATGGTAAACCGAATTGCATTGCAACACGTCAGTCGGGTAACGGGAGCCGTCACCTGGCGGCCGGAGTTGATTTAGTGTTCAAGTAGTCGTCATTCGGCCGCTCAGGTGGACGGCATTGTTATCGCGAAACCTCCGCCCCGAACAGCCAGCGACAGACGTATCAGAATACGGCAGCCGAGGGCGCCAGGCAATAGTTTTCTGACCGCCCCGCAAGGAAGAGACCGTATCAGCAGGAGCATGAGCCGCCGCGCAGCAGCACAACGACTAATGAAGTTAGAAGTGTCTGCTTGGGCAGAAGCTTGAATGAGCCGCAGAGAGCGAGCAACAGTCAATTGTGAATCGTGGAGTCTTTTCGGATAGTTTAGTTTAGCTCCCAAGCCGATGTATGCGA
>JAGQOY010000512.1 GCA_020427005.1 Planctomycetales bacterium
ATGGAAGCGTGAAAATGATGATGGTCCGGCGTGGACACAATGACTGCGTCGATCTTCCATTCCATCTCCGACAACATCACCCGATAATCTTTGAATCGCTTTGCATTCGGGAGTTTCTCGAACGCTTCAGCCCCACGTCGCCAATCAACGTCGCACAGGGCCACAATGTTTTGTGACTCCGTTCCGCGGATATTGCTTCCCGCCCTACCGCCGGCGCCGATACAGGCGATACTCAGCTTTTCATTGGCGGCATAGGTTCGAGCCGATCCGGCATGCAGAATCGTGAACGTGGCCGCAGACGTCCCCACGGCCTTCAAGAAATCTCGACGATTGACGTTCGATGGCATGTTACTGTCTCCGTGAGTAAACAATTGTTAAGCATCGCTGGTTCGGTCTAGTCGTACGGGAACGAGATTTTACCTCAGATCACGGCCGATTGCAGCCAACGCAGCTCCGACAGCGGCGTCAAAGCCGACCAAGAAACTGGTCAAGAAACTGGTCAATAAACCAGCCAAGAAACGAAGCAGTTGAGG
>JAGQOY010000513.1 GCA_020427005.1 Planctomycetales bacterium
TCAAAACTGAAACAGCCGCGTTTAGCGCGCATCGCCAGCGGCCGGCAGCGCGGCCACGAATTCATCCAACGACGGCGTAGAGAGTGTCACATCAACCAATTGTTCAAGTTGGTCAGCGGTCAGCTGCGCAAGGCGCTGTTGCAGTTCATCTGAAAGCGGTGCAAAGCGATGCGTCAGCAGGTGAAGCAGAATCCGTAGTGCGCTTGCGTGTTGGCCTTCTTCACGTCCTTCTTCACGTCCTTCTTCACGTCCTTCCTCTCTTTCCAGGCGAGCAAAGGACGAAATGTAAGGTTTTGCGGTTCTGGTTTCCATCTGCACAATCTCCTCTCGTAACCTTTGGTCCAAGTCTTTCGGCAATCGCATAATCCAGTCAATGAAATGAAACAGGTTCACCACATCCTGACGGGTATAGCCGCCTTCAAAAAGTCTGCGGATTAGATAAAACTTCCAGTCATATCGGGCATCTGGATCGCGCGAAGTCTCTTGCGTTTTTAAGTGCGCCATGATCACCGTAGCAAAGGGGTTCATGGT
>JAGQOY010000514.1 GCA_020427005.1 Planctomycetales bacterium
TGATTGTGAAGATGAGGCGGGAGATTGAGGGTCGGCGCAACAAATTGCCTGCCAAACTTACCAACTCAACCAAAACTCAACAAATACATCCCGGTTAAGGCTTGCCACAATTGGTTTTGCTCGGGTAGAATGCTCGATTCAAAAATGGGCTCCGGTCCACAATTGGCTTGGCATCACCACCGCAAGTCTATAGACATCAATAACTTACAGTTTTCCGAAGGAGCTTTCCGTGCCGCGTTTACTCGGTGTGGACATTCCCAATGACAAGAAGGTGACCATTGCACTTACATATTTGTATGGTGTGGGTCCCAAGATTGCTGGGGAAGTGTGCGTCAAAACGAATATCGACGGTGACAAGCCAGCACGAGATCTTGACGAAGACGAACTGAGTCGTTTGTCAACATTGCTCGAGCGCGACTACACCGTGGAAGGTCCACTTCGGCGAGTTGTTGGTCAGAACATCAACCGTTTGCGTGAGATCAAGTGCTACCGAGGCATGCGACACCGTGCGAGTCTGCCGGTGCGTGG
>JAGQOY010000515.1 GCA_020427005.1 Planctomycetales bacterium
CGCAGAAAAAACAAGTGGACATGCTTCCAGATCATAGGATTCCTTGGCATCGTTCGGTGGATAACTGACGGTCGGAATCTTGCAACATACGGAAGAACATTTCTTCAAAGTCCGGCTCATCGTGCTGCTCGGCCAAGTCTTGCAGAGTGCCGGCGGCCAACATGCGTCCGTGGTACAAAATGCCAACGCGGTCGCACAAGCGTTCGACTTCGCGCATGATATGCGTGGAAAAAATGATGCACTTTCCCTCTTCGCGCAGTCCGGCAATGATCTCTAACAGCGCGCGAGCCACCAAAATGTCCAAGCCCAATGACGCTTCGTCAAAAACCAAGACGGGAGGATCGTGTACGATAGCTCGCGCGATGGAAACTTTTTGTTTCATGCCCGTCGACATGCGAGCACCGGCCACATCGCGAATATCGTGCATTTGCAACTGAGTGAAGACGCGGTCCATTCGCTCGGCCAGCCGATCTGCGTCCAGGCCGTAGAGCTTGCCGAAGTATTCCACCATTTCCCAAGCCGTCATG
>JAGQOY010000516.1 GCA_020427005.1 Planctomycetales bacterium
AGCACCAGTCGCCTTCCGATCTAGAATCAGTCGAGCGCATTCATCAACACCGGGGAAGGATCGATACGTACGACCCCATCGCTTGTATTCTGGGTCGAAATGATCGCGATATCGATCTCGTTTTCCCATGCGCAAATCTCAGGATGCAGAACGCTACGCATCAGCGGGCCGGCGCGAGATGCGTTGATTCCAAAACCGACCCGACCGCCGGCTCCGTTGCATGCGATTGTTCTGTCGCACTTTCGATTCACTACGATAGATACATCAGATGACCACACCCGCCGGCGCGATCTGGCACGACTCGTATTGGTCAGAGTCGTCAAATATTTCAAGAACGCAACCGTTTTCAAATCGTAGTCCAAACGATTTCGGCGGGTTGACGAATGTTTCACGGACTGGCTGCCCAAGTAGTTGATGGATTCGGTAAGTCACTCGATTCTGGTTCTTCATTGTTTCGTCCATGACGTGACCATCGGGGTTCCGCAATTCCCAGCGTCCATCGACAGAAATGGATCCTGTTGGG
>JAGQOY010000517.1 GCA_020427005.1 Planctomycetales bacterium
ATGGCGATCGATCTCTTCCTTCAGTTTTTTCACGACGGCTCGTCCACGGCGGTCGGAGTCGGCGCGGTCACAAATGACGCTCAGCGCATCGACTCGATTACCGTTCACCAGGATGTCCATCCGCACCAGATTGGCCGCCTCGTAGCCCAGCAGCTCGTAGTCCATGGTACCGTAGCCGCGGGTGGCGCTTTTTAATTTGTCGTGCAAGTCGTAGATAACTTCTGCCAGCGGCAGGTCGTAGGTCACCATGGCTCGCGTGGGCGAGATGTATTCGGTGGACTGCTGGATACCACGGCGATCCTGACTGAGCTTCATGACCTGCCCAATCTGCTCGATGGGCACCACAAAATTAACTCGCACTATGGGCTGCCGAAACTCCTCGATGTCCCCCGCGTCGGGCACATCCTGCGGCTTATGAATCTCGATCGTTTCCCCCCGTTTGTTGACGATCTCGTAGGTCACATTGGGCGCGGTTTGCACGAGGTCGACGTCGCATTCATTTTCTAGTCGCTGTTGTACAATT
>JAGQOY010000518.1 GCA_020427005.1 Planctomycetales bacterium
TTTTTCACGAGAAAACATACTGACGAGTTCAATTTCTGCAGCAACAAGTTGTGTGTGGGCAGGTAGAACTTTTAGGAAGGGCAGTTTTGTTTCGACAATTGCGTCTGAAATTTTTGTGCCTTTTACGAGAACATCATAGCTCGTAGCGCTCAGACTTTCTTTGTCTACCCCTGTTCCGCTGGAAGCATTTCCCTGAGGATCAAGGTCAATGAGCAGAACGCGATATTCTGCCGCCGCGAGACATGAGGCAATATTTATAGCTGTGGTTGTTTTTCCAACGCCACCTTTTTGATTTGCGAGAGCAAACACTTTCATATGAAAGTGTTTATTATTATCATGCGATTTGGTAAAGAGTTTTTTTTATAAAAATGATGAATTGTATTGGTGATCGACATTATTCACTTAATTTTTAAGTGAAATTTTTATCAGAAATGAATTGCTGTTTGGGTGTTTTTTTGTGTTATTTGCTAGATTCTTTTTAAAACCTTCTTCTCTTTCTTTGTCGGTGGTATTGGGATAAT
>JAGQOY010000051.1 GCA_020427005.1 Planctomycetales bacterium
CACTAGCAGGCTGCTGAAAGAGTAACCCGAAGCGTCAGCGAGGGAATGTGCCCAGCCCCTCGCTGACGCTTCGGGTTGTTAACGCTTCGGGTTGTTAACGCTCGGGTTGTTAACGCTCGGGTTGTTAACGCTCGGGTTGTTAACGCTCGGGTTGCCAATCGTCCACGAGATTTCGCAAATGGACTTTTTCATCACCCTACTAGTGCGTGTACAGAGGGAATCCGTTACTACCTTGAGCCTGTTTGAATTGTTCTTATCTTTACCGCGAATAGCACGAAGTAGAAAGCCTGTAACCGTGCTGGAGGTCGTGAACCTTACGAAAAAAAGGCCACCGGCGAATACCGCTGGTGGCCAAAGTTAAAGGTGAATATTGTTTGAACAATAGAAATTTATCCGAGGGATGCGGCCACCTGAAGGCAGTGAACACCGCGAGACCGCTTTTTGAGGGAACTGCTAATTGCTTGGGTTGCTTTCCGTACCCTCTTGTATCGCAAACAGGCGATTTCGGTTGGCAATGAATAGCGATCCATTTGCGGCCACTGGAGTCGTGTAGACAGCGCTTTCCATATTGATTTCACCTAACAGTTCTTGCTCTGGTGCAAGTTTAAAAATTGCAATATCGCCATCCTCGTCACTGATATACACCCGATCTTCGACGATCAAAGGAGACGCCCAGCTCGCAGCGAACATATCGTAGGTCCAATGGGCTTTTCCCGTCTTGGCGTCCAAGCAATGAAAGACACCGCTAAAGTCGGCGATGAAAAGTAAATCATTTTTTATGGCAGCCGTACCACAGGTGCGGTGCATTGTAGTTTCGAACTCTTCCGGATCATTACCAACGTAGTGCCAGAGGGCTGCCGAATTGGGATTGTCCCGCTCAAAGTCTCCATCCTTTTCGACAAGTGCTTGAAGGCGCTTGTGGGCAATTGGCTGGCTCGGGTTTTTCGAATTGTAAACCAAAGTTGGGCTCACATCGCCTCGTTTAGTTGGATCGATGCACCAAAGGTGTCCACCTCCTTCGCCATGTTCAGGGTCCTCTCCAACGGCGATGTAAACCAGACCGTCGTAAACAACGGGCGTACCAATAATATGGTTTCTTGTGGCAGACCCTCCCAGCACATAAAGTGATTCTTTCGGGTTGCAATCAAATTTCCACAGCAATTCACTCTTGCCCTCATTGCCATCAGCAGCAAAGCTGTACAGCCAGCCGTCCCCTCCACCGAAAAGCACTTGTTTAACACCACCTAGTTCAGCGTAAGCTGGAGAGGACCATTGCCCATGTAACACGTTGGCACCTGGTGAGTTGTCGGTCCACAAGACTTCACCCGTCGAACGACGCAAACAGATAAAACTGGGAGCTGATTCTGCTGGTAAATTCTGATGACCTTCATCGACACCATTGGAAGTATTCACAAACAGCAAATCCCCAGCGCAAGTAACTGAACAGCTACACATATTGTGTTGAGACACAGCCAACTGTTTCATCATGTTGAAAGTCCAAACTACATCAGCTTCATCTTCATTTTCATTTGCCTCTTCCTTGTACGGTCCGTCATTTTCTCCATCCCTAAATCCGTTGACGTCCAGGCAGACAACTTCACCACGGCTAGAGACATACCACAGCATGTCTCCGTCGATCAGTGGGGCAGAGCAGATGCCTTGATGAGGCCAATCATGCACGCGTCCAGTGGAAAGTTTTTCGTTGGAATGTTGCCACAGGAATTCGCCCGTCTTTTCGTCAAAGCACAGCAGTACACCCAAATCGACTTCATGAGGGTACCGTTCCAGATAACCAGCGCCGTTATTGGTGCCAACGAATACCTTTCCGTTTGCCACAATTGGGTTGCCATAGGTTTCCGATCCTAAAGGCATCGACCAGCGAATGTTTTGGCCCTTGATGACGTCCCATTCGGTGGCGATACCTGGTTCGTCGGTGACATTGTTTCTTAAATGGGAACCCGCCCATTGCGGCCAATCGTGTGCCCCAACCTTGAGCTGACTTATTACCTGACGCACTTCGGAGACTGGGTCATAGTCTTGAGCGACACCGGGCGTCACAAGCAACAAATTCAAAAAGTAAGCCCAGGCAATGTGAGGCGTAATTATACGTTTCATGGATTCAAAAACCTCTTCAGATTTGTTGTCATGTCGAATGATTCGACGTATTCGAATTGGTAATTAGAGACTAATTGGCTTGAAATTTTGGGCTACAGCCAAATAGCCCATTTGTGTCACGTGACAAATAAACAGTTTCTTCTGCATGCGAAAGCGTTCGCACTAATTTCGATAGACCTTCACGTTGTCGATATAGAATTCTGCTGTGGAGGAATTACCAAAAAGCCCCGGACTACCCGTTGCATTGGGTGTTTCATCGGTCGCCTCAACTGTCCATTGTTCTGGTTCAGGTTCGCCTTTTCTCCACGCCTTACCTCGCAAGGTGACTTTTCCGTCTTGATTTTCAGCTTGAAATTTCAAATGGTACCACTGATTGGCTGACCATTCGAAGGGTTGGGATTTGGCAAACCGCAGTTCCAATCGCGGAGTCCATGATCGAATCTGCAATTGATCCTTATCCATTAGATCTAGCGTATACCGTTGATTAATCAGGCCCATATCGGCTCGTCGTCCGTTTGATTCATTGGCTGTTGAATAGACTTCTGCTTCGATCGTGTAATCGTGAAGAGTTGTCCAGCCCATCCAACTTTGACTGCGAGTTCCTTTGGGAATCGTGGCGATCTTAACCAACATGGATTCGCCATCCATTTCTTTGGGCTGGTGGCGATATGCAGCGCCTATCCAAGTCACAGGTACTTTTTTGTCAGAGAAGTCAAATGACCACGGGAGGTCGGGTAGCACTCGCACTCTGGCCGTACTACTTAGCTCCCCGAACTTTGCAGTTATCATGGCAACCGAGTGCTGAGCTTCAGCGGGTGCCGCGTAAACTCCGTTGGCATTTATTGTACCAGCGTCGGTGCTAAACTCTGCTTCCACTACGCGTATGAATTGTCCACGGGAATTGTAAGCCCGGACCTGATAGGGAGTGCTTTGACCAGGAGCCAGCATTGCCTCAACAGGAGCGATTTGAATGTGAGCAACTTCATCGTTATCGCCACGTTGAGTTTCAGCTTGCGGTGCTGGGATCGGATCGGAATCCACAACGGCGTCTTTGCTTCCGATGCAATAGAGTTTCTTTGTGGTTGCCAAGAAGATCTTGCCTCCGGAAATAATAGGAGAGGCGAGAATTTCTTCACCGTTGGAAGTGCGAATACGTTTGATTTCCTTCACGCCGTCTTCGGTGGGTTCGAATATCCAAAAATTACCTGTTTGTTCGCAAGCGTAGATTTTGCCATCCCCATAAACCATGGAACCCGGTCTACGTCCTATTTTCTTTTCAAAAATGATATTTCCATTCTCTGGATCAATGACCACAAAATTCCCTCCATCTTCAATGACATACAACCTGCCGTTTACAAACATCGGTTGGCTGCCTTCAACACTATGCGAGGGGATTTTCCACTTGATCTGATCTTCCTTGATTTCACCCTTCAAGTTTCCGTTAAGCGCAAAGATGGCTCCTAGAACTCTAGTGTCGTACGAGTTCTGTTCTCGATGACCACAATAAACCGATCCATCTACGACTAAGGGAGGAGTATTAATGCCGCGATTCGAACAATCGTACTTCCAAATGATTCTTCCCGTGCGGGGTTGCATAGCGTACATGAAGCCGTCCCCAGCTCCAAAAACCATTGCAGCTTGGCCATTGAAGGTTGTTAGAAATGGAGTCGAGTAGGTTGTATCTTCAGGACGCGGACGTGTACCTGAAAACCAAACAGCTCCCCCAGTTTTCTTGTCGAAAGCAACGAATCGATGGGCTGGAACCGCGTTTTCGCCCCATTGTGTCATCACGCCACTTATGATGACCAAATCATCAAACACAATGGGAAAATTGGTTCGGCCTCCGTAAGTGCTCAGCATGCCGTATTCTTCACTCATGGCATGTTCCCAAACGGTTTCTCCAGTTTCACCGTTGAGACAGACGAACTGGCAGCCTAATCCCAGCCAATAGATATATCCCGTCTTGGGATCCGCAATCGGGCTAGACCAACCGACGCGTTCTGCAGGTGCATCGGAAAGGAAAACATTGTGATGGTGTGACCAAATCTCTTCGCCTGTGTCCGCGTTCAAACAAACCAGTTGTTCACCCTCTTGCTGACTCTCTGGCTTATAGCGCGTAACAATGTACAGTCGTCCATTTAGCGTTATTGGAGTACTCCGGGAAGCATATTCTTCTTTGGCCCAGAGGACATTTTCACCTTTGGTGGACCAGGTTTCGGGGAGATTCTTTTCTCTGGAGATGCCGTTGGCCTCAGGGCCTCGCCACTGGAACCAATCTGCTGGTTGTTCAGCCCAAAGTTGAGTGCAGCTACAAAAAGAAATGAATGAGACGATGATAACGCGAATGCAAATTTCGAATCGTCGAAATTGATGCAAACTCGAAGTGCGATTTAATCGAACTTGCCGTTTCATATTGTAAGAAACCTCTTCTGATTGTTATTTTTATTGGTACTTGAAATCACGAGTTAAGTTGCCAAATTGCACTTGCGTAACTGGGATTTACACAACCGCTGATTTGCAAAGCAATTGAAAGACCAAGACGTTGCGGTGGGTAATCCGTCCGATCACTGTGTGTTAGATGAGGACGCAAAACTCAGCAACGCGAACCAAGGATTATCTACACAAAGGCACTATTGTTCTAGTAGCAATCTGTAAGGTGGGGCAAGTCTTGTTGCAGTATTGGCAGGTTTTTTGGTGGGAGGGTTGGAATCTGTTGCCGGGCGGCAGTTCAATTTGAAACGGAAAGATAATAGACCAAAAGGTGGTTTTTTCCGCTTGATGATTATTCCGATTATTTACAGATATTAAGGCAGGGTGGGAGTTAAAGTTCTGATTGGTCACATGAGTTCTACGCATGCCAAGTGTATATGTTTCGCTACGGTTAAGCAAATTGTCCTTGTTAGCAAAAGTTCAATGGCTAAACGAAACAGGCCCCGAAAATTCGAGGCCTGAGCAATGTTGGATTCACCACCTAGCGACAGCTTACTCGTAGTCGTCTTGTTTGAGCAAGTAGAGAGTGTTAGGCACATCACTTTGTTTTGTTTGCGGAGTCATCAATGCCTGGTAAACGTGATAAGGTATTTTGTCGCTGAGCGCTTTGACAGAACCATCCATAAATGCAGTATTGATAACATTTGTGTGCCCGGAGGATGGGCGGGCGGATTCGAAGGTACCCTTGGGGGCACTTAATCCCAGGCCATTGAAGAGATTCACGGGTTGTGTGTTGTCAGCTACAGCAGAGGGGCGAGTTGAATCAGCTGGATTTTGCAGACGATACAGCCAAACCATGCCTACGTGCCATTTTGCAGAACCGTCATAAACACCGCGTGAAGAATCATCGCTCGTCACATAGGCCCATGAATCGGCCTGCAAGTTCTCTGAAAAGGCAATCGTCTGTGAGCTTCCATCCCGAATGGCATCATTGGAGATGCGAGTTGAAACTGCGTCAAATGTTCCGGCAGCTTTGTTTAGAAATAGACCGTTCTGTTTCTTTTGGGCTTTCTTGAATTGATCTGCGAGTGCACCTGTATAGCCAAGGGCTGCACCTTGGGAGCCGGAAAACACAGGGACAAAGCCAGCGTTGCAGACATAGCTGTTCTGCCCCAGTACTTCGTCATCATTTCCATTATCACTATTGCAAATGAGCGTGCCGATGTTTGGGTAAAAGTTGGCAGCGTTGGCTCCCGAAGATGCGGGGTTGTAACTGGCGGGAGCAGCCGTTGTAGCCCAAGCGGTATTGGTCGAAGGGTCATCCCAATTGTCACGTAAGGGTTGTTGCTCAATGAAAGGCAGAAGTGCGATGACCCAGGAACCTACTTTTTGTGAGCCATCTCCAGTTCCAAAACTTTCCTGATAGCCAGGCATTTGCTTCTTGGCGGTTTCGAATTGAATGGTGGCGGCAGCTAACTGTTTCAAGTTATTCGCGCAAGCAGCCCGTCGGGCGGCCTCGCGAGCCATCTGAACAGCTGGGAGCAGCAAGCCCACCAGAACTCCAATGATTGCAATAACAACCAGCAACTCCACCAGTGTGAAGCCGTGACGGTAGAAACGACGCATGTAACGGACCCTTTGCGTGCTTGATGAGAAGTCTCAATGAGATGACAAGTACCCTTCTCCCCAATAGTTTATTGTCGCAGATTTACCCCTCCGCGTCTAGCGTTTGAATCTGGACCCCATGGCGTGCTGAATCTAAATCCCCTGGAAAAGGAGGGTGCTATTGACCTCAGACTTAGGAATGGGGCCATCCAAGCGTTAAAAGCGATAGATCCGGACTGTTACCGCAATAGGTGTTGAATCCAACTTCAGATTGGAAGGCCGCCTGCGAATCCAAGGGTTATTCTAATTAGGACTTGCCTCTTCAACTTCCATTACGTGAGAGCCTCGCATGCGATTTAGGCCGACCATTCTGGTCATTATTCTTGTGCTTACAGGTAACTCACTGGCATTTAACTCACTGGCATTTGGCCAGATACCTGCTTTTCCCTGGGGGAGCTCTTCTACATGTGATGTTACTCCCGCCATTCACCTTGCACCCCCCCAGGTTCCTGTCCAGATTCTTTCCGCGCCTGCCTATCCATCATTGACTCAACAATTAGCACCTAAGCCTACCTATAATTACGGTTGGTTTGGGTCTTCACCTATTCCGACTTGGACGAGACACTTTGGAATAAATCGCGGCTATACACAGTGGACGCAGCGCTAATACCTAACCAAAGATCCTTCTCTAGCATTCAGTTTCTGCGCCCTTCTGCTACTCGTTCATTGGGGGTAGCATGTGCAGTATTCTTTGGCGACCGGCTAACGAAAACGGGCTCCCATCGTAGAGCAGTTGTCTCATTTGTCCGGAACATCTTTGGCACTCTAGTCCTTGGGCGGGCGACCTTTCGATAGCTCCGTCAAGTTTTTGTCCCGCGAAATTATCATCAATAAGGCGAGTTTATGCCCGCTATGCTTTTGGATGGAAAGAAAACGGCATCTGAGATTAGAGCGGAGGTTGCCTCTGAAGTTGAACAGTGGAAAAAGCAAGGGGGGAAAACACCAAAGCTAGCGGCCGTACTTGTTGGAGATGACCCAGCCAGCCAGGTATATGTGCGCAACAAAGAACGGGCTTGTGCGCAAGTTGGCATGGCAAGTGAGCTGTTTCGACTGCCTGTTGCGACCAGCACTGAAGCACTATTGGAGTTGTTAGAGCAACTCAACAACGACCCCTATGTGCATGGTATTTTGGTCCAATTGCCATTGCCCTACGGGTTGGATACTCAGCGAATTCTGGATGCTGTTGCACCCAATAAAGATGTGGACGCCTTTGCCCCAGAAAATGTTGGCCTGTTAGTTCAAGGGCGTCCGAGGTTTTTGCCATGCACCCCACACGGGGTGGTGCAGATTCTGGCTCGATATGGGATTGTGCTAGAGGGAAAGCACGTAGTTGTTTTGGGGAGAAGTGACATTGTCGGCAAGCCTTTGGCAAACATGTTAGTTCAAAAGGACATTGGGTTGGGTCCCCAGTATGCAAACGCCAGCGTCACAATCTGTCACTCTAAGAGCCAAAACCTTGCGGCAATTACACGAACCGCGGATGTCTTGGTGGCTGCGGTCGGCAAGCCAGGTCTTGTTTCTGCGGATATGGTGCGTCCAGGGGCCGTAGTGATTGATGTAGGCATCAATCGTGTTGGTGAGAAACTTGTGGGTGATGTAGATTTCGATGAGGTATCCAGTGTAGCTGGGCATCTCACTCCAGTCCCTGGGGGGGTTGGGCCTCTGACAATCGCTATGTTACTTCGCAACACCCTGTTGGCTTGCCAAATCCAAGCCCTCGTTGACTAACTTGCGTCTTTTGAAGATTTCACGCAGCGAGCAGGAAAAGTCTCCAAGCGAGATTGACGGGCAAGCTTGGGCTCGCCTACTATAGCTAGTTTTTCTGATCACTACGATTGACGGGTACGCAAGTCGCAGAATCTTGCTACCGGAGAGTTGCATTAAGTGCTTGACGCAATCGCCAAAGCAGACACGCTAATCGAAGCCATGGGATGGATCCGCAATTTTCGCGGCAAGACCACCGTCATAAAGCTCGGAGGTAGCTTGCTGGAGGAGGAGCTAGCCATCCAGCATTTGCTTCTAGACGTGATTTTCATGGAAACGGTCGGCATGAAGCCAGTTATTGTGCATGGTGGCGGGCCTAGCATCAATCGTGCCATGCAACTTGCAGCAATTGAGCCCAAATGGGTCAAAGGGCGACGTGTTACCGACGACGCAACCTTGCGATTAGTCGAGCGCGTACTTGCTGGCGAGATTACACAGCATCTTACCGACGAGATTGAGAGGCTAGGTGGCCGGGCGGTCAACCTGAACTTTCTTGGGGGTACCAATGTCCTGTTTGGTGAGAAACTAATGTTACCAGACGAGGATGGTTCCCCAATCGATTTGGGCTACGTTGGTCATGTTACGCGTGTGGATCGGTCTGTGATAGAAAATGTTGCCTACGCGAATCAAGTACCTGTGATACCATCCATGTGCATCGATGAACACGGTCAAAAGTACAATGTAAATGCGGACACTGCAGCTATGGCGGTGGCAGAGGCATTGGGTGCGGAGAAGCTAGTTTTTCTCAGCGATGTAAATGGGGTGCGTCGTGATAAGAACGATCCGGCTACGATCATCCATTCTCTAACTGCAGATGAGGCTCGCCAACTAATCGAGGATAAGGTAATCGACTCAGGGATGATACCCAAGATTGAGGCCTGCCTTTCCACGCTTTCTCGAGGTGTCCGAAAAGTGCACATTATTGATGGTCGGCTTAGGCATTCGTTGTTACTTGAGATTTATACGACTAGTGGAGTAGGGACTGAATTAATACAGTGCCGCAAGGCATTGAATTTTCCATAATCGCTGTGAGAGTTTTCCTAGGCAGCGAGGGATTCGCTGCCTTTCTTCGTTTAACCAGCCAAGTAGTTTTTTGTTCGCTGTTTTACTAATGCGGAATTTCAGTACATGACCAATGATCAAATGCACATGAATTCTCAGGACACTCAGGCTTTGTTTGCCAAATACGTGATTGGTAATTATACGCGCTACCCGGTAAATTTAGTCCGCGGAGAGGGTTCCGTCGTATGGGATGCGGAAGGTAATGAGTACCTAGATCTATTTCCGGGCTGGGGCTGCAATTTATTGGGGCATTGTCCTGCTCGCATTGTTCGGGCCGTACAGCAGCAAGTCGGTCAGTTAATTCACGTACCCAATACTTGGCACATGGAATTGCAGGGGCGCTGGGCTCAGATGCTAGTCGAGCGAGCGTTTGAATCTCAGGCATTCTTCTGCAACAGTGGGGCGGAGGCAAACGAAGCTGCCATTAAATTGGCGCGACTACACCAGGGACCCGAGCGCTACAAGATCATTACGTTTCAAGGTGGATTTCATGGACGTACTTTTGGTGCACTTTCTGCTACGGCTCAGCCAAAATATCACGCTGGTCTCGGTCCCATGTTGGCCGGATTCAGTTATGCGCCGTTTGGTGATTTGGTCGCAGTTGAAAAATTAATCGATTCTTCGACCGCGGCCATCATGATTGAACCGATTTTGGGGGAAGGCGGAGTTCGTATACCGCCAGACGGATTCTTGGCTCAACTGCGTACACTTTGTGATCAGCAGGGCCTGCTGCTCATCTTGGATGAAGTTCAAACTGGTTGTGGGCGAACAGGTAAGTGGTTTGGTTTTCAACACTTTGGAGTTCGTCCAGATATCATCACTTTGGCCAAATCACTCTGTGGGGGAATTGCAGGTGGCGCCATGTTGGCACGCCCTGACTTAGCAGCCAGCCTCCGTCCAGGAACTCACGCCAGCACGTTTGGAGGAAATCCAATTGCTGCGGCGGCTGGTATTGCCATGATTGAAACTATCGAACAAGACGGTCTTTTAGTGTCTGCAGTCAAAACTGCGGAGTTGATCGCCGAAAGAATGCAAGAGTTGAGTTCGTCATGCGCCAATATTCGCGAAATTCGGCAAGTTGGGCTCATGATAGGTATCGAGTTGGAATTCTCCGGCGCTGAAATTGTACAAAGGTGCCTCGAGCGGGGTTTATTGATTAATTGTACTCAGGGCAACGTGATTCGACTGTTGCCTGCCATGAACATTGAGCCTCAAGCATTGCGACGAGGGATTGATATTTTGACGGAAGTAATTCAAGAATTTGCTATGAAATCGTTACAGACCGAAGCAGCAACCCCATAAGGTACTTGGGCTCGAAATTCGATATTGTCAGACCACCGAAATAGTTTGGGGCTTGGTCAAGAGCAGGTTGCAAGCATCAAGGTTCAAAACCTAGAATCGACTTGCCCTTCCCCCAATGATCCTGTGGCCAAACTTGTTTCTACATCGATGATTGGAACGCACAGTGCGACATCTACTTTCTTTGTTTGATTTGAGCCAGCAAGAATTGCATACCGTTCTTTCGCTTGCGCAGCAAATAAAAGAACTTCTTGAAAAAGGGCAGCGACCTGCGTGGTTGGAACGCAGGGTATTAGCGATGCTGTTTGAAAAACCTAGCTTGCGGACCCGAGTCAGTTTCGAAGCAGGCATGTGTCAACTTGGCGGGTCCGCAATGTTCCTAGGTGAAGAAGTTGGTTGGCAAAGTCGGGAGTCTACTGCAGATTTTGTGCGGGTACTGGCAGAGTATGCTGATTACGTTGTATGCCGTGCAAAGTGCCATCAATCTGTAGTGGAGTTGGCCAGACACAATTGCTTGCCCATTATTAATGGACTTACGGATCATCTTCATCCGTGCCAAGCCCTGGCCGATATCCTCACGATGCGGCAGCATACGAGGTCGTTAGCTGGCAGCCAGGTTACTTTTGTCGGAGATGGCAATAACGTTGCCCGTTCTCTGGCTATTGGATGCGCGATGGTTGGTGTCCGCTTTCGCTTGCTAGGGCCTGCGGACTATTTTATCTCCCAGCCATACGTAGAAGAGATATATACTCGCTACCCGAATGCAGATTTTTCTCAGACAAGTGATTTTGCAGCCGGTTTGCGTGAAGCAGATTTTATCTATACCGATGTGTGGACTAGCATGGGACAGGAGGCAGAAAGTCAGACCCGCCGCGAAGCGTTTGGCAAATTCCAGTTGAATTCCAAGTTGCTTTCCCTGGCTCCACGCGAATGCAAAATCTTGCATTGCCTGCCTGCTCGCCGTGGAGAGGAGATTACAGACGATGTCATGGACTGCCCAAATAGTCTCGTAGTCGAGCAAGCAGGTAATCGAATGCATGCTCAAAAGGGGCTACTTGTTTGGTTGGCCTTACAGCACGGGCAATTGAGCGCTAGCGATTTGTTATCTGCGGGAATCGAGTTACCTCTTGGCATCTCCTAGCACCCTTGCTCAGGCTGGTGCGAGTCGTAACGACAGATAGCGACCTAGTTTAGAAACGCGAAATGACGCGTTGAAAAAACTCCGCCTTGGATTCTCGATAACCTTCTAGATCGTAGGGATCGGATTCAAACCGGTCGCGTTTGAGGCACTCGAGTGCCGATCGATCTTCTGGCGTGGAAGTTAACCAATCCCGCATCTTGATCGCCCGTTCCCAGATTGTTCCACCATACCGAACAACCCATACTTCATGCGTTGAATCTTGGCCTCTGAATTTGACTAAGTGACCCACGAGTTCTTCATCACACCACTCATCGCTTGGCACGCGTTCGTAGTTGAGACCTTCGATCAATCGACAAGTCTCATTCATATTTCGAAGGTCCGTCAGGCCTGCCAGACAATCAATGGTTGGCCTGGCGACAGTTTCAGTTAGTGCTGTTGCACCAATATGGTGCACTTCAGTTACTAGTCCTTGGCAAGCCCACAGGAGCAGTGATTGGGTCTGCTGAAATTCCTGAAGCCAACGTGGATCGGTTAGTGAAAGACGTAGTGAACCAGACATTGATATGCCGCAATCAACCTAATAATAGTCATAATCGACAAAATTTGACGTCAAACTTGGGTTTCAATGTGATAGCTATCTAATCCAGATTTTCAGCCTGGAGATTGCTGCCGATAAAGTTTGCGAGGCCGGTAAACTCCGGTACTTCGGCCATCTGCGACAATTTAGTTTGCCGCTGGCTAGTGACAAGCCAAAGTCGTGTTTAAGTTTGCCCCAAGGATTCAATTGTCGCCGATTATTCCGTCCCTACAACTTAAAACCGGTTTCCCAGCGTTCTAAAAAAAGTAATCGAATCATGGAAAGATCCGAAGAAACTAATTCCCTAGGATTTGCAATTCCGGGCAATCTAACTGAGGTCGGCGTTACGGAACGACATGATTCTAGTTCGACTCGACAGCGTGCTGGATTGCGGCCGCAAGCGAATGCTGGTGCTTGGCAAATAATTGTCACCAGGGATACTTTCCACGCGTCTGGTGCACACGTTGCAGGGCAGGATCGCCAGTCAACTAACGAAGTGGACGGGACTGAATTCCTTAGGTTTGATTCATCCGAACCGTCGATTCCTGCTCCGCTTCTGGCCTGTTGGTCTAGGCAGCATGTAGGAATTGGATTTGACCCTTCTACCTCGTCCGATTTGGAACGCCCCTCTTCGCAAGGGCCACGCGAGGGTGAAGTCAATGACCATCCAACAAAGACTCTACTTCAACAGAGATACGAGCAACTTCTTTCGGAAACTGCCCATGACATCCGTAGTCCGATAGCGGCGGCCCAGCAAATCATAGCTGACGTTGCGGAGCGAATTCACAGGAGCTCACCTGCTAGCAACGAGATGTCCATGTTGCAAAGCGCCCAGGCTCGCTTGCTGCAGGCCAATGACTGGGCCGAAAACATTTTGCATGCCCGAAACCTGTCTCCCGCATTTCAAGTGGTGATGCGAAAGCGGTTTTATCCTCAGCAATGGCAAAAGGCCTTTGCCGCTCTGATTGAACCGCTTGCCAAACGTGAGAAGGTGAAAATTTCCTGGGTTGGCTGGGACCGTTCGCTGCCTCGGTTATATTCAGACCCCAGCCTTCTCAGCAGAGCAATTCTCAACTTGGTAACCAACGCCATTGTTGCCAGTAAGCATGCAACGCGTGTGAGTGTTCGCGTCGATAGCCAGGCCTATGTGACCCAACGCTTGGTAATTGCAATCGAAGACGAGGGTCCTGGATTGCCTGCGGATTTGTTGAGACATATCAACTCCTTGAGCGAGTTGCAGTTAGGGGCTGACAATGAATCACCTGGGATGGGCTTGTCGATCGCCAAGGGCATTGTTCATTTACTAGGAGGTAGCATAGCGGCTCAAGTTGGCACGCAGGGGGGAACGATTATTCGAATATCCCTTCCAGTTGACAATCGGTTTTCGTTGGTCCGCAGTTGGTTGTTGCAGTCTGCGCGCCGGTTTCCAACCAATCGTGTGCGATCGCTTTCCCTACATGCCATTAAGAGTGTCAACTGCAGTGAGAACCTAATTGATCGCTACCTGCAGCAAGCCGCTTTGGATGGAGAATTCCCATATCGGGTCGCCGAGGATCGATGGCTGTGGCTGGCCATGGACCCATTGAGCAATCGGCCGGGCGCAAGTCCGGAGGCTCAGGTTCTTCGGTCCGACAACATATTGCAAAACATTGGTAAAGATCTAAGAGAGTTTTCGCGAACCAAAACATCGGAAAATCACCAATCGTCTGCAGCCATCCATACACAACTTGTATACCGAATTGGAACATTGCATCTGGATGGTCTAAGCTCTTCAACCGGTGAAAGATTTGTTTTGCATAGGGTCACTGAGCTGGTGGGCAATAGAATAGGAGCATTAACCGGAGATAGGGTCCCACCAGTCGACTTGATCGATTCGTTGGCCGTCGCTCCAGCTCGCAAGCAACTCCATCTCAGGATGGATTCTCCTGGACATCATGAGATCCCGACGCCACGTCCAGCGCCCAATACAGCATTTCATCTTCCTAAGCCCAAAGCATTGGAACGCACCGTAGATGGTGATAGCAACGCGAATATCGAAAGGCCCAATAAGGGGTCCTTGCTCAGTGGTCAATGCAGAGTCGAAGATTTGGCTCAGCAGTGGCGGATTATCCAGGCAAAGTTGAATCGCTGGCAGGACAGCGTCCGCTTGAAAGAGAATTCGTAGAATTTGAAACTGTCTGACCGGTCCTGACGTTGCGGAGTGCTATCACTCGTGGTGAGAATCTAGTTCTACATTGTCCCATTTTTGTTCCAACCAACGGCTGGCGATCTGCCATATTGGAATGGAGTGATTGGGAGCTCGTACCCAGACCAGCTGACCAGGTACGAAATGCGCCGCTTCGGGAGGCAGCGATATTTTGGATTCGAAGCGAGGTGTTACCATCTTAAAAATTTGGTGTTGCGTATTGTCGGTCTGGATATGCACATTGATGGGCCCACCGTACGTGGCCGCCAAATACGGCTCTCGCAAGAAATCGCTTCCCCGCGGATCGACGTGGGTCAAGGCGGCTGCCCCACTTTGCCCTTGAGAGCCAAACACAAATGCTTGACTATTCTTACCCTTCAGAAATGCGTCGACGGAATCCTGAGTAACCATCGCTGTTACTTCAAGACGTTGTGGCTCAGCGATTGTAAACAAGGCTGTGCCCATGGTGACATTTTGACCTAAGGAGTGGTCAAATTCTGACCAAACGACTTGTCCGCCACGTGGAGCGACAACGTCGAGGGCAGCAACTCGGGACTCTAACTGACCTAATTGCTCTCTTAGAGAAGCTAACTTTGCGTTTTGTGCTTGTGTTTCCCGAATCTCATTTTTCGACAAATGCAAGTGCATTTGTTCTTCTACTTGCTCAATCTTTTTATGCTGTTGCGCCACCTCGACAATCAATTCAGGATTCTCGATCTTTGCGAGTAGCGTACCTGGCTCGACATATTCTAGCCTTTTTACAAAGACCTCTGAAATAATGCCATCGGATCCAGCTCGCACTGTAACAGGGTCTTCGAAGTATACCCAGCCAGGTGCAGCAGGTTGGATTGGTGAAGGCAAATGCCCGATTCCGAGAACTGCAAGTAGAAACAGGCATATCGAGACTACGATTGTCGACAACTTCGGTTGGTAACCCGCCTGCGTGTTAGCAGGATTTGGCTTTTTCCAGGACTTAATAGTTGGAGCTACGATGATCGCATAGGCTCCCCACAAGACAACCACGACACCCAACCCCTGCCATACGATTAGGCACCAAAGTGCTAACGTTAGAAGGATTAACATCCTGTAGAGATAGCTACAGAGTCCGAAAGTAAGTAGCCCCAGCTGGGCACGGCGAGCTCTTCTTCTTCCGCCAAATACTCTAGAAAACAATTCACGCAGCTCAATACTGGCTTCCATCCACAGATTTGGGCGATTCAACAGATCTGCCACAATGAAATAACCATCAAACCGGGCTAGCGGATTGGCATTGAAAGCCAGGGTAGTGAACACTCCCAGGGTTGCTACTGCGCAGCTGAAATACTGTAGAAACTCGTTGTCGGTAGATAGTGAGATCAAAGCAAAAACGGCAGCAATTGTTATTTCCACAAGTACGCCACTGCCTGAAACCAAGATGCGATGCCAGCGGTTGGAAATGGTCCATAAGTCCGAAACATCTACGAATGGGATGGGTGCTAGGTAAAGGAAACTGATGCCCGCACTGCGGATTTCACATCCAACACATCTCGCAGCTACCGCGTGTGCCAGTTCATGTGCCATCTTTAACACAAACCAAGCCACAATCCACCAGATCCGTCCATCGGCTACAAAAAGTTTTTCATTGACCCGCATAAATTCTTGCCAGCCGTTTGCAACGGCCAGCACGCTGGCTGAAACAATCAGCAGCATAAAAACCAATGTATATACAGAAACCAAAGGAACCAAACTGTCCACGATCGTCTGCAGAGTTCTGCCTTTGATTATGGGAATCCGAGTATAGAGTAATCCCCAAACTGTTCCTGAGAGTTTGCGGCTGTCGAGTGGTTTCAAAGGTGTCTGAGTGTTTCCGCGTCTCAGCAGCCCCATGCTTGCCAGCATGAGGATGATTTCATTCGCCGATTGTTCGGTAAGTAGAATATCGGGGCTAATGTCCTTTACAGCAGCTATAAGCTGATTAAGGGTAATATGTCCGTTTAACGAACAGGCAAGCACATATTCCTGACGTCCTATGCGTATATATTTACCATTCGTAGGATCGTGAACGGCGTACCAGATTGACTCACCGTGATGATGAACTGTGAATTGCAAATCGCTCCGCAAAACAAAGTCGATGGGGGGGCTCTGTTGCATCGGAGGAACTTGATTTGAAGTAGTGGCCATGTCGCGAGTTACCAGGAAAGTTTATTGATTAACCACGAGTAGGGCCTATTCAGTAGAATCCAACCCAGGCTTCTCCAGCCTGCGTGAATTCGCGTTCGACCTTCCATTCCTGGACGCAATTCACCTGTATGGTTGGAAACTTCCATCTCCGCCACAAAGTAAATCTCAGATTCGTCGGTTTCTCCACGGGGATCGATCCATTGCAAGTGACCATCCCACGATTTCCAACCTGCTGTTGGTAAGTAGAGTCTGGCATTTTGGCCTGTGTTTACAATACCGAGATCAGCGGTTTGAATTTTCACTTCAACAGTCATCGTATCCAAGGGTGCGATTTCAAAAAGACTTTCTCCCTTGCTTACTGGGGCTCCAATTTTCTTGAACCAATCTCCCTGTAAAACCACTCCGCTTACTGGGCTTCGAATTTCCAAACGTTCAAGCCTTTGAGAAAGTGAATCGATCTGTATTTGGGCTCGTTGTTGATCGAGCTGCGCGAGTCGCATCTCTGCCGCAGACTGTTGGGCCAATGCATTTTCACGGCGTTTACCGGCCGCTTCAAAATCGGCTTCTGCATCAGCTATTTGCCAGCGTATTTGTTCATCGTCTAGTTTGGCAATCAGTTGTCCCTCTTCGACCGTATCCCCCGGCCGAATGGAAACTTCCATGACTCGTCCTTCGATAGGGCTCGTGAGATATTGACGCATGCTAGGTTGAAGCGTGCATTTGCGACTGGGCCAATATGGTACGGGCAATATAAAAAGTGCGGCCGCAAGCAGAAGGGTGAGTTGTAAAAGTATTTTGCGATGTTGACTTGCGTATGCAACTTTGCGGATGATTTTTTCTTGGCTGCGTCCTCTTTTTGCAAGACGCCAAGTGTTTAGCCAATTAGGTAGTTGGTTTTTAACTAACCCCAATAACTCGTTGTATGCCTCTGATGTTTGAACTTTCTCTGCTAAGTCAATCCACAAAATGATTCCAACCTTTATTGCATCGCGATCCATCCCAGGTGACAACGCGACGGGAATGCCCAATACGAGTGTGGCATCTTTTTTCACGCGCAACTGATTGCAAACTGCTGAAGAACTTTTGTCAGAACTAGCAAATTCGACTCGTAATGAAGCGCGGGTTACTTCATATAGTGCGGATCGCTCCTCCTGGGTCGGTTGCCAGTCTCGGATCGTGAGCTGTTGTTTGGAGTAACATTGGAGACGGCCTGTGCCAGAGTAGATTCCAAGAACAAGGTCGGCCCGAAACTTGTTTTCCAAAAGGCCAATCACTTGATATAGTGATTCATCGCTACCGTCGGGTAGTAACGCATTCGCGTCAAATAATCGACATTCCGGAGTATTTTTGGCGTCATTCGATGTTGGTGTGTTGCCGTAAGTTTGAGATTCGCCTCTCGCGCCCAGTAGCGGAACGGTTGTTTCGCCTATGGAGGTGGAGTTCGGTGACGAATGTATCATTTGAATATCTTCCAAGTTGACGTCGGGGTCATTTGCTCTTTAACCAAAAGGGAGTCCGACTCCGTGGAAACCAAGCCAAACTGCATTAACTCCAAAAGAATTTAGTCTGGGCAATTAGTAGACTAGTTTTCTGGCGAGGGCATTGAGAAGGTATCTAGTAGCAATTTACAGCGAGAACCTAGGATTTCACCTGCTGAATTGTCCACCAGAACTTTCACTTCGATCAAACCACTTGCGACATCAGCGACCGGAGCAATGTGCTCAATGATAGCCTGAACGCTTTTGCCATTGCTAAGTTGCACTTGAACTGACCCATTTCTCTGTAGTCCAGTTAACTCCGTTTCGTCGAGGAAGAAAGTTGTACGCAATTTGGATACATCTGAAATTCGCACGACTTCTGGTGTATTCGGAGCAATATACTCTCCGATTTGACGATGGAATCTAGTGACAATACCTGAGATAGGTGCAACAATCGTGCGTTGTTGTAGTTGGAGTTTTAGGCGCTCGACCTGTAGCTTTTGAATCTCGTGATCTTCCTCTTCGCTCTGCAACCTGCCTTCTGCGATTTCTAGATCGGCGCGAGCTCTCTCCAATTCAAGCGGCGAACCAGCACCTTTTTCACGCGCTTTTTCGAATGCATCCAGGCGGCGACGATACAATTCGGTCTCTGCGCGTGCGGTATCTAACCGACCTTCGAAATGAGCTTGAGTCTCTGCGACTTCCAGTTGCATCTTGATGGCAGACGATTCTAGTCGGGCCAGAACTTGACCAACTTCTACTTGGTCGCCGATTTGAACGTCAATGCTGGCAAGCAATCCCAATTCAACACAAGATACATCACTTTCTCGCCACGGCTCCAATAAACCATCTGGCGCATAGCCAACACCGTTCGCCAAACGAGACGAAAGTTGTTGGCCAACGGTTGTTGTTGTCATCGTTGAGATGCCGACAGCAGCTAGCACCAAAAAAAGGCCACGAACATTTCGCCTTAACATGGGTTTCATCCGATTGAGAAGTAATTCAGAGAAGGTCCATGGAAAGTTACTCTACGTTAGGAAGGGCAGCCCAAAACGCGGTCCCCGAACCGCGGAAAAACCACACCATCGAGAGGTTGGAATTGGTAATAACGATTACTCGCTTTGTAACATTGATGATGATTTTGACCGCTCACTTTTCATATTGCGGCCAACACCTGGGGAATTGAGATTCTAGGTGTTGTCATACTTTAGATTGCTCCTGCCCGGGAAATATCGACCCAAAAGTTAGCCAGTCTGCCCTTTGTGATTGGCTCAATCCCGTGCAGTGCATCCTTGATTAGGGACGCAAAAAGGCAATGCTTTCCGCACTTTGTCCATGCAACCGAGTCGTCGATTCGAACGAGTCGGGAAATCATGAAGAGGTCAAGTGCCTGCGTAACGAAATCATGGTGCGCAAACCACTTGCCGTTATTCAATCTGATTGGCATGCCAAATCGAGTGCATGAACTCGTGGTGTCCGCGTCGAGTAACGCCGCGAGTGATTGCAGCCATTAACGTCCACCAATCTCGACCTGCAAAAGCAACTTCGGGAAACCAAAGTCCGGGCAACGCGGAACTTCGAATAATTCCGTCCTGCTGAGGTTTGAGCAGGTTGAACTCGGCCTGATTGAGAACGTTCCACTCCCATGACAGAGGTTCGGTGTCAAAAACAGCTAAGTATTCCTCTATACCGGCTGCAGCAAAGCGATGTTTGCGATCTGAGTAATCCAGTGAAGTATCTGATGAGAATACATCTGCAACGAAGTTGGGGGCTCCTCGAAACCGCTCAAAGTTTGGCTCCGGTGACGCGTGTCTGTGTTTTCCATGGTTGGCCATTAATACAACTCCTGGAACTACCACATGATTGTCGGGTAATTCAAGAGTTGGATGTATGCAGCAATATAAACCGGGCGACGCAAGCCGATACCAGTTCAAGCATGTGGCGAGGTCAGTTAGCAAAGCCGAAAGGCCAATAGAGAGTGAAGGCACTGAGTAAGCTCTCGAAGGTACGTTTTCGACGGCGGGAGACGGTTGGATTCTAATTCTCGGTGTCATGGAACAAATTGTACTGCCGTCCCCCAATGTCAATTCGGACATGGCCAGCCGGTCTGACAGGTAACCGTGCCTCCAAATCGAATTGCTTACTATCGGCCACCATGTTCCAAACTCGTAAAAAGTTGGCCTCTTCGTCAAGTTGCCAATTCGCCTCTATTCGATTGGGACGCTGAACTTCGCCGAGTAGGGTCTCAACTAGGTCTGATGGAATGCCCGAGGATTGATCCTCAATTACGACCATAGGCCCGTCGAATGTCCAAGATAAGTCCCCGTGAATTTCCACAAGTTTGGAATTGGAAAGTCTCTGAGTAGTTAGGGGTGTATCTCCACCAATGGTTTGAGAAGGCCTGCACCCGGTCAAAAGGAAACAGGTGACCATGATCTTGCAGAGCACCAACTCTGCTCGACATACTTTTGTACATCGGCGAAGTGTTACAGGATTCATATTCGCAAGCTCTTTATAAGTAGTTTGCCTCAAATGGACGCTTACAGGAGCTGTCCTCTAGGAAGTGTGGCGTTTATTAGTTGCTTGTGCAATCAATACAAGCACAAAAACAATGCTCAGAATTGCAATGACGCTGCTGACTACACTATTCATCCCGAGTGGAAAGCCGGTTAGGCTGGATCCTTTGGCCAATACAATAATGGCAATTACCAATCCCATCAGCCCTTCGCCTCCAACAAGTCCAGACGCGAACAAAATACCATTCTTCCGACGTTCAGCCTCTATTTGTGGGTCAACATTACGAGTAAGGAACCAGCGCAATAGCCCTCCTAGAAATACAGCGGACATGGTGCTAAGTGGTAGGTAGACTCCGACGGCAAATGGTAATGCAGGTAGCCGTAGCAAACTGACAAGGGCCGTTATTGCAACTCCAGCCAAGATCAATGTCCAGGGAAGGTTTTGATCGATCACACCACTGATAACAAGATTCATCAATATGGCTTGCGGTGCAGGTAGCTCTTTACTGCCGAAACCATGATTTGCGCCCAGGACTACAACTGTAAGGCAGACAAAAAAACTCGCAGTAAGCACACCCAGTAGCTCTCCCAGTTGTTGACTCTTGGGGGTAGCGCCCAACAAAAAGCCCGTTTTGAGATCCTGGGATGTATCACCGGCTATCGATGCGGCTATACACACGACCGTACCTACCATTAAGGCAGTTGCCTTGCCACTTAGGTCGGTCCATCCACATGCTAAGAAGATGAGACTGGTTATCAACAACGTTGCAATTGTCATACCTGAGGTTGGATTGGATGTTACTCCAACCAGCCCGACAATGCGTGATGAAACCGTAACAAAAAAGAAGGCAAAGATTGCAATTAAAATTGCAGCCAACCCTCTAACCCAAATGCTATCAAGAAAGCCCAGGAGGCCAGGCACAAATATCAGGGTCGCGAGTACTAAGAACAATACAAATAATACCCATCGCATGGAAAGATCCGAGTCCGACCGAAAGCTGGCACTTCGGTCTGAGCCCTCTGAACGCAATTGGGCCAATCCAAGGCGAAAGGATTCGAGCATTACTGGTAAGGATTGTAGGAGAGTCAATAGGCCAGCTGCCCCAACAGCTCCCGCGCCAATGTAGCGGATGTACTTTTCTCGCATGGCGTCAGGGCTCATATCCTTGATCAGATTTTCCGATTCAGGATACAGCGGCACAGTCCATGATTGTCCCCACCAAGCCAACGCAGGAATGATCATAAGTGCACTCAGAGCACTACCGGCAACCATGATAGTGGCTACTTTCGGACCCAAAATGAAGCCTACGCCCATCAGGGCAGGAGAGATTTTGGTGGCAAGTTCGGCCTTCCCAATCACCACAGTCCATGATGCTGGTAATAACTTGAGGGCGTCAGTTACACATTTGAAACTGGCACCTGCGCCAAGCCCCCAAAAAACATTTGTAGCCTGACGTCCCCCGTGCTCTGAAGCAACCAATACTTCCGCACACGCTAATCCTTCTGGATAAGGTAGCGATCCATGTTCTCTCTTGATCAAGAATTGCCGAAGGGGAATCATGGCAAGAACGCCAATGATTCCTCCAGCAATTGCGAGTATGGTAAGTTGCCAAAGTTGTGGTTCTAAACCCCAAACAAATAATGCGGGAATCGTAAACAGAACACCAGATGCTACTGACGAGCTTGCTGAGCCAATGGTCTGTGCCATATTGGTTTCTAGGATTGTGTGAGGTTGGTTTCTCACCATCTTAAAACAGGAGAACGTGACCACGCTAAGGACAGCAATTGGAATCGAAGTTGAAATCGTCAAGCCGGCCATGAGCCCTAGATATGCATTGGCCGCTCCAAAGACAACGCCAAGTACAATGCCAGTTAGGACAGATTTCCAAGTGAGTTCAGACAGGTCATCGACCTGCACGAAGGGTACGTATGACTGACCGTCGGAAATCTGGTAAGCAGTCGAGTGAAGGCCTTGATTCTCTTCAGACATAAATTCTTGATTTTTCTTGCAGGTGATGAGAGAGTCGATTTGCAAAATCTTGTGGACGATTAGTAACCCGAAGCGTCAGAGCGTCAGCTGGGGGCTGGGCACATTCCCTCGCTGATGCTTCGGGTTACTTTTTCAGCCGCCTGCTAGTGCGAGTCGCAGGGCAACGCAGCGAGCGTTTGCAGCGACATTCCGTTATCTAGACATCGGGTAAGAGCCATGGAGCGCGATAACTTGTACGACCACGTAATTCATTTGCTTCCCCGTCGTTTATGAACTGCTCTGTTTCAGGATCTAGGGTCAACGTGCGACCAACGCGTGAGGCGATATTTCCCGTGTGGCAAAGGACGGAAGCCACATGGCCGATGGTTTCAAGATCACAATTCGGTTTGTTCCGTGATTTGATACAGTCCACAAAATTCTGCACGTGAGGGATCTCGCTACTGTCTCCCGAGCCACGTGCAAGCTCCTGCCCACCCTGGCCATAAGCTACCCAATCGTTGTTGCCAATGACAATGTACCCACGATCCCCAAAAACTGCGGCTCCTTCTGGTTCTCCCAGATACTTGTAGGGAGCCCAAATCCGCATTTCGTACGTAAGAATTTTGGAAAGCCTTCCGTGGCCAAATGAGTAGGTGATTTGGAGCGTATCGGCGAACTCCTGGGCATCGTCAAAATACCACTTGCCGCCGCCAGCCGAAATCGTTCGTGGCAGTCCCAATGTGGGCTCACGTTGTGCTCCGGCAGCGGCATCTAAGAGTGCTAGAGCCATATCTAGTCGATGGACTCCATCGTTTCCCAAGTCGCCGGTACCGTAATCGAAGAACCAACGCCAGCGAGAATGAAAGCGATTGCGATTGAATGGTCGCTTGGGTGCCGGACCAAGCCACATGTCGTAGTCCACTTCTTTGGGCACAGCTTCGTCTTTCGGAAATCCAATAGGTCCCTGGCGAGTGCTTTCCCAGGCCTTGGCAACCAGGCAGCGGCCTAGGTGGCCCGCGGATACATAATCGATGGCTGATTGCAGGCGAGTTGTCGATCGATGCTGCGAACCAAGTTGGACGATGCGTCCATGCTTGCGCATTGCCTTGACCATGGCTTGCCCCTCGACGATGTTGTGTGCATCCGGCTTTTCGACATATACGTCCTTACCCGCCTGACAGGCCAGGATGGTAGGAATTGCGTGCCAATGGTCTGGCGTTCCAATCACTAAAGCATCGATTGAACGATCATCGATGAGTCGTCGAAAATCGGCTTCCGGTCGGATTGAGGTTATCTGGTGTTTTTTCGCCGCTTCAAGGCCAGCAGGCAATCGGCTGGAATCGACCTCTGCGATACCAACAATTTCGATGTTAGGGTTCGCCGCAAAAGACTGGATGAGGGCTAAGGCCCTGCCTCCGGCTCCCATGATCCCAATTCGGATCCGCTCGCTGGCAGCAGCTTTGGCTGATCGGGATTCGCCCAGTGCACTCGTGGCGCTCGCGAGGGCACCAGTAATTACAAAGCGACGTCGAGTTTGCATCACAAACAATTCCCTTGCGCCAACGTGAAATGGAAAGAAGCCCCAACAAACTGGACTCAGAGGAATTAGACACTTCTATCTAACCGAATGGGCACCAGTATGATGTGGGCACCCAACATGGCTTGTGCACCCAGTATAACGTGTTCTAGATCTCAAATAGCTGCTGTGGTTCGAAAACCGGGTCCCGTGCTTTTGAGTTGTGAAATTCGTAGTCCTACCGCTGCAACGAGGTTAGAAGTGTGATAACTTCTACACAAATTCGTAAAGTCCTGACTTATGTTTTAGAGTGGTGTTTTTTTGCATATTGGGTTGGCGTCATGCGATTATTAACAGTGTTTGCGCTGGTAGTGTTTTCTTCAAGTCTGACAACACAAGGACAGGACGTGGAATTTCGAAAAAATTCGGATGTGACTTCCGAGGAGGATCCGTTTCTATGGCTAGAAGATGTCACTGGCGAAGCAGCTTTGGATTGGGTGCGGGCAAGGAATGAGAAATCCAAGGAAAAGCTGGAAACGGATTCAAGCTTCGCAGAATTGGAAGGCGACTTGCTGAAGATTCTAAATTCTGATGAACGCATCCCGTTTGTTAGTAAACGAGGAGACTTCTTTTATAACTTTTGGCAAGACAAGAACAACGAACGTGGCATTTGGCGGCGTACAACACTTGAAGAGTATAAGAAAGCAGAGCCCAAATGGGACGTGCTGTTGGATCTGGACAAGCTAGCCGCTGAGGAGCATGAAAGCTGGGTCTGGAAAGGTGCCCAGCTATTGCGTCCCGATTACGATCGAGCCTTGATAAGTTTGTCACGAGGGGGAGCGGATGCCACGGTCACTCGCGAATTTGATCTAACGCAGCGCATTTTCCCAGCAGACGGTTTCTTTCGTTCCGAAGCAAAAGGTGCATTGACCTGGGTCGATCGCGATACGGTATTTGTTTATACAAATTTTGGTGATGGGTCACTCACAGATTCTGGGTATCCACGTATAGCCAAGCGTTGGAAACGGGGGACTTCGATCGAATCTGCTGAAATTGTATTTGAAGGGGTTGCGGAAGACATGTCTGTGTCCGCCTCCCACGATGATTCCCCAGGATTCGAAAGAGACTTTGTAAGTCGGCGTCCCATGTTTTTCAGTGAGGAAGTGTTCTGGCTCGCTGGAGACGGCAGTCTTCGGAAAATCGATGTGCCAGATAGCGTAGAAAAGAGCGTCTTCCGGAAGCATCTTTTCTTGCAACTTCGCGAGTCGTGGGAAGTCGAGGGTAAGGAATATGCTGCTGGATCTTTGTTGGCAGCACCTTTTGACAAATTCATGAATGGGGAGATTCAGCTGCAAGTTCTATTTGAGCCAACTGAAAACACTTCGCTGGATAGCTTTTCACCGACGAAAGACTATGTGCTGTTAAACGTCTTGGAGGACGTCAAAAATCGGCTGTATGTTTTAAAAGAGGAGCCCAATGGATGGCAACGATCCAGCCTAAAGGGTGTCCCCGAATTCGGCACAATTTCTGCCGGAGCAGTCGATGCCGATGATTCCAATGCCTATTGGTTGACGAGTAGCGATTACATTACGCCTACGACGCTTTATTACGGCGAAATAGAGGGGACACACCCAGTACTTTTAAAACAGTTGGCTGCACAATACGATTCATCAGATCTGCAAGTCCAACAATTCTTCACCGCCAGTCTCGATGGCACTAAGGTGCCTTACTTTGTGGTAGCTCGGAAAGACCTTGAGTTAAATGGAAACAACCCAACGCTGTTGTATGGATATGGTGGATTTGAGATTTCCCTTACTCCCAATTATTCGGCAACGGTAGGAAGGGGATGGTTGTCGTTGGGTGGGGTCTATGTTGTGGCGAACATTCGTGGAGGTGGCGAATATGGTCCCCGATGGCATCAATCGGCCCTCAAAGCAAATCGTTTACGCGCATACGAAGACTTTGCTGCAGTCGCTCAAGATTTGATTGCCCGAAAAATTACTTGCGTTGAGAAACTGGGAATCCAAGGCGGCTCGAATGGTGGGTTACTGGTAGGGAACATGGTGGCAATTTACCCCCATCTTTTTTCTGCGGCAGTTTGCCAAGTGCCTCTCCTCGATATGCGACGTTATCACTTGCTACTAGCGGGTGCGAGTTGGATGGCCGAATACGGCGATCCCGATTCTCCCGGAGAATGGAGTTTCATTAGGACTTATTCTCCTTATCAGAATATAAAATCGGATACAAAATACCCTTCGATTTTCTTTACGACTTCGACCCGCGATGATCGCGTGCATCCCGGGCATGCGCGTAAAATGATGGCCCTGATGGAATCGCAAAACCACGATGTGCTGTATTACGAGAACATCGAAGGGGGGCACGGTGGAGCCGCTAATAACAAACAACGTGCCCACATGTTGGCTCTGGCATACACCTTCTTAAAAGATAAACTATTCAAATAGGCTGCTTCATTTCTTCAAATTTCTGACTATCCCTTGAAGGCATGCGAATATTCGTTTTCCGGGGTTAGAAAGCGTTTCTTATGCTTACAATTGACTTGCTCGAGCAGGCACTTACGGCTGCTCGGGCTTTGGGCTATGAAATTCGTCAGGAATGGTTGCAAGAAACTATGGGGGGGCCATGTAGAATTGGTCAACGCAAAGTATTGTACATTGACCTTAGCTTGTCAGCTGAAGAACAACTGCAACAAGCTATCTTAGGGCTTAAGGCCGAGCCGGAAGCGATCGGGACTCTCTCTCTTCCGCGCAGTCTAATGTCTCTTCTTGCTGAACAGAATTGAAAACAAACTTGAAACTACGGTGACCAATCTGTGCCGTGTTCAGTGAAGATGGTGTCGAGGATCTTTCTGTCGTGATCCGGGGAGATTAACTCACTTGCAGCCTCACTTTTCCAAGTTGCTCGTGCAAGTCCCCAATCTTCAAGTGAAAGTACGTCGGATGTAGTTAAGTGAACGTTCGAAGAATCAGAGTCGATTGAGTTAGTACTGATGACCTCCATCAACTCTCGAGGTTCAGCCTCAGGTAGAGTGGCATCTGAAGATATAGCTCCAACCGTACTGGCTCCAACCGTACTGGCCACCATAGGCCCAAACTCTGGGACGACTAGTTCGACGGCCTGAAATTTCTCAGCCATAGGATCCGAAGCGACATTCGGCGGCAGGTTTTGGTAGAGGGGAACTACCTGCAGATCAGTTCTTGCAAACGATTTATCAGGCTTGCTCGCTATGGAATCAGAGTGGTTGTCGAGCCGGGTTGCCTCCTGGTTTGTGTTCACATCGAGACTTTCCCGCTGTAGTGCCACAAGTTTCCCGTCTTCGAATACTTCCGTTGAAGTAAACCCCCTGGCCTCTCGCCCCCAATCGCTATCTTGGAAGGCCATGAAGTCGCTTCCCGTTGTCCATTGAACTTGACCTGATTTACCGTAAAGAGTAGCCCGATCCATTCCACCAGACTCGCTTATTGCTTTTACGATGTCGAAACCACGCGTAAAGCTTGAGAAGCCTGGCCCTGTCAGAGAAGCACTGGCTCCGTTCGTTGAAAAGCGATCATCTCCGCCAGAATCGTATAAGAGTGCTGAATCTACCCCTCCTTCATTGGCGTAGGCATAAACTCGTTCGAAACCTCTTACGTAATTGAAAAAATCGTCGCCGGTTAGACTGGTAAATTGTGGTCGCATGCTAAGCCTATCTTGGCCAGAAGAATCATAGAGATAGGCGGTGTCTTCTCCTGCCCCAGTGGCGTGCACAAATATGCGGTTAGTCCCATCCACTTCAAATTCGTATCCAACTCCAACTAGATGAGCAAAACCTGGCCGAGATGTTAGAGTGTCGTCATTATCAGAATCATAAAGATAAACTCTATCTGGACCTCCTCCACTGTGATAAGTCACTTGCTCAGTTGAATCAATTTGTAGACTTAGCTGCGCATTATCCAAGGAGGAGCCGTTTGGGCGTAATTCGACTTTGTCGCTGAAGCTGGAACCCATGATCTCAATTGCGTCATTATTTCCTTGACCGTCTATGTGTAGCTGCGTAATTTCATTTGTTGAAAAGGCGTACTCTATCTGCCCGATTTGAAACTCTATACCGTGGCTGAGATCAATCTTCATGATGTCTCGATCGACAGTGCCAATAACGTGCAATTCTCCAGCCTGACGGTTTAATAGATTGGCTACTACCAGATTTCCAACGTGAGTGGACTCTCCAGGCAGTTGAATATCAAGCCATTCACCCGCGTGCACAGAAACATCTAAACGCAAGGTATTATCCGACCAGATTGAATCCGAAAATTGCTGGTTGGTCGAATTCAAGATTGAAAGGTTGCCAGCAGGAGCTTGTGGATCAGTCCATTGCACCGTGAACACGCCGTCTTGATCAGCCTGATAGCGCAAGTGTGCGCCCGCAGCGGGTTGCGATTCAAGGTAACGATGACGACCCAGTTCAACGGCCGGATTTAAGTCAACGATTTCCGCATGCTGAGATTGGAAATCCCATGTGAGATCATAAGGACCGATCTCGTGACTTGCAGATACTACCAGTTGATATTGCTCGCCTGCTACGAGGTTCAATGGCGAATTACTAGTCAGATTGCTACTTAATAGTTGTCCAGTTGAGGATCGAACCTCAAGATTTAGTGAATCTATCCATTCGCTATGAGTATGAAACGCAACTTGTCCGGATTCTGCGGCCCGAAATGAGTAAACGTCTCGGTCAGCCAAAGTGTTCAACCAACTGGTTAGGGAACTTGCTTGCAAATCGAAGTTCATACCCTTACCAAGTGAGTCCGATACATTGTCGTCGGGCAGCAGCTGATCGATGGCTTGATCCAGATCTAGCTTCAGGTAATTGTGTCCAGTTATAGTATCGTAAACAGTTTGTGCAGTTTGTCGCAAATGCGAGTTAATTGAATCAAGATCGATATGGTCTATGCCCACCATCTGCATGGCTTCGCGGACCAATACAGATGCTCCGGCGACATAGGGGGCGGCCATGCTGGTACCGCTCGCAGACGAAAAGTCATTGATCACGCCGTCGCGGCCCAGCAAATAGTCTGGAACAGTGCTGATAATGTCCCGTCCCGGCGCAGCTAGAATCCGATCATTACGCTGGCTGAATGAGCTTAGTTGACCGTTGTCATCGAGGCTAGCGACTGGCAAGACATAGTGGCTAGATGCCGGATAACTCAGACCAGGTGTCTGGTAGGTTTGAAACGAATTACCGGCTGAGGCTACCACTACGATTCCATCCTCATTAAGCTGGCGCAGTTCGTCCTCTAGCGTCGCCCAGCTAGGTACATTGTCCGCATTCCATTTGGATCCCAATGACAAATTGACCGTCGTGATTGGATTTTCAAAACTGTCGCGATGATTATGTACCCAACTGAGAGCGTCTTCGACCCAACTCATACTTCCAGAGCCGGCATCGTCAAAAACTCGAAGTGCAACCAAGTCGACGTCGGGGGCCACACCGGAATGCAAGCTATCGGAACTTCCAATGATTCCTGCCACATGAGTACCGTGGAATCCAGCTGGAGCATCGTCGTAGGGCCGAGCATCATTTTCGGCAAAATCCCATCCGCCCACTACCCGATACGCTGGTCCAAAACCCTGCCCCAGAGCAACGTGATCAAATGCAATGCCTGAATCAATTACGGCTACGGTTTGACCTTTTCCGGTCAGACCAAACCGTTGCTGCATGACATCCCAACCGGTCGATTGATGGGCTTCTACAACTTCAGGTATTAGGATCGAGGGTTCCTCTGACGTACAAGCCAAACTTTGGATTTCAAGATGTTGTTCAAGCGTTGGAATCGTATCGAATAGTAGCTGGGCACTCAGCACCAGGCGACGTTCGCAGATTTCGAGTATCGGAAAGTCTCTCTGATGCTGAACCTTCGACCCCGGCAGACACTTGATAAGCTGGCGAAATTTCACGGTGAGAACCTAGGATGGCAAGACAAATCGAAGACAGCTAAAAAACTTAGAACACACGTGCACGTGTCCTTAAAATACGGTGACAGCTTGCCTGTTAGAAAATGGGTAAATTGGCACCTCTGGTCAGAGCAGGATGTTTGTGCCGGAAAGTCCAAATAATAGGAGCGAATCGATTCTGCCTGAAATTCGTAGCTCGGGAGTCCGAAAGATAATGTATGCCTGAGTTTTTGGATCGACGGATCTAGTCGGTCTGAGAACCACGCCTCTAACGCATGGATGCGTTAGCTGTTGAACAGTCTCGCCGGCAGGGAAGCACGCGAGATTGTTCTATTTAGGGTCTTGGCGATGGCAATTGAGGGAGGCAACTACCAAACTCAATTTGCCACCGGCCCGTCAACACATCATCGACCGGCTAATTCCAATGAGCCTACGTGTCGATCCAACTATTGAGGCAGGTTGAACATGAACCAGTTAAGCTGGTACCAAAAGTTTTACTGGTCGCGATGGGGTAAGCCAACACAAGAGTTGGAGCTATTCAAGTACCTGATCTCCACACCAATCAGCAGTGTATTGGAGATTGGCGTTGGTGACGGATCGAGAATGCGTCGTTTGGCTCGCTTGGTCCGACTGCCGGCAGGTTGTCCAGCCCTTCGTTACGTCGGAGTAGACCTATTTGAGGCTGCCAACGATGGAAAACGCCATATGTCGCTGAAGCAAGCCCATCAAGTGGCGACCCAACTTGGGTTCAAAGCCACACTAGTTCCCGGTGATGCGAGATCTGGAGTTGGGAGAGTCGCAAATAAGATGGCACCAAGCGATCTGATAATCTGCGATGGTGGTATCGATTCGACAGAACCCCATTCAGTGTCGTGGGGCGTCTGGTTGCCGAGAATCGCCCATGATCGAACGGTCCTGTTGGGCTGCTCGGAAGCTGGGGGAAGATTGGAAGTAACTAGGATTGATCTGACGCGATTTGATCATCGTTCCGCGGCCTAACAATTAGATTGTAGCGCCGCATGGACCTTTAAGATAGGCGCAGACTACTAAGATGCGGCGCTGTCCTGGGTAGCCTGTTTCTTTGTTTCAGCGTCAGTTTCTTCTTCGGTGGGCCCCCCAACTATTTGTTCACGACTCAGTTGGTTTTCTAGTCGGCGAAGCATCTTACCGAGTGGCTCGCGGTCGTATTTAAAATCGTCAAACACGAAAACGTGCGAACTTCCCTCACGTGTAAAATGAGCCTTCGCGATACCTTTGTCTCTCCATTTTCGTTTGTCCAATTGGGACACTGTGGAGAAATCTAGGGATTGTCCCCAGCTTGTAGTCAGCCCTTGTTCGGTGCTTTCGATCCATGAACCTCGGCTTCGCGCGTAGTAGATCAACGCCGGAATCCCGATGGCGACGTTGATTAATGCCCAAAAATACTGGCCTTTGATATCGTCTCGAATTTCTTCTACCGACTTAGGAGCCCTTCGAGGCCAGTTGTTTTCATCAGCCACCGTCCGCCACTGTTCCTGCCTATCTTCGGCAGACAAATCACGAAGCTTTTCGTACGCCTGCGCAGGAGCCAATTGCCGAGGATAGCCTACAAATCCGTCGTACGCGAACCACGCCGCAAATCCAAGACAGGCAGCTGCCACGACCAAATAGCGAACCAAATAACTCTTTTGAAAGATGGCACGTTCGAGCGTCATACTAGAACCGGGAAACCTAAAGTAGAATTCGCGAGTTTTAAACCTATCAGGTGCATAGTGTAAACGTTCTATACCTTATGCGGCCTTCGATATTAGGAATCTAGGCGAAAAATCACTAATCGCGAATTGAGTTGTATTTACTGTCGAATGCATTTTATGCATATTGGCGTCTTTAAGGATCCATACGGGCTGAGATTTGGGCCTAGTAATCAGGCCTTCACTCCTCTGTTGGTTGGTTTCACCAATAAAAACTCTGAGCGGAGGTTTTTGACATGACTCGATTTGTCCTATCTGCGTTGTGCTGGCTGATTTGTGTTTATTCGCTGCCCAACGCTCATGCTCAATTGGCTGAGGATTCGTTTGCGACTCCTTGGAAGCAGCTATTTGATGGGGAGACTCTCGATGGCTGGACTAAGGTTGGAAACGAAAAATGGGTTGTAGAGGATGGAGCGATATTTGGAGAAGGCATCACTGAAGAATATGGGTACTTGGCAACCAATCGCCAATATAAGGACTTTCATTTATCGTTGCGATTCAAATGCGAGGCAGCTGGCAATAGCGGTGTCTACATTCATACAAGCTTTGCTCCCGGAACCGCCAAAGTCACTGCCGGACGACAGATTGAAATCGATCGCGCTATTGGCCACCACACAGGCGGTTTATATGGCGACGGGAAAGGCTGGATAGTTTGGCCTGCACCGGAACTGGAAACAGTGATTCGTCCACAGGATTGGAATGAGCTACTCATCAAAGTTGAAGGACAGCATTACATCACGATGCTCAATGGTGTACAAATGATCGACTTTACGTATCCATCGCCAGAGGCCAAAACTGGTGTTATTGCACTTCAGTTACATTCTGGTGGCGAAGGTAGAATGCGTTTCAAAGATATTTGGATTCGAGACCTTAGTCCACAACCAGAATGACTGATTTTTCTCATCCAAGCTGTCTTCCGCTTGAAGAGCTTGAGACTGAATGTGAATTTCGAACGACAAAGCGTTCTGGTCCGGGGGGGCAACATCGAAACAAAGTCGAAACTGCGGTGATTGTCACCCATCGTCCCAGTGGATGTGTGGCTGAAGCCAATGAAAGTCGAAGTCAAGCAACTAATCGACTACGGGCCATGTTTAGACTACGTTTGAGATTGGCGGTTTCGAATTTGCCCGAAGGTGAGGTTATTCAAGTGGCTCCGTCTGCACTTTGGGAAAGCCGCCGAGCTGGTACCCTGTTAAGGGTTTCTGGGGAAAACAATGATTTTCCTGCACTGCTTGCGGAGTTGTATACGTTTCTGACCAGAAATAACTTTGATCTCAACAACGCCTCGCTTTTTTTTGGCTGTTCCTCATCGCAATTGGTTCGGTTACTAAAGCAATGCCCAGCTGCCTGGCAGTTGTTCAATGATTCCAGGCAGCGAATCGGACTTCGCCGCCTGCAGTAGTGAGTCCTTGAATCAGAACAGGAGTAGGTCCTCGTCTTCTGCCACGAAAATATTTTTTGTGGCGGCAAGTGCCGACTCTATGTCTGTTGTTTGGTTTAGGATTTCGGCCAATGGGTTGATATGAATTAATGCGGTCTTTTTTGCTCGGGAAATGCTGGCAACTTCAAGAACAGCACTAATCCAACTATGGCCCGTTTTTTCAGCTAACTCCTTATGGGAATCGGAGAAGTAGCACTCGTGCAACAGCGCGTCCACATCGTAGATATTCTGAACGTAAGCTGCATCGGGCCTCGCCGTTGTATCTGTAACATAAGCCAGCGTTTTTGCGCCCGATGAAATACGAAAGGCGGTTGCTCCTCCCGGGTGATCAACTGGAAACCAATGAATCGAAAGTGTTGCTTGATCTTGCTCAAGCACCAGTTGGCCTTCCGGTGAAGTTAGAGCTTGAAAGTGAAATGCTGGTGGTACTGGAAAGAGGTTTTCGTGATACAAGTGTTTCTGAATAGCACGCAACTTGTCCTCCATGCCCACCACTACTATTTCTTTTAAGCTGGTTACTGCTAACGTATCTAGCAAGAAAGTAAGCCCAACGACGTGGTCCAAATGAGCATGTGAAAGCAGGATCGTGATCTTCTCTTGTGGTTCTTCCAGCAATAACTTTGTCAGTCTGAAAAGACCTGTTCCGGCATCCAGCATCAATTGCCAGTCAGGCAAATAATAGCAAGCCGTGTGTCGCTTGGGGCTTGGATGATAGCCGGTCGTTCCCAAACAATGTAATCTCACATCCATAAGTGATCTTATTTCACTTCCAAAAAAGTTCGTCCATCACGGATGCCCAACATCAGCGAAGGTGAAATGGGTTACGAGCGTTTCGTCACCAAAGAATCATCTTCATAGGAATAGAATCCTTGCAATGACTTGACCCCTAGTTTACCTGAGCTTGTAAGCGGCTTAATCACTTGTAGCAGGTTCTCAATTGAAACTGGCTGGGAATTTACCCATCGAGAATTACTCAAGACTTGTTCTATGACGTCCAACCCGATTTTGTCCATGATGCCAAATGGGCCTTGTTGCATACCAGTAATTGTCGTCCAAGCTTTATCCACGTCTTCAGGATCAACAACGTCCTGGGCCACTAATTCCAAAGCTGCCTTTAAGACAGATTGCAATAGCCAATTGAAAACATAGCCCGGATGTTCGTGCCGAAGAACTAGCGGCTCCAAGCCCAATCGTAGTACGAAATCTCGAAGGCGCAATGTCACGGAGTCTTCCGTTTGTTCACAACCTACGATATCACAAATCGAATCATGAAGTACTGGGACGTGAAAGTGTAGATTTGCAAAACGATTGGGCAAGTGGACATATTGCGCGAGCATCGAAGGAACAAAATACGATGAATTCGAGGCAATGATAACGTCCGAAGCAAACTGTTCGCTAACCTCCGACAAGATACGCCGCTTAATTGAGACCTGTTCTGGAGCGCATTCAATAATTAACTGAACTTGAGGGGGAGCCGCTAATGATTCCTTTAGTGTTCCAAGGCTATGCACTCGGGCGGCCAGATCGTGACCTTCTTGGCTTGCGGGATCACCCAGGGCATGCACCCATCTTAAAGCTTCGTTGCATAAGGCCAGAGAACGATCTACTAGGTATGCATGCATTCCATGCATTGCGATGCGAGCAGCAATTTGTCGCCCAACCCAGCCACTGCCAACAATCATTACCTGCTGGATCGGAATAGATGAAGCATCCATAGCTTAATAATGCCGTTCAGTACTAGCTTCCGCCCCGAGAAGCCGATTCATTTTGGCCTACGCAACGCGCGTAAAACCTGGGCACAAATTGCTCCCGCCTTCGCTACCTCCTGGAATGTACTACAATGTGCTGTCTACAGCGAGCGCATGGAGTCTCACTTTGTTCGGTTTGAGGAAAATGCACTGCGTATCCCAAAGTGACAATTTAGTGGTTGTCGGTCGAGCAGGCTGAAAAATAACATGAATTTTGGGCAGCGCCGCCGTCGCTGTCCACCAAGCGAATACTGCTGCATGTTGAACTTGTTTTTTAGCGTCTTCACTTGTTCAGGATCACCATAGAAATTCACCCTACACATTATTGCCAACATGATTCAAAGTAATTCAATCGAACGGACCGCAATTGCGTTATTCTTGTGTCTCTCCTTAATGCGAACGGGTATTTTGTACGCCCAGCAAGGCGAAGCTACCAGCGGGGCAACGCAAGTTGACAGCTCCGTCATCGACGTAGAATTCAAGCATTCTCACGGAACGTTAAACACGCAGGCAGAGGTAAAGGCTAGATATGCTGATGGAAGCCTATTACTACTGACCCCAGATGGTCAGCTTTGGACGGTTCTGGGGGAAGAAATCTTTCGCCAATCGCCCGTGGCGAATAGGATGAATCCACTTGGAGCAGATGATATTTTTTCGCAGTTGGACCCACCTCTAGGAGATGATTTTTCAGTACTTTCTACACGCCACTATGTGTTGGTTTTCAACACAAGTGAAATCTACGCGCGTTGGGTAGCAGAGCTGTTTGAAAGATTGCACCGTGGGTTTAATAATTATTGGCGTTCACGTAACGTTGAACTCTGTGAGCCCCGATTTCCACTGGTCGCCATTGTATTCAAAGATCGGGCCTCTTATTTGGCATACGCCGAACCAGAAATAGGAAAAACAGCACAATCAATGATCGGTTATTATAACCTTAAAACCAATCGAATTGTGACCTTTGACCTAACAGGTGTTGATGGATTCGTACCAGATAATCGCCGCATATCATCTGCTGTCGTCATCAATCAAATTCTATCTCAGCCTCAGGCCGAACGCACTGTGGCTACGATCGTACACGAAGCAGTACATCAGCTTTCCTATAACTGTGGGTTGCAAACGCGGCTGGCTGATAACCCACTATGGCTCAGTGAAGGTTTGGCCATGTTTTTCGAAACACCAGATGTCAGCAATTCAAAGGGGTGGGGAGCAATCGGCAAAGTCAATCTCTACAATTATCAGCTGTTTGCGCAGTATTTGAAACGGCGTTCGTCGGACTCCTTAACTACGCTCATCGCCGACGATGACCGATTTCGGAACGCTGAATCGGCCAAAGATGCTTATGCCGAGAGTTGGGCGCTAACATATTTCTTAATGAAATCTAGGGCTCGTGAGTTTAGTAAGTATCTGCAAGAAATGAGTCAATTGCCGCCGCTTGGAGAAGTGGACGCCCGTCAAAGGCTGGACACTTTTCGAAAGTACTTCGGAGATGACCTGGCGTCCCTTGATCGGGAGTTCTTAAATTACTTGAAGCGCCTACAGATCCGCTAGCAGTACTTCAAACGATTCAGTGCTGTTTCCTGAAGGTCACTTCTCACTTTATTGCTGCAAGTCTAACGGCCCGGTGGCAGCCACAGTGGATTGATTACAATATCCTAAACGGTAAGCATTGGAAATCAATACGAGTGGGAGGACGCGGTGGGCATTCGATTTCGTTGCCATCATTGCCAGCATGAATTGTTCGTAAAAGACTTTTTGGCGGGAAAACGGGGTAAGTGCCCTGAGTGTCAAGGGAGCTTTCGAGTTCCGGAATCGGACGCGCAATTCTCAGAGGAAATTCTCCGACAAAAATCAGAACCAGACCAAATCGAAAGCCAATCAGCATCGGACTCTGTTGTGGACGACTTGGGGTTGCCGGAAGACTGCTCCACGCTCTTACCAACTGGCCACCTGGACGTGCGTACAGAGCGCGAAGAAGCGGGACCATTGCCGTCAGTGCTTACGGAATCCCCCAATGCCACCTGGTATGTTCGACTTGAAGATGGAAATCAGTACGGACCAGCAAGTTCCGCCATCTTTACTCAGTGGCTACACGAAAACCGCATATTGTCCACGAGTTTGATTTGGCGCGACGATTGGCCTGAATGGAAGACGGCCCAGTCGGTTCTTCCCGACTCTTTTTCTTCCCCTTCAACAGGCATTCCCAGTCCTCTTGCAACGACCAGCTCTGTATCTCCAGCCAGCCCAATTCAGACGCGGCATGCGATCAGGAAGCTCAAGCAAAAGCGAAACTACACGATTCTTCTCACGACTTTGATCGTGGTGGCGGTCGTGTTAGTAATAGCGTTAGCGGTCGTACTATCAACCCAGCAAACTTGACACACAAATGGAAGACGGTTTCTTGAGTGACTTTTAGTCAACTTACTGTGTAGTGTGTATATTAGGTTTGATCAAATCAAACGGGAAAGATCGCTAAGAGCTATTGGTTCTCGGCAGGCGAAGGGTTCTCCATAGCGAGTGCCAATTAGTTTGCCCCAGTAAGCAGCTTCATCACGAATGCGTTCGAACATCGTAGGTTGAACGTGTTCACGACCAGTTACAAACTGGCTCGTATAACAGCTAATTGCTTTCGATTTTCGCTCCCAATGATCGGAAATGTCGAGAATGAATGCGGGCTGGGCTACGTGTTTCAAATGAACGAAGTAGTAATTGAAAATCCGTTGTGGATGATACGGCTCACCTTCTAGTTCTGACTTAGTAAGCTTCGCCCAGAATCTTGCGGCTTCTATTAGCTGCGTAGCAGCGATATGGTCGGGATGTGCATCCTCCCAAAATGGCGCAAATAACCATTTCGGTCTCACACGTCG
>JAGQOY010000519.1 GCA_020427005.1 Planctomycetales bacterium
GAGAAGCCCACCGATTTCTCCTGGATCTTCACGGAGCAGTTCCACGCGGAAGTGTCGCAGGCCGGCTTCAAGCATGCGGGGAATATACTCCGTGGCCGATTGTGCCATGGAGTTGTACAGCGTGTTGCGACAGCCGACATCCGCCAGCAGCGGATGGAGTTCACCCCGTCGGTCACGCAATTCGACTCGATGATGCTCGCAGGGTCTGCCGCAATCCCGATAGTCTTTCCCGTTCGATAGTGTGGCTGCAAAGACACAATGCTCCATATGAAACATCGGCATGTGCTGGTGGACGACCTGCTCGAACCATGCCGCGGGGAAGCGCTTGAGCATCGCGAGGAGTTGTTTCCAGTTGAGGTCGTAACTCGGGACCTGTCGTACGAACCCCTGATCGAAGAAGAGTCTGGCCGTCAGTTCGTTGGCGACATTCAGGGAGTAATCGCCAACGAGTTTTATCTGCGGATGCTTCTCCTGGAAGTAGGAGAGGCTGGCGAAGTTCCGAATCAGCACCAGATCCGGT
>JAGQOY010000520.1 GCA_020427005.1 Planctomycetales bacterium
CGGGGGCCATGTCGGTCGAGACCGGTACAAGCGAACGGCGCGGCCTGCTGCGAGGCCCGCGGCACGTGGGCGTCCCCGCGGTGACCGGACCGACCAGCACGCCGCCCTCCGACGCCCGAGACACCGACTTCACGACCCTCACCCCTCCTGCGAACGGAAGAGCGAGCGCGAAGGCGAACGGGACGATCACCGGCGACCACGGCATCAACGGCAGCAACGGGAACGGCAACAACGGGAACGGCAACGGCGGCAGCAACCCGAGCAGCACGGGCACTCCACCCGCCACGACGGCGAGCGCCGCAGCGCCTTCCTCGCACGACCCCGCCGCCGGCACCACGTCGCAGCCCGCCACGTCCGACGCCCCGATGCCGCGGCCGCGGCGATACCGCATCGAGACCGGCTGGGCCTCGCTGACCAAGCGAACCATCGACCTCGCCGTGGCGATCCCCCTGATGGCCGTGACGGTCGTCGCCTTCCCCTGGATCGCGCTGGCGATCAAGATCACCTCGCGCGGGCCG
>JAGQOY010000521.1 GCA_020427005.1 Planctomycetales bacterium
ACTGGGGCCCACAAACGGCTCAACAGCCAACAACTTACCCGGTGCTGCCACGCTAGAATTTCTCTAGCGGCGGACAGCTTGAACGGTCACGCGGCGGATGAGCTTCGGCCTGGGTTTGTGTGCGGCTAGAGCTAGACAATTAGGCGGCTACGGACTGTGCCCAAACCCGCTTTGGAAACGGCAGAAAAATGGAGTGGTCGGCAGCAATTTGCCGGGAAGCCAGCATCTTCTATGGCCCAGCACAACGTCCGATAATGTTTCTTATGTTCGGTTTGGCACCCGTTTTTCCCTGGAATTCTCGAGTTTTCGCTCTGGCGTGCTAATTTGTTCGCTGATCTCGCATGGCTGCGGTCACATCTCGACCGGCTCTCCCTGCGAAGCATCCAGAAAGACGCCCATCTGCCGAAACTTTTCGTAGCGGCAATCCATCAACTCATCGATCGGCTGGGCCCGCAGCTCACTCAACGTTCGTAGCAAGTAACTCTTCATGCGGGCGGCCATTTTATGATGGTCCCGA
>JAGQOY010000522.1 GCA_020427005.1 Planctomycetales bacterium
CACTGGCCGACGCCAAACGCCACATGGCCGAACTAGACGAACATCTGCGTAGGCGGATGCGTCAACTGGCCTGGAAGCAGTGGAAGACCTGCAAGCGACGGCAGCAACGGCTGAAACAACTTGGTGTCAGTGACTACTGGGCCATTCGGGCTGGTGGTGCGAGCCAAGGGCCGTGGCGCATGTCCAAATCCCCTCCGCTCCATCACGCACTGAGCAATCGGTACTGGCACAAAGTCGGACTGGTCAGCTTTTCCCAACAATACCAACTTCGTCGGACCTGACCGAACCGCCGGATGCGGACCCGCATGTCCGGTGGTGTGGGAGGGGCGGAACCCATAGGTTCCCCCCTATCCCGATTCTGATATTCCACCGTGCGTGACATTCACCGCTGGTAGCGCTGTAACTTACTCGCAACCGCAAGGATAGGATGCCCTGACCGTGGACGGATTTTAGGGTGCATCTTGGGTTCCGGTGATTGGTGCACTGCCGTCTACCGGCGCGCCGGCGGCATTGACA
>JAGQOY010000523.1 GCA_020427005.1 Planctomycetales bacterium
TTGTAATCTTTACTTCTGATAATGGCGGAGTTGCTTCCGGCGATGCATATTCAACATCTAATTTACCTTTGAGAGGTGGAAAAGGTTATCAATGGGAAGGAGGAATTAGAGTGCCTTACTTTATAAAAATACCTTGGCTAAATGTTGCAGGCGCTCATATTTCTTATCCGGTTTCTGGAACAGATTTTTTCCCAACAATACTTGAATTAACTAATTCTAGCCTTAGACCAACTGAACATTTGGACGGTATAAGTCTTAAAGCACTTATTGAAGGAAAATCTTTGCCAGATAGACAACTAATATGGCACTACCCGCATTATGGAAATCAAGGCGGTGAGCCGAATTCCACAATTATAGAAGGTGATTGGAAATTAATTCATTATTGGGAAGATGACAGAGATGAGTTATATAATTTGAATAATGATTTAAATGAAAGGACTGATCTCTCAAAAACAAATATAGATGATACACAAAGGTTAAAAATCAAATTAGAAAAATATTTAAAAAATGTTAA
>JAGQOY010000524.1 GCA_020427005.1 Planctomycetales bacterium
CCCTGCTGGTCAACCTGATGGCCGGCTATACCATCAATCGGGTAACCTTGTTTGCCCTGATCCTCGCCCTCGGACTGCTGGTCGACGATCCCATCGTGGCGGTGGAAAACATTTACCGGCACCTGACCATGCGGAAGAAACGCCCGATCGATGCTATTTCTGATGCAATGAATGAGGTGATGCCCCCGATTGTTCTCTCCACCCTCACCGTGATGGTGGCGTTTCTCCCCATGTTTTTCATTACCGGCATGATGGGGCCCTACATGCGCCCGATGGCTCTGAACGTTCCGCTGGCCATGTTCAGCTCCATGCTGGTGTCGTTAATGATCACCCCCTGGGTTTCCAGCAAGATGCTGAAGAATATCGATCCCGGTAAATTGGAGGCACATGAAGCGGGCAGCCGGGGTGGCATCTATCATTTTTATTCCAAGGTGATGACCCCCTATCTGGAATCGCGAGCCAAATCCCGCATGCTGATGCTGGTCATGGGGATCCTGTTTGCCGGATCCGTGGT
>JAGQOY010000525.1 GCA_020427005.1 Planctomycetales bacterium
TAAGAACAGCCACTGGTGCCAAGGTAAAATATCCTTCTTGACATGTACTCCTTCCCGAGACGGGTGTTCAAAGTTACCTGGCATCCGCCACGACAACCACAGCATTGGGACGAGGAAGCATACAAAGCTGCCGACAAATAAGTCGCGAATGACGTTGATTGGTCCGAGTTTGTTCTTGATCCACAACATGGTGGTCGTGACGTCGCCAATGACCGTCCAGGCGCCGCCAGCGTTGGCGGAAACAACCACCATACCGATCACTGTAAGGCGGTCTTCTCGATCCTTAATCAATTTCCGCAGTAGCGACACCATCACGATCGTCGTGGTGAGGTTGTCGAGTAGCGACGACATGAAGAATGTCAACAACCCGACCGTCCATAGTAACGATCGCTTGCTGCGAGTTTGAATACGGTCCGTAATCAGTGCAAATCCTTCGTGCGAATCGACCAGTTCAACGATCGTCATCGCACCCATCAGAAAGAATAGGATACTTGCGATTTCACCCGTCTGCGAT
>JAGQOY010000526.1 GCA_020427005.1 Planctomycetales bacterium
ATAATGCCTGGCAAAACGAACACGCCCATTCCCCGAGCCCCACCACCAAATCCGACTTGAGCCAATAAGGGCCCGTACTGCTCACAGGCTGCAGCAAACATGTTCGGCTCCTTCCGCTAGATAGCCCTCGGTCCAATCCTTCGGGCGTTGAGAGTTCGTTGTACCAACGAATCTTGGTGCCAAACAGTACCTACCCCCCAGTAGCCCACACGGCCAACGGTCTACGGAACCGAAGGTTAGAGGTTCGAATCCTCTTGGGTGTACTTTCAGGTTTGGCTTGCCAATCCTGAAAACGTGAGGCCGTCTACCTCATGTTCGGAAACCTCTCGCAGCGCTCGTTTTGGTGAACAAACCGCGAGGGGTTTCCTTTTAGTTTTAGAGTGTTGCAAGACTGCCCCCTATTGCAATTCTGCAGTGTTCCTTAACCTCTGGAGGGTAGAGTATGTCTTCTGAAAATTCGTTTGATTCCGTCGAAGCGGCAATTGGTTATCTCAGAAGTAGTCTTGATG
>JAGQOY010000527.1 GCA_020427005.1 Planctomycetales bacterium
TGGAACTGGCATCAACACTCATCCAGAATTTGGCAGTCGAGTCGCTCAAGCATTGGCTAAGGAAACCGGTATCAGCTTTGTCGAAGCAGTCAATCATTTCGAAGCAAACGCTCAGCGAGATGGACTGGTGGAGTGCCATGCTCAATTGAAGACGATTGCCTCCACCCTTTTCAATGTTGCCAACAACATTCGTTGGTTGGGATCTGGTCCGCGCTGTGGTTTCTTTGAAGTCGCTCTGCCCGAGCGCGCGCCCGGCAGCTCCATCATGCCTGGCAAAGTGAATCCTGTGATGTGCGAGAGTTTGATGCAGGTGGCCGCGCGAGTCATCGGCAACGATCAAACAATTACCACCTGCGGAGCGGCTGGCGGAAATTTTCAACTGAATATAATGATGCCAGTAATGGGCCAAACCACGCTGGAGTCTATCCAATTGATGGCCAATGGAATCAGAGCATTTGTCAAGTTTTGCATGCTGGGGCTCGAGCCCAATGCAGCAGTCTGTGAATCT
>JAGQOY010000052.1 GCA_020427005.1 Planctomycetales bacterium
CCCATCATGGGCACTGAGCAAACGGTCCCCGAGCCCACGGGAGACCAGCGCCTCATCGAATGTGATTGGTCTGCCTCGGCCGAATTTAAAATTCCTGAAGACTGGTTAAGCGGAGTATATCTCGGGCGTTTGTCTACGATCGGGAATGAGACGATTCCCTACCGACAAAGCTACTTTGTATTCATCGTACGAGATGATCGGCCTGCAGATATCCTATTTCAATGTTCTGATAACACCTGGCAGGCCTACAACCAATGGCCTGCAGGTTATTCGGTCTACACGGATCCTAGAGGTAACCAGGGGCCATGGTCTGCGGTCAGCTTCGATCGCCCTTACGGTAGCTATTCTCAGATCTATAGTAATCCTCAATCAGTGGGCTCCGGCGAATGGCTGTGCTTCGAGTTTCCGATGGCTTACTGGCTCGAACAACAGGGGTATGATGTTACTTACTGCTCGAACCACGACTTGTTAACGCCGGATCGAGGCCTGAAGTGTAAGGCGATGTTGAGCGTAGGTCATGACGAATACTGGGACATTAGGCAGTATGAGAGTGTGGTAGCAATGCGCGACGCGGGGGTCGATCTACTGTTCTTCTCAGGCAACTCCGTTTGCTGGGTCAGCCCGTTCCGAGCTTCGAGCTCTGGACAGGACGACCGAATCATTTTTCGCGGCGGGCCGTACGGAGGTGATTATCACTTGGCAGTAAAACGAGAGGCAAACCATGGACCATTTCCCCATCGCGGCCCAGACGAAGGTTATTTGATTGGCGCTCGCAATGTAGATCCCGTAAATGGTGGTGGGGATTGGATTTGTACCAGACCAGAGCACTGGATATTTGAGGGTACCGGAATGCAGGCCGGAGACCGCATTCCGGGCCTAATCGGATGGGAATACCATGGCGAACCGCCTCAAGATTTGAAAGGCCTTCAGATTGTTGCAGCCGGGACCGCATGGCAAGGCGGTGCGCGACCACAGCAATGGGCGGCCACAATCTACCCCGGTCCGAAAAACAATTTCGTTTTCAACGCTTCTACGATCTTTTGGTGCCAGGGATTATCCAGTCCACCCGGTCACATGTTACCTTGGTCGCACGATTCGAGGCCCCACGGACCTGATGCACGAGTGCAAAGAATTACGGCAAATTTGCTCGACCGAGCAATCGACGATTCAGCAACCTTTGAACCGTAGCACTTGAGGTTTTGTTTCACAATCGCCGTGCATGATTGTGGAACATGTCTCTATAGAATGATGCGTTTGCCTACTGCTCCATTTTTCATTGCACACCAAATCGGCTAATATCGAGTTCCTAGGTGAGCCAAAATGGTGGGCCGTTCCTTAGTCAAAAGAATTGGATGAATGTTATGAATCGATATCACGAAATGGTGGTTTGTCTATTGAGTTGTTTTCTGATTGGCTCTGCCGTAAGTCAGGCCCAAGAGACTCGGTTTTTGTGGCCGAACGCTGCGCCAGGTCAATCGGCTGCTGAGGGTGAAGAGCGGGACACGAGTGGTCCGGATGGGAGGCATGTGGCCGGGCAACCAGTTATTCGGACAGGGCACGTCTCGATGCCATCCATCACGATTTACCGTCCAGCCAAAGATAAAGACACAGGTGCAGCTGTTATTGTCTGCCCAGGTGGTGGCTATAACATTTTAGCGTACGATCTTGAAGGCACAGAAGTATGCCAGTGGCTCAACTCGATCGGTGTCACTGGCGTGTTACTCAAATATCGTGTTCCACGCGTACCGGGCCGCGATCGTCCACTTGAACCGTTAATGGACGCACAACGCGCAATCGCAATGGTGCGATCCGATGCCGCTAGCTTAGGAATCGATCCAGATCGAATCGGTGTTCTTGGATTTTCTGCCGGCGGAAATCTAGCTGCTCGCCTTTGCTGTAACTACCAAAGTCGATTGTATGAAACAGTTGACAACTCGGACAATGCCAGTCGTCGTCCGGATTTTGCTATCCTCATCTACCCGGCGTACTTGATTGAACGCGACTCAGAGCAAGGCACTGCGGGCGATTTGCCAATTGATAAAGACACTCCGCCGATGTTTATGTCGATGAGTTTTGATGATCCTGTTAACCCCGAGAACATCTTGCGCATGGGAGTGGCACTGAAACGTGCTGGTGTTCCATGCGAAGTTCACATGTACCCAACAGGTGGCCATGGCTACGGGTTACGACGTACGGAATCGAGCGCCACCACATGGCCCGATCGAGCCGCAGAATGGCTAGCCGCCTCGGGTTGGCTTAAAAAGTAAGGCCATGCGCTCGCAAGTCTTCTAAGGCTTGAGTCACTGGGATGAGTCGGGCTAAGGTTTTTTAGCTGACTCGTCAAGATCTTGTTGGTCACTGATTGCGGCAGATTGCGATTCATCTGCCGCTGTGAGTAGGCCAACGTCTAGTGGTTTTTGATTTTGATAGAGGCGAAGTATCTTTTGTCCGACTTCGAGTTCGTGTGGCGAATCCTGTACCAGTGGTACGACTTTTTCCTGCCAGCCGATCGCAGATTCAAACTCACCTGCCGCGGCGTGGCTCGCGGCTAGAAGCATGAGATCGCCTACGTTTTTATACTCTGTCAATTCACAAATCTTAGTGGACAACTCGATGGCAATTGCGGGCTCTTGAAGTGCTGTTTCCGGGCAAGTCGCCAGCAGCCAAGCCTGATTTTGAAGAGCTAGAAGGTAACGTGGCGCTAACTCGATCGCTCGCTGGTAATTCTCTTTAGCCGCAACATAGTCCTTCATCAATTGGTAATTGTATCCACGATTGTTGTACGCCACGGCGGAATGTGGTGCCAATTCGATGACCCGGGTAAAGTCCTCGATGGCAAGTTCATGTTGCCCTCTTTGAAAGCGAATGTAGCCACGGCCCATCCAATTGGAAACATCCTGAGGGCCGTACTCAATAGCTGAATCATAATCATGTTCGGCAGCCGATAGGTCCCCCAATAGCTTGTAGGCGATCGCCCGCTGTGAATAAAGCACAGGGCTTTCCGGTTGCAGCCTTAGAGCTTGGGTGTAATCTTCGACCGCTTCGCCATAGTTGCCTTGCGTCATGTGCACTCCTGCACGATTAATGCGAGGTACAGGGTCAGCGTCATTTTTTTCGATGGCAGTGGTAAAATCCTGAACAGCTTGTTCGGCGTTGCCCATTGCCGAATGAAATAGTCCTCGACTAGCAAAGGCATGCGCTTCTGCATAACCCGATTCAATCGCCTGGTCATAGTCGGCCAATGCCTTCACTGCGTCCCCCATTGCCCAATGCGCGCTGGCTCGAAGCGTGTAGAGGCGTCCATCCGCTGGATTAGCAACAATTAGCTCGTCGTACACTGGAATGGAATCCGCTAGCAGGGCTACGCTTTGTCGGCTTACTAGACCCTTATGACCGCCGTGAGTCTGGATCACATAGGTTCCATCCCGCATTTCCAAAACAGTTAGCAAATCTCCTTTTTCAATGGTATCTACTAACTCACCCTTGAGGTTGAGCTTCATCTCCACCTTGGCTACGACCGGTTCGGTGGGCAATTCTTCCAACGGTAAGGCTGTATTGGCCTGCTCAACTTCCTCTCCCCCCCCCAGAGCCGTTTGTTGCGGAGCTCCAGGGGCCTGCGAAAGGGCAATCGAAACGGGGTAGCACCAAGCCAGAAAAAGGACGTACTGGAACCCAAAGGCCCTGCAAAAATGACTAATCATGAGAGGCGAAACCAGCAAAGTTCGGTTTTTGCTGTCCCAGTGGGAAAAACTGGCAGCGTTACGCTATTGAACTTTAATTACGTCATGTCCTACAGGAAACGAAGCCGTTGATTTTTTACCAAAGTTTCCGGTTTTGATAGATGTGCAATTTGCAACGAATAGGATGGATAGGTAGACTGTGAGGCAGTTTTCAGTCTCGCCTGGGGGACCGGCCGCAGCCCGTACAGGGGCTTTTTTAGACGATTTTCAACCTGCTGTGCCGAAGTGTTCGGAGCAGCCCGCAAATACTCCCAATTTCTTAACTCTGGGCATCGGAGAGAAGCTTCATGAATAAACTAGTTTTGAGTCTTTCATTGGTGGCAGGATTGCTCGCTAGCCCGACCTGGGCCGGCGGTCTGCTTCACCGATGTGGGGGATGTAGTGATCCCTGCACTGCAGCAGCTTGCGGCGGATTCCGCGCAGTCGGTAATTGTTCGGGTTGTGGTGCAGCACAGGCTTTCGCACCCAGCTACGCGATGAGTCAACCTGTATACACGGCCCAAGCTCCAATCTCTGGTGGTTGCCAGGCCTGTGGCGGAACTGTCGTCATGCAAACATCGCCGGTCTACTCCCCTGCCATGTCCTACGCACCGGCAGTGACCACGGTGGCTCCCTCGATGGAATTGGCAGACTGCGGTCCGGTTCAGTCCTACAAAGTCGTGATGGAACCTGAGTACTTTACCGAAACCAAAGTCGAGTATGCTACAGAATATCAAGACGAAGTCCGCTACCGTACAAATCAGGTAGCTCGGCAAGTGCCAGTCGAAGTTCAGGATTATCGCACGACCACCGTCATGGTTGACAAGACTGAAACCAAAACTGTGGAATATAGTGTCCTGGTTCCCCAGACCAGTGAAAAGACAGTTGATGTGACTGAGACTGTACCTGTATGGAATGAAGTTTCCGAGAATTACACGGTTCGTGTCCCCCACGTAGTTGATGTGCCCGAGGAATACACCGTTCGAGTGCCTCAATTAAATGAAGAACAATTCTCATACACGGTACAAATTCCTCAATCGCAGACAATTTCTCGGACCCAGTTAGTGACCAATTCGGTACCGGTGGTTAAGACGCGGACAGTGCAAGTCAGTCGACCTGTGACTCGCATGCAAACCGTGACTAAGGATTATGGGCATTGGGAAGTTCGAGTTGAAGAAGTGGCTGGATCGATGCAGACATGCCAACCCGCGGCAACCTATTCAGGACAAGTAGTATCTGGTGGTTGTGGTTCTGTGGGAGGCGGTTGTGGAGCTGTCGGTGTCGGCTGTAGCGGAAGCGCAGGGGGATGCAGTTCCTATGCGGGACAATGCGGCTCTTGTGGTGGTTGCGGAAGAATCCGCTCCTATCGAGGCGGGTGTTTCACCAACAGTGCTTGTCGATCATGTGGAGGTTGTGGAGTAGTTTCTAGCGGATGCGGTCAAGGCGGCTATCAGGTTGCTTCTGGCAGCTGCGGCTCGGTTTCCGGTTACAGCGTAGAAAGCGCGGTGGTATATAGCCAGCCGGTAGCAACGACCCAAACTGTTTCCCGCCGAGTGTGGGTACCCAATGTGATTACTGAAGAGGTGCCGGTAGTTGAAAACGTAATGGAATCTCAGGAAGTTGCCTATACATCATTCGAACAGCAGACTACTGAGGTTCCTTATGAGTGCACGGTACTAGTGTATGTTCCCGAAGAACGCACTGGCGTTCGTAAGGTCGTAAACTATGTCGATGAGACTCGAACTCGAAATCGGAAAGTAGTTGAATACAACGAAGAAACTCGGACTCGAACACGCAAAGTTCTGAGTTATGAGCAAAAGACTCGCTCCATCACCGTACCGGTTGTTTCTTACAACACGGAAAAGCGAACTAAAGAAGTTTCCTATACAGTGCGTATTCCAGAAACTAAGGTCGAACCGATCACTACGACTCGTTTTGATACAGTAACAGAAGATCATGTTGAACAGTACAGCGTTCGCGTACCGGTCAGCGTACCCCGCGAAGTTCAAGTGCAGAGTTCTCGCATGGTTCCTAAGCTGGTTCCGATCACCGTTTACCCTTGCTCCGGCGTTGTTCCAAGTGCACCAGCTGCACCTGGCGTAATGATTGGTCCATCGGGCTGCAATAACTGCGGTCAAGTTCCAACAATGGCACCACAGATTCTCATGCACGCCCCGGCCTGCTCGAACTGTGGTGGAGGAACATGTTCGGGAACTTGCCAATTCTGATCCAAAGATAAGTAAAATCAACGATAGAAACGGCCACCTCTCGGGGTGGCCGTTTTGCGTTTAAAAAAGCTCGATCAGATTTGTAGTTTTTGCCCAACCCTGAAACCATAGGTTGTCCACACATAAGGACCCCGGGCGGTAGTAGCCTAGTTTTCGAATTTCTAAAGCGAGAGCACTAGGAAGCGGAGATCGAGAAAACCAAATGTCATTTCAAGAAGATAACCGGTAAGTTGAGTCTTTGACTTAGCCTGTGGCAGCCAATCAATGCTGGGTGTGAAAGCGAGTTTCGATTACACTGAGTGAAATACTCAAGAATACCCCTTGGGGTAGCAAAAAAACGGAGCTGAACCATGGATCAACCAATGCGAGACTTTACGGACCTCCTACTCAGCCGTGGAGTCGTAAGCCTTGACCAACTTTCGGAAGCTACCAACCTAGCCCGAGAAGGTAGTATGTCCATTGCCGATGCACTCATACAACTTGCGTACGCCGAACCCGAAGCAGTATACCGTGCATTAGCCGAATTCCACCGAATCGATTATGTGGATTTGACGTCAGAACGAATTCCTGAAGAAGTCATCCAGCTGGTGCCGGAGTCCGTGTCGCGTGAAAACAGCATCATCCCTTTTAAGGAGGAAGATGACGTTCTCCATGTATTGGTGAGCGACCCATTCGATCTGGAAACAATAGAGAAGTTACGTTTCATTCTCAACAAAAAGGTCGAAACAGCTATCGCTCCACGTGAGCACATTCACGAAGCGATTAACCGCTACTATGGGCAGGTTGAAGGGGAATCGGCGGACTCGATCTTGCAGGAATTCACCGATACTCAAATTGACTTTACCGAAACGGCCGAAGATGGGATGTCGGATGATGAAATTGCCGACGAAAGCGGTGCCCCAATCGTTCGTTTGGTACATATGATGATCCAGGAGGCGGTTCAGCTGCGGGCATCCGATATCCATGTGGAGCCCTTTGAGGACAGAGTGAGAATCCGATATCGGATTGACGGAGTCCTGGTAGAACGCGATAGCCCCCCCAGACGGCTGTTGGGAGCAATTCTCTCCCGCATAAAGATTCTGGCGAAGATGGATATCGCGGAACGCCGTCGCCCCCAGGACGGGCGGATCAAGATTACGGTGGGTGAAAAAGAGCTGGACCTACGGGTCAGTATTATTCCCACCAATCATGGTCAATCGTCGGTCATGCGCTTGCTCGATAAAGACAATATCAAAGTTGGTATCCGCCAACTGGGACTTTCAGAGCGAGACTTTAAGGTATTTACCAATACCATACGTCGTCCAAACGGAATCATGTTAGTGACCGGCCCAACTGGTTCCGGCAAGACGACGACTCTTTATGCTGCTTTGAATGCCATGAACCGCCCCGATCGTAAGATCATCACGGCTGAGGACCCCGTAGAGTACTACTTGCCAGGTATCAATCAGGTGGAGGTCAGGCACAACATCGGACTCGACTTTGCCCGTATTATTCGATCCATGTTGCGGCAAGCCCCCAATATTATTCTTGTAGGTGAGATGCGGGATTCGGAGACGGCTTCCATGGGTATCCAGGCTTCTTTGACTGGACACCTTGTTTTTAGTACACTACATACGAACGATGCGCCCAGTGCCGTTACACGTATGGTGGACATGGGAGTACCCAACTATTTGGTGGCGAGTTCCGTGGTGGCTGTCTTAGGGCAGCGATTGGTACGGACGATATGCAAGCGTTGCAAGACGCCGGTTAAGCTTTCCGAGGCAGTTCTGGCGGAAGCTGGGATTCCTTTAGACGTAGCCGCGCGGGCGAATTTTTGTAAAGGCAAAGGATGCAGCTATTGTCAGAAATCTGGCTACCGAGGACGCATGGGAATTTACGAGCTAATGGTTGTTTCCAGCAAGGTCCGTGAACTGATGTTTCAGAATAAATCTACAGTAGAAATCGCCAAACAAGCCATCAAAGAGGGTATGACGACACTTTATTGCGACGGCATGAGAAAGGTAATGCGTGGTTTCACGACCTTAGAAGAAGTCTACCGTGTGGCAAAACATACCGAACAAGATGCAATCGCGATGAAGATAGTATTGCAGGAAATGATGGAAGAGCCAGCAAAAGCCTGATCTGCCGTTTGCCTCAAAAGGGTGGCTGGGTTATCGCCTGATTGTTTATGGGTAATAAGCTGAACTTATGTCGCCGTTTTTGGGGGGCATTTGGACTTTGAGCGGAAGTTACCGATAGAATGCAGTCAACTGGCTAGCAGTTTACGTTTCACCTCGCTCATCCATATGGAGGCAGTGCAGCACTGGAGTTGTTTGTTACAAGGTATTAGCCTCGCTTTTTCCTTTTGGGAGTGTCGCGGGCAATGAGCGGAGAGGGATTCTACTGATCTTCGATGCTTGTTCTTGCGGGGCCGGAGGCTGTTTCCGTTGTAACCAAGGCTGCACGATCCACCTGGCGGATTTATCCGCGGTTCCTAGTCGCAGAAATGAATGCTTTTTCCGGCAAGTCTCGTTTGGAGCATTTGCCCTAATTCAATTATTCAGTCGCAGATTGAGGCAATGATGCCTACCATTCTGCATTAGGTGAAGACCTAAAAACCATCAATACCTTGGAACTGGACGGTCCATGTCAGTCTTAATTGACAAATTACTTCAAGCTTGCGTGAAGCAGGGTGCAAGCGATATCCACATAGTGGTTGGCCAACCTCCCGTTTTTCGCTTGCATGGACGGATGCGGAAGCTTGAGACCAAGGTTCTCGAGCCAGATGACACGATGGCCTTGATGAAGAGTATTGCCCCGGAACGCTGTCAAAGAGAGTTGCAAGAATCGGGCAGTTCGGACTTTGGTTTCGCATTTGGAGACATGGCCCGATTTCGGGTCTCGATTTTTAAGCAGCGGGGCTTCATTTCGATGGTCCTGCGACAGATTCCCAACGACAAGTTGACCCCCGAGCAATTGGGCTTGAATCAAGCCGTGATCGACATGGTGCAACGCCCGAGAGGGCTGATTCTGGTTACTGGGCCGACGGGATCGGGCAAAAGTACTACTCTCGCCAGTTTGGTAAACTTTCTCAACGAGGTCCACGACCACCACATCATTACGATCGAGGATCCAATTGAGTTTTATCATGACCACATACGCTCGACGATCAATCAACGCGAAGTCGGCGTGGATGTGCCGAGCTTTGCCGAGGCGATTCGCCGGGCCTTGCGACAGGATCCAGACGTCATTTTGGTGGGTGAGCTGCGGGACCTAGAAACGATTTCAGCAGCTATTACTGCCGCAGAAACAGGGCACGTAGTTTTCGGGACGTTACATACCAATAGTGCGCAGGGCACCGTCAATCGAATCATTGATGCGTTTCCGGGAAACTTGCAAGACCAAATCCGGACTCAGCTCAGTACTGCACTCATTGGAGTTGTTGCCCAAACATTGCTGCCCAAAATAAGTGGTGGGCGAGTGGCGGCTTACGAAGTGCTGGTGGTCACTCCTGGGATTGCCAACCTGATTCGAGAAAACAAAACCTTCCGTATTAATTCCGCCATTCAGACGGGTGCGAAGTACGGCATGATTCTCATGGACGATGCACTGTTCCACTTATGGCGCAGCGATACTTGCACAATCGAGGAAGTCTTGTCCAAAAGTCACCGCCCGGATGACTTGGCCAAGCGCATCGTCAATGCGCGTAGAGGGATAGTCGACGACGCGGAAGAAGATGAGGGCAATGCCTAAATATGGATATGCAAGTCTCCCTAGTCGTCCGTTATTCCTAAGTAACCGTTTTGAAAACAGCCAAATAAAAAAGCACACCTTTCTTGAACCTAAGGGGCTAGTCTCATGCCGACTTTTCAATTCGAAGCCATGGATGCAACCGGCCAAGAGATCAAGGACATCATCGAAGCGGCAACCGAAGAAGAAGCCCAGACTACTATTCGGCAAATGGGTTATTTTGTTACCAAGATTCAGGTAAAGAAGGGTACGGCCAAATCAGCTCCGGGCCAAAAGAAGAAACGCCCATTTGCCATAGGGGGCGCTAAGACCAAGCACATCTGCGCGTTCACGCGTCAGCTATCAATTCTTCAAGATGCTGGTCTACCGATTCTACGAAGCCTAAAGATTCTCGAGCACAACAACAAGCCGGGAAAACTCAAGAATGCACTCATGGATGTGTGCGATGAGATTGAAACCGGTGCGACTTTATCGGAGGCGATGTCGAAAAGCCCTAAAGTCTTTAATCGACTTTACGTGAATATGATCAAGGCCGGTGAGGCTGGCGGCGCATTGGAAACAATTCTCCAACGTTTGGCTGACTTCTTGGAGGCTGCTGAGGCTTTGAAGCGCAAAGTCAAAGGGGCGATGATCTACCCAATCGCGGTTGTGATCATTGCTGGTCTGATTCTAGCATTGATCATGAAGTTCATCGTACCAACGTTCAAGGAAATGTTTGAGGAATTTGGGCTACCGCTTCCGGCACCCACTCTGCTGCTGATTGCGATGAGCGATTACATCGTGAAGTATTGGTTCCTCATGCTGTTGATACCGTTCTGTTATTGGCTACTAGCCAAACTCATTCGCAAGTTCCGGCATGGACGAATGGGATTTGACATGTTCATGTTGAAGTTGCCGGTTTTTGGCAGCTTGATAGAGAAGAACATCTTGGCTCGTACAACGCGAACTCTTGGCACGCTGGTTTCTTCGGGTGTGCCTATTTTGGAAGCACTTAATATTACTCGTGAGACTGCAGGGAATGCTCTTTTTGAACGCATCTTCGCTAAGGTCACCGAGGCCATTCGTGAAGGGGAAGTGATCAGCAAGCCGATGCGCGAGAACTCAACGCCCGGTTTTCATCCCGTGGCCGCATTCTTCTGGCTGTTACTGGGTTCGTTTCCGGGAGTCATGACGCTATCTGTGGCGCTCACAGCTGGCCGAACCACGGGCACCAAAGGCTCGATGGAATCACTTTTGATGGTCGGTGGTGTGATGTGTGGTTTGGGAGCCGTACTCTGCGTGTTGTTCTACTTGATGAAGATGCGATCACGGGTAATTGATGAGTTGGTAGTTAACATGGTGGACGTCGGCGAGGAAACCGGTGAATTGGACACCATGCTTTATAAGGTGGCAGATACCTACGATGACGAAGTGAATGTTATGACGGAAGGCCTGACGCGATTGATCGAGCCGTTGCTGATTTGCTTCCTCGGGGTCGCGGTGGGCTTCATCGTGATTTCCTTGTTTATGCCGCTTGTATCTATGATCAGTTCGCTGGCGTAGGGCCATGGTGGTTCATCCTAGTGGTTCACCAAAATAACGTTAAACATTTAGTCGACAGTCGCGAAGTTGAATTATGGTTGCACGTAAGATTGGGCAAATTCTCGTCGACTTGGGCTTTATCACGGATGAACAGCTTGAGTTGATCCTTGATGAGCAGCAGCAACGTCCGGGGATTTTGCTGGGCAAGATTGCCGAAGATATGGGGCTCATAACCGATGAACAGCTGATCCAAGGGTTGGCTGAACAGTTGGGTATGCAAACTGTGCAGTTGGCTGAACGTAGCTTGCCTCCGGATGTCATTGAGAAAATTTCCGAGACAATGGCTCAGCTGTATCGCGTGGTACCCATTCACTTCGATGGCGATACTTTAACTGTTGCAACTTGCGATCCTCAAAACCTAACGGTGCAAGATGAATTGCGCACGTTCTTGGGTTATCACATTCGCATGGTGATAGCCACCGAACGGGATGTCGCCGCTCTGATTAACAAATACTATGCATCGGATCTGGATTCGGTAGAACGCATTATCCAGGAGCTCAATGAAAACGAAGAGCTCTTCCAGCAAGCTTCTGCGCTTCTAGGAGATGGCGCATTTAACTTAACAGACGCAGAAGCCCTGGCCGACAGCGTGCCGGTGCGCAAGCTTTTGAACATGGTGCTGTTGTTGGCCATTAAGGACCATGCTAGCGACATCCACTTTGAACCTTTTGAAGACGAGTTCCGCATTCGTATTAAGGCGGAAGGGGTACTTTATGAGATGGTCCCTCCACCGCGTCACTTGGCTTTTGCGATCACCACGCGCATCAAAGTTATGGCGAACCTAGATATCGCCGAACGTCGCTTACCTCAGGATGGGCGGATCGAACTGATGGTGGGAGGCCACCCAGTGGACTTACGTGTGAGCGTGTTGCCGACAATGTTCGGTGAAAGCGTTGTTATGCGGATCTTGGATCGATCCGTGGTTTCTTTGGATTTGAACAACGTGGGCATGGACGAGCACACTCTGACGGTGTTTCGCAAGATCATTGATCGCCCGAATGGGATTGTGTTGGTGACCGGCCCCACGGGTTCAGGTAAGACTACCACACTGTATTCTGCCTTGTCCGAGCTAAATTCGATTGAAGACAAGCTGATCACTACGGAAGACCCAGTGGAGTATGACATCGATGGCATCGTTCAGATTCCTATCGATCACGATATTGGAGTTACTTTTGCATCCTGTTTGCGAGCCATTTTGCGGCAAGATCCCGACACGATTCTAGTTGGAGAGATTCGGGATATTGAGACAGCAGAAATTGCCGTGCAAGCTTCCCTTACGGGGCACTTAGTGTTTAGCACGTTGCACACCAATGATGCGCCGAGCACTATTACCCGTATGAAGGATATGGGTATCCCCACGTTCTTAATTACTGCCTGTGTAGAAGCGATTCTTGCTCAGCGTCTCGTAAGGCGTATCTGCTCCAATTGTCGTGAGGAGACAGAGGTTTCCAATGAGATACTATTGGATTTAGGAATTGACTTGTCCACGATTAGCGACAAGAAGTTTTACAGAGGTCGCGGATGTGAAAAGTGTAACAACACGGGGTATAAGGGACGCGTTGGGTTGTTTGAGTTGATGATTCTCAATGATGATTTGCGTGACATGATTATGGCTAATGCGACCACCGATGACTTGCGTGATCGGGCCGAGCATTTTGGGATGATCCCGCTGCGTAAATATGGCATCAACTACGTGTTCAAAGGGGTAACAACTGCCGACGAGGTCTTGCGAGAGACGATTGCAGAATAGTCGAATTTGGCAGTATTGATGATGAAATGATCCGTTTAGTTGGGGTGGTGGAGTTGTTAGCAGTCGCGGGACTGCCAAGTGGTACCAGACATTTTAAGAAAGAATTCGGCGCTGGCGTGGCGCAAGCTTGAGGGCAAGTCTACTTACTCAACGGCGCGCGTTTTGGCAAACGAAAAACGGAGGCAACGAACGATGCAAACTCAACCAGCTCATCCAACTATTGATCGTCAGGGGTTCACCCTGATTGAGCTGCTTATTGTGATCGCGATTATTGGTGTGCTAGTTGGGATCACCATCCCGGCGGTTATGTACGGATTGGTGGCTGCCAAGAAGGCTGCCATTGCATTCGAGGTGGAAACCTTGGCTCAATCCGTTGAGAAATACAACTCGAAGTTCGGTGAATTCCCACCGGACGGCTCGAATGCGGCCCAAATGACGCGTCACCTGCGCAAGTTGTTTCCCCAGATTGCATCTTCCGAGTTTACTCTGCTTACGTCGGTTGCCAATTGCAGTACCGGTGCACCTACTGGTGTTATGGATCCGCCAGAAGCGCTGGTCTTTTTTCTGGGAGGCTTCAGTACCGACCCAAGTTATCCTATCTCCGGTGTCGGTGGTCCAATCTTCTTGATGGACAGTAGTGGTAATCAGGTAAATTCAAGCCAGACCTATGCGTCGGCTCAATACAACGTCGATCGCAATGCACCTTTTTTTGAATTTGGACAAAGCCAGCTGACATTGGACACTTCCACAGGCTTGACGCTTTCCACCGATGAAGGTGAGTTTGGTCTGGGGACCAACGATGTGTTGCCGGTGTATCATCACAAGAGCGGTCGTGCTCCAGTGGTGTATTTCAACAATGCCACATACAGCACGACAAGCCCAGTGTTCTACAACAACTATGCGGTTAGCGACTTGGGAATTGTTCGACCGTACCGATCCGACAACGTCAAGACGACAGCCGGGACGCCTGATACTCGATTTAGTTATATGAACGATAAAAGCTTTCAATTGATATCGGCGGGACTTGACGACTTGTACGGAGGTGTACCTGGCAAGACTGTCTTTTTCCGATTTCCATCGGGACAGATGATCGATTTTGATGCGGCGACCCCTGCGGCCGCCGGAGGCAGATACGTAGAGGTGGCCGGTGCCCCAAGTGTTCAACTTGATAACGCCACAAACTTCAGCGAGGGCGTATTGGAAAACGCCCTGTCCAACTAGTTGCTTGGCCAGTCGGATTCTTTCGCCGGGCGACCCAAGATGTTAACCGTCTTGGTCCGAAACTTGCATGATATTTCAAACCATCCCAACTTATTCGACTTAGTGAATCAATTTGAGAAATCGTTCTCAATTTGAAGCGCTCGACGCACGGCTGGATGATTCAGCAAAGGTTGTCTGATGATCAGTTTCTATCACTTTAGTACCGAGCGCTGGCGGCCGTTGAGGAGTGCGCATAGGCGGTGCGGTTTTACATTGATTGAGCTGCTGATCGCTATTGGCATTATTGGTGTCATGGCAGGCATGCTGCTGTTTACATTGGCGGGCGCGATGCTGGACGCCAAGACCACACGAACGCGAGGGACAATCGAGAAGATCAACTCGGTGATTCTGCAGCGCTGGGAGGAGTATCGATATCGTTCGGTAAAGCTCGATCTGCCCTTGGATTGGCTTGAACCTCAGCAAGGCTTAGCGGGACGCCCACTTCTAAGTCACCGAGAGGCAGCACGCTTGCGAATGGTTGCCTTGCGAGATTTGATGCGGATGGAATTGCCAGATCGTTACACCGATCTGCTGTATCCTCCGACCCGCCTGGCAGCTCGTTTAGAAGATAATACGATTGGTTACGTGGATGCTTATACTGGGTATCGGAGTACTCCTGGCAATTACAACAATTTGCGTCAGTATTTTGGTTATTCGCCGATTAGTGCGCAGTATGTAATTAGCGGTGACCCAATTCCATCAATAGAAACCACCTTGGCTGGTCGTACAGCCCCTACTGTCGATTACGAGCAAGCCGAGTTGCTTTACGCGATCGTCGCCACTTCAAATATTGCTGGCGGCTCGGCCTTAGAGGCCTTTCGTCCGAGTGAAATTGGCGACTTGGATTCCGATGGCTACCCAGAGTTTCTGGATGCTTGGGGTGAGCCCATTCGTTGGTTGCGTTGGCCCGCAGGTTTCGCGAGCTCCTTAAACCAAAGCTACGCATATGCTGCCACGCCAGGTGCCGCGCCGGCCGCTCCTGACGCCTTGGATCCCATGCGTACGGATTATCGTTGGCGAACTACCGGAACCAAGCCTTGGTTGGTGGTACCGCTAATTATTTCAGCCGGACCGGATCAGAGTTTTGATATTGTGTTCAATCCGTTGGATACGAATACCAATTTGCCAGTGTTCAATTACGCCCATACGACCTGGACGAGTCCGCCCGCACCCAATGCAAACTTTTACAACGTCGATCCCTTCTATGAGATTCCTGCCAACAAGATAGGAAATGCTTCTCCTGTCATGGTTGGCAGCACATTTGATAGTGATGGTGATGGAAGTGTTTCAGGGTGGGATGATAACCTGACCAACCATACAATCCTGACTGAATAAACTTGAGCCGACTGATGATGGTCGTATCTCGGCCAATACAAGAGCGGACAACCGATGGGAATACCGCCGATGGGAAAGCTAATGCGAAACCCTTACCGCCTGCCGACATCGCCATTGCGTGCAGGTTTTACTCTGATTGAACTATTGGTCGTGATGGGTGTGCTAACCATCTTGGCAGCGTTGACACTGCCTACTGTTAAGGACTTACTCAAGGATCAAAAGGGTAGCCAAGCGGCGAGACTGGTTCAAGCCTATTTTGAGAGTGCCCAAGCGAGGGCTATCGCGACTGGTCGCCCAGTGGCCATCATCCTGGATCGTAGCGGAACTGCATCTCCTAATTCAGATATTTGTACTCGTCTTTCGATTGGTGAGACATTTCCACCCTACGAGGGCGATTTGTCCGGAGCACGGGCTGCAATCAGTGATCACCCTACGCTGTCGAATCATCAAATCGCTTCGATTCCCTTAGCGGATGCGGCCTCACTTTGGGATACCAATACCAATTCATCTTCAGGCATGGTAGGACCCTACGATGTAATTCAATTCGGAGACAGTGCAAGACCTTACCGCATCAAGGAATTGACTCTGGCTGGCTCGGCGCCCAACGTGTTTATTAACATTACGTTTCAAAACGCATCCATTGCTCCGGGCATCGTGCTCACCGGTGGCGTTACGGTTCCCATTGTGGAACCTGCCATTTTTCCAGCTGCTCCGCAACCGTTTCGAATTTATCGAAAACCAACCAAATCATTGGCTGGCAACATCGTATTGCCGCGTGGAGTATGCCTTGATCTCAGTGTCTCAGGCATTGGCCGCAGCGGTACCGACTTTGGCATTAACACGATCAGCCTGAACCCTGCTTCGGGGTCTTTATTCAGTGTTCCGGCTGGTTTGGACTACGGCAGCGTCAATATCGTGTTTAGTCCAACTGGAACTATACGCGACGTTTACTTCACCGAAATATCGGGTCCGGCAAATAACCCCTTGATTGAGTTTTCTCGCCATCCAACTCCAGACAAGATTCACCTATTAGTTGGAAAAGTTGATCAAGTCTTTCCTGATCCGAGCTACTTGGCCGCTACGCCCGTGCCAGATCCTAAGGTCTCAACACGAGATGACTTCACTTACAACATCTTTGACTCATCGAACTTCTGGATCACATTAAACCCCTACTCGGGCAGCATCAGTTCAGCTCAGGTGCAAGAGTTGAGCAATGGGGATACTACCAGCGGTACCTTGAGTCAGCAACGAATCGCGGCTGCGCGGGCTTTGGCAACAAGCGGCGTACAGCGAGCAAGTCAATAGGTTTTTTGTTATGCACAAATGCAGGTCATATTCATACGCAGGTTCGATTCCCATGCGGCGCCGCGGCACGACCATTTTAGAGGTTTTGTTTGCGATAGGCATTGTGATCATCGGCATTCTGGGGATTGCGTCCGTTCTGCCACTTGCATCGCGTGATGCCCGCTCGGCCAATGAGGCCTCTGAAGGCCATGCCTATGGGCAGCGATATTACAACGATTTCCTGGTTCGAGGTTTCAATAATCGGTCGCGGTGGATGTGGTTCAACGATGCCACTAAATTGACATCACTTTTTGATAACACGGCAGCTGTTGCTTCGACCAGCAGTAGTGGTGGACTGGCCAGCCCCGCGTTGCGACATGCTGTGTGCATCGACCCTAGCTTCTTTGCCGATGCTCTGACGTTTAGTGAGGTTGCTGCCTACCCGGCCTTTGGTCCAACGCAGGCATATAGACCCAGCCTTTTTCCATACTATCAGGACAACTTTTCTCCACTTAGTAATGCCAGCACACCTAGTTTCGCCTCAGGCAACTCTCCTAGGTTGGTCAGGGTAAGTCTCAATTCGCTGGGAACAACAGCAGTCATGCCTCCCAAGGTCATTGAACAGCTTTTTCTCTCAACCGATGATTTGGCCCTGAATGTTTCGACCAAAGACAAGAGCCTGCCCGCAGGTCGCGTATACGATGCGGCTTTGAATCGGGCGGCAGCTACCAGCGAGTATTCCTGGCTAGCCACACTCTGCCCACGGGAACCCATGCGCGATGCGGAGTATCTGACAGCGGAGAAGTTTTACACGCTTTCCATCGTCGTGATGCACCGCCGCGATCGGGCTTGGTTTGCTCCCACCAGTTCGTCGACCAATAGTATTCCTCAAGGGGAGCGATTGCTCCAAGTCTCACCGATCGGCGGTAACTTCGTTGGTGGTGCGGGCGGTCGAGTCACGTTTGGAGCTAGTCAGGGAGTAGAAGATCGTATTGATGTAGGCGATTGGGTAATGCTTAGCCGTTACATGTCCAATGGAACAAATCTGGCAGTCGTATGTCGCTGGTACCGGGTTATTGGCCGAGATGCTGAATCACAAGTAGATGATGCTACTGGTACATGGACAAGAAATGTGACGCTCGACGGTCCAGACTGGACCTTCGATGCTACTCTTCCCACACAGGCCACTATGGTTGGTAACGTAGTCAGCGTTTTTGAGCGCGTGATTGAAGTGCAGTAAGGTGCTCAAATGGCGAAACTTGCAGTCAAAAAGAATATGAATCGCAGCAACAATCAACTCAGAGGCCTCATGGGTCGTTCTGATCCCCGACGGCAAGCAGGTCTGATACTCCTAGTCGTATTAGGCATGTTGACCTTGTTCAGCATGTTGACCGTAACCTACCTGGTGTTTGCCAGTCAGTCTCGCATCTCCAATTTTGGCATGGTGCGTAGTGACTTCTATGGTACACCTCCGGCGAAACTTATTGATATTGCTTTTCGCCAAGCCTTGCGCGGGACCACCGATACGTCTTCTGTTTGGTGGCGTCACTCGCTGTTAGCCGATGTCTACGGCAATGGGGATATTACTTATGGCGATGTGTTAGGTATAGGTGATAATACCTTGGGACGTGATCAAGCGATTACGACTCGTGCCCGAATCGATGCCATCCCGGGACGTGATAACCCCGGACGCAATGCCCAATCTTTTTATGGTAACTCGTTTGCTAATGGTACTTCCGAAGGTCCTCGCCTGTTGGGCACTCCACCCCAGTTTCTCAAGATTCCGTTGCAATGGGGTTTCAAAGACGGCGGTGGCTCGATCCACGGGTATGGATTGCCGGAGCAACATGATGCATTGACGGGCCGCGTGGTAACTTTTTTGGAAGGTCCTTTGGTCGACCAGTCCTTCCGTATTATTCGTTATCACGGGCAAATGCCGGCCGGGAATGTGGCGGGCCTCGAGTTGTTTCAAGCTCTTCAGTATTCCATCGTAATCGATCTTTCGAATGCAGCGATTCCTCCTGGAAGCACTCCCATCTCGCTGTGTTACGGTCCCACCGGCTCCTATTCAATTCTTATCAATTCGGCGCCGCTTAATTCTGTGGGCACTGGCGTTATTCCTGAGCATTTGGCAACGCCAGCCGCAGGGATACAGACAAGTGGAGGATTGCTTCACCAGTATGCCGGCATACCTTGGGCAGGTGGCTATGTATTGTCGGGATCTTATTTGAGTGTTGCAGCTGCGCTTACTCCCAATTTCAGCCACATTCGCAAGGGCAATCCAGCTTTTGTGCCCTACGGTGATAGTGATGAATCCTACGATGCAGCGGACTACGCTGACTTTTATCAGAGTTTTCAATACGCAGGCGCTGCCTCGAGTAATGACATCATTCCTTCTTTCCACCGCCCGGCGTTGGTCAATTTTTTGTATGGCCAAATAGTTGCCAGCAAGGCCCTTCCCGCTTTTGCTCCCCTGGACTTGGTTTCCACTATTGAAATTCTGCAGCGAGCTTGCGGTAGACCATTGGCTTTCAAGGTGACAAATATTCCGGGGGCAAGTGGAGGCAATGTAACGCTTAGTTCGAACATTGGTTTTACGGGCAGCAATATAGGTGACTATTCCAATGTTGCTGCACCTCAAACACCTTTCCTGAATATCAACTGGGCCAACTGGAACACCGAATATCCGAAGTTTGAGCATTGGGTGCGTTGGCTCATGCGAGGTCCATGGGATGTGGATAACAACGGCGACGGTGTGGCTGATAGTATTTGGATTGATATCAACTTCCCGCTGATGACGTCGCCCGAAGGTAAGCTCCTGAAAATGATGGCGGCCTACTATATTGAAGATCTCGGCGGTCGATTGAATCTCAATGCCTCGAGCAGCCAAGTTCAAGCCGACTCCAATTTTTCCAGTTTCGCGGCCGACAACCGATTTGTAGTCACTGGCAACCTGGCCCAAGGATTGGGAGCCGGTACTGCGGATATTTCGTTGCGACCACTGTTTACAAATGACTCAACTTATTACGACTTTATTAGCTCGCGAAACGGGGGCGGACCTGGGACCGACGGTGTCAATGATCTTGTGAGTCAGCTTCGTGAGCGCCATCGAGCAAGTTTCTACAGCCAGAACACGCTGCCTGGTATGCCGACCGATATTTTTGGACGTATTGGGTTGGGCATGGACCTCATGGGTAACCCGTTGATGATCCATCCGGGTTTCAATAACCAAGTTATGGATGATCCCTATGAACCTAGAATTCTCCATGAAGGACGGCATGACAACCTGGTATCACTAACCGAATGGGAGCGGCTGTACCGTTTGTATGATTGGGATCGAAGCTCGCTGAAAAGCAGATTGGATACGTCCTATGGCATTTCAGGCGTCTCGACTGCTACTGCATTTTCTCGCGCCACCACGCCTCTGAGTTCGTCCTTAATCGCAGCTCGAGTAGCGGACACTTATTTCTATGCACGATTTAATCCCAACGGGGCGAGACCATTTGTAGAAAAAAGGCGAGTAGGAAGTTTTATCGAAATGGTTGAAGCGCTAGCACAGCGACGTTGGACCAAGGACTTGGCAACTTATTCAGCCAATTACACGCCTGCAAATCCTATGCTCATCCCCATGGATAGCATGGCTTCACTATTTCCCATCGAGTTCAGGCAAAATCTACCGCTGGATTTGAATCGCCCCTTCGGCAATGGACTCGACGACAATGGCAACCTACTTGTGGATGAGGCAACCGAGAGCGCACGTCATGGTTTAGATGATGACAACGACGGTCTAATCGACGAACCCGATGAGGCCATTGCGTTTCCGTTGGGGCATCAACTTGGAGAATATGCCACCACAACCAATGTGGTAGAGCAGTACAGTCAGGACGCGGGACTCAGTGATCCTGTATTGGATGGATTGCCTCTTGGGGACCCAGCTAAACTAACCTACGGTGGCAATCAGGGCCGACAGTGGTTGGCAAGACATTTGTATTGTCTTGCGCAATTGTTGATCCCCGACGACTATGTCTTTCCTAATGTTGGAGCCGCTTTGCCCTATGGAGATCCTAATCGAGCTCGAATTTTGGCGCAGTGGGCTGTCAATGTGGTGGATTTTCGCGATGCCGATTCGAACATGACTCGCTTTGCATACGATGCCAATCCATTCAAGTTTGGCACGGGGCAGCCGCCTTCATGGGCTCCAGACGACGGAGTCGTTTGGGGGCTCGAGGCTCCTGAGCTGATGCTCACCGAAAGTCTAGCTTTCCACGATGTGCGAATTGACGAGCGTCTCAATCCGCAGCAAGGAGATAATAAGTGGCATCAATTGCGTCGTCCCGAAGGTTCGTTGTTCCTTGAATTCCAAAGCACGCGAAGCTTTGATGGAGCCGCCAATTCGGGAGCATTGCCCGGTGTGTCGGCGCGGCCGGTTGGGCATGCCATGGCCAGTAGCGCGATTTACAACATTGCGGCAGACGGCAGCCGGTACTTGAACCTGGGCGGTTATAGTGTGGATAGCAGTCCACTTTGGCGCGTACTGTTGCTAACTCCGAATGCGGTACCCACATCTACCTACGAGGATAGTTTCAACAATGCCGCCACTCGGCAGACGACCGATTACCAGCCTCCCCCATCGCAAGTGGATCGCGTATTGTGGTTTGCCAATGTGGCTCCCGCCGCGAACAACTTGGGTGGAATTTCTGGCCAGCGGAAGGTTTTCAGAAACCGCACCATCAACAATGTCTATCTACAACCTGGGCAGCATTTGGTTGTTGGACCTCGTCCGGACACTTACATCGGGCAACGAAAACAACTTTTCAATCCACCTAAGCATCGTCCAAGCCCACAGCGTATTACTTTAGCGCCCGACTGGGCGACATATAGTAACGGCTGGTGTCAGATTTGGAATGAAATCAATGATCCGGGGCCCTACCGTACCAAGCCGTTTCCTGTTTTGAGTAATCCCATTCCACCGGGGTTATTAGTTCTAGGGAGCAACTTGCGAGGTGCAGCAACGCTCGTCGCTACGGGGGAAGTACCCCTGGATTGGCAGAATAATATTGGAGGCAGTGCTGTAGCCAATCAAGTTCCAGTAGGATTGAATATTTCAGAACCACTACCGAACAGTAACTACTACCGCCAACCACAGTATTATCTGAACGAAGATGATACCGCTCTGGACGATGGAGATAACGGTTCAGGTTCCGCCGATATCGATTACGAGACACAGGCCGACGGATTTCGCAATCTACCTCAGGGGCAAGACGCATATGTTGATCGCAAGAATAACTCTACCGGCAATGCCCCGTTCACAGAACTGTTGGATATGGAGCCCAATTCGCTGTTGACCCAGGCAGGGTGGCCTATGAATACGACCGATCCAGCTGAAACCCGTCCACAATTTGGGACGAAGTTGAACTGGAGTACAGCAGTTTTACAGAGGCTCGCTAACCCCGATCTGCCTTGGCACGCGGATTTCAATCCTTATATCACCGTCGATTGGTTGCCGATCGATTTGACAGTTTTTTCGGGTGAAACCGACATAAACAATGATTTTGATGTTCGTCTTGGTAGCCGCCAAAAAACTGGCTTCGTCGTGTCTCCCACTGCAGCGGCAACATCTGAAATGCCCGCTGGTACGCCGTTTGGTCGAACGCTTTATAGCTATCACAGTGAACCAGCGGCTGTTTCCAATCCGATTCTTGCGTCCGGCAGCCAGCAGGCTCATTTCAATTACACATTGCCGCTGGAGTACATTGACAAAAAGGATCCATCGGACACCGACGATCCTCGAGTACCGCGTTTTGACGCTGCTAATCAGCACATTGGGCGATTCACTACCCTTGGCTACCTTAATTCTCGCTACGGCTTGCGAGGCTTAGGCGGCGAGCCAACGCATGCGTTTTATCTCGGAGCTCCGGTTTTTTATAACGCAGGTGTTGCTCAAGTTCCCATGTCACCGTATTGGACGGACCGAGATTTTGTAAGCGGCCTGGAATTGTTAAGCGTACCGATGTCATCGGCGTCTCAGTTGATGCAACAGTTCGGCGGAGATTCCAATTTTCTATTCACTCATTTGCTAGATTTTGATCAGAGCCAAAACGGCGGCAATAAATCAGTCTCGGACCGCACTACGCTGCCCATGATGCTTGAACTGACGGGCACACGTACATTGTGGGCAGACGCAGAGACGGCACTGAATCCTGCCACCGTTCACAGCTTTGTGCCCCCGTCAGTCGTCAATAATGACGCCATTCGCAATGAGGCTCTCGGCATATATCAAGCGCCGCATAACCGACTCCCGAGTTATGTTGAGCCCGGTAAGGTGAATATGAATACGTCAGCAGAAGCAAGTGTATTGCGTGGTCTGATGTGGTCGACCATGTCACCGGTTGATCGCAACTCGGGTGGAGTCATTCCCTTTCAGACTGAACTCAGTTCTCTTCGGGTCTCCTCTGGGTCCAATGCTTTGATCACGGGCAACGGCAATCCCCATTTGGATATGTCAGCTCCCACCGACGTGCGCGTGTTTCATTCCAGTGATAGTATCGATCAAGGAGTGATGGGGACACTTTTGAGCGCCAGTCCTCTATACAAGAACGGAGTAGAAGGCGGATTACTACGAAGCTTACCATCGGCCCCTGGTCAGCGATTGTTTTCTGCCACTGCTGGATTGCCACTCACTCCAATGGTGCAAAACCAACCGGTGACTCGGCTACAGAATTTAGTAACGGACCGATCGAATGTCTTTGCAGTACGTGTAACTATCGGATTCTTCGAATTCGATCCATTAACTGGCATTGGCCGCGAGTACGGGCAAGACGAAGGTAAAGTAAGACGTCACAAGGGTTTCTACGTGGTCGACCGTTCGATACCGGTTGGCTTCCAGGCAGGGCAGGACCACAATACTCAAAATTGCGTTCTCTTGCGTCGCATCATCGAATAGCTTGCATGATGTGTTAGCACGCTTTATGGCGGTAAAATCGAAAATCTCATCCCGCAGGTCCATGTGTAAGCTAGCTGAATCTGTCGTAAATGCTAAATGAACGTGAGCGATTGTGAAACCGGATTCTCACTGGGTGTGATACGTGAAGCGTGAGCGGCCGAGTCTCATTTACTACCCTTCGGCTCACAGATCAAATTGCGCACCGCAATTTAGATTGTGGAGTGCAGTTCAATTTCTGAACAGACGGGCAAGCCGATCGAGTAGATTCCATTGAATAACCATGAGAATGATAGGACCCAGATAAAAGAAAAATTGTCCAATGCGAGGTGCGATCTCATTATTCGAGGGTATCGGCAAGGCTGCGTAGACGGCCGTGCACACAACAGCGTTGATAAGCAATAGAAAGCCACTCAATACGACAACGAACAACGCATACATGCAACCCGAAACCGAACTAACTAGGGGGCTTTTTGAAAATGAGTTTCCTGGATTCGAATATGACACGAATAGAATTCACATTAATGGATTGTTGATGGAAAATGATCCACGTCTAAACTTCGGTCCTTCGCGGAGATGAACTTCCCGGGTGTATCCTAGGCCATAGGTAGCACCATAGCTAACAAGTAGGTAAATACAAACCCAGAGACACTCAGTATACACAACAGGATAGTCCAACTCTTGAGGGTCTCGCCTTCGGTTAAGACACCCATTTTGGCAAAAACCCAGAATCCTGAGTCGTTCATCCAACTGCCCATCAAGGAGCCCGCTCCAATAACTGGAACAAGGTAAGCCAGGTGAAAACCAAGCGTCCCGGCGGCGGCCAAGGGTTGGGCAATCGAGGCCACGAGGGAAGAAGCGATGATCATGGCTACCGTGCTTGAGCCCTGAGCTACTTTGAGTGCGGCGGCGAGTCCAAAGGCCACAAACATCACGACACTACCGCTACTTTGCGAATTTCCAAACAGGCTCGCAACTACCGTCTGAATTTCTGTCATGCCAAGCAGCGATCCGAATGCACCTCCGGCTGCTGTGATCAAAATAATAACTCCTCCGCTGAGCAACGAGTCTTCAATATGTTCTGCCAATTGCTTCAGGCTATGCCCTTGGACTTTCCAGCAAAGGAAAATGGAGAAAAGGGCGGCGAAAATCATAGCGAAGTTGGCATTGCCCAAGAGTTTAAACCAATCAAGCAGGAGTTTTGCAGATTCTGTTTCAGGTGATTTCCAGATGGTACTTAGTACCGTTTCCACTGTAATAAGAACGACGGGCAATAGAACTGGTACCAAAGCCATGGGCAGGCTAGGCAGGACTGTGATTTCTCCTTCGGCCGAGGAACTTGAGCCGGACATCGGCCGCATCACGATGGGCATTTTTTTGTCGAGCCAATGCGCGGCAATTAAGCCTATCAACGAACTTGGAATGCCCACAGCAATGCCGATCATCATTACTAAGCCAATATCGACTTTGAAAGCTTCGGCAACCAAGAGTGGCCCGGGAGTAGGTGGAACCAGAGTATGTGTTATTGCTCCGCCGGCTGCTATGGCGGCCAAATAGAGTAAGTAGTTCTTCTGTGTCGTTCGATACAAGCTGCGGGCTAGCGGTACGAGTAAGTAGAACACCGTATCAAAAAAAACCGGTACCGACAAAATAAAACCACTTACCATCATTGCTAAGGCAGCCCGTTTTTCGCCAAGCAAATCAACAGTGCTTCGAACGATTCGGTCAGCCGCTCCACTGACCAACATGCATTTGCCTATGATGGCCGCCATCGCGATTAAGACTCCAATGCCACTGACTGCTCCGCCAAGAGAGCTCGTGACACGGTTGATAATATTCGCGTGAGATGGACTATCTGCCTTGATGACCTGAGGTGGGCTTTTCTGAAAGCCTACTACATCATTGGGTACAAAAAAGCTGATGGTTAATGCGCCCAAGATGAGCGCGACAAACGCATGTGACTTCAGTCCAATCATCAATGTTAGTACCACCGTTACTCCCAAGGCCATAGCAAATATTGGCAGCAATGAAATTCTTGCCTCGGTAGACGGTGGCTCTGAAGCAGTGACGGGGGCGCTCGCCGCTAAATCGTTTTGTGCCGCTGAATTCAATTCTTGAGTGGAAGATTCCTGGGTGCCGTCAGATTGGATTGGCTGTGCGCTTGCCTGCGAGCATATTAGGCACACGATCATTGTAAATACGACGTGCCGCCACCGATGGCTATGTCCGTTGGTATCTAATGAGCAGATCATAAAGGTACTTTCAATCGAGTATCAACGGTTTTAGGTAGATATTTTGACAGCTTGCGAATATCGCATAATTGGTAAATCAATTGCGAGCAGCATAATATAGTCGATGCGGATATCGAGCTGTACGGCTGCGGGACAGAAAGAGAGGGCCGCATTTTTGCAACTAAACGAGATTTGCAATTTTCCCGCTATCTCGTTTGGAGCAATCTTTTTGGGCACAGGTCAATCTATTTGCCAGTAGGCTGGAAGGTACACACCCGAGGCATCGGTTTTGGCGTTGCACACTTTTCATTGACTGTAAGAACAGTCTTGGAATAGAGGGATGAGTAGGTCCATCTTTCATCTCGGAGCTGCGAGCCGAGCGGAGGGAATGTATACGCCGGACACATGCCCCGACCGCGTTGCGTGGAAAGGCCGGACACATGTGTTACCTATGTCCCCGGTCTGTACATGGCGGTCGACCCTCCCGAATGTTCGCGAATTTTCGGGAGGGTCAGTTGAGCGACTGATTAGTCATCCTTTGGTGGAGCTGCGGTGTCCCCGGCTTTGCGATCATTCGACTTTTGAAGATCTTCCTTCTTGGCGTTCTTTTCCAGAATTATTTTAGGGGGAAGTTCCTCTCCTTCGGCAACAAACCGAATGGAGACTGAGTTAACACAGTGTCGAGTATTCTTCGCTGTAAACTGTTCGCCGAGAAAGACGTGTCCCAAATGGCCTTCGCAGTTGGTGCACAGGATCTCAATACGGAATCCGTCTGCATCTCTTTGCCGTTTGACGGCACCTTTGATTTCGTCATCAAAACTCGGCCAGCCACAGTGACTGTCGAATTTGTCGTTGCTTTTATACAGTGGCGCATTGCAACGTCTACAAATAAACGTTCCATGGCCTTTGTGATCCCAATATTCTCCAGTAAAAGCACGCTCCGTCCCTTTCTGCAGAATAACGTAACTTTCCTGAGGTGTTAGGCGATTGTACTTCGACTGTACGATAACGTTCTCCTTTTTCTTCTCGTCCGTCGGAGCTGGTTTTTCGTTTGGATTTGACTCTGTGGGCGGTGGTGCGACAACGGGTAAAATAAATTGATTTTCATCGCGCGCCGGCTGTCGCCAAAACGTTGCGAAGGCAAGAAATAAACAACAAACAACCGCTATGGAAACTGTTCGCAGCATGGGTAGACTCCATGTATGAGTTTTAGTCGATCAAGCTACTCGGTATGGAATTGTAGACCGCCATAAGCCACGTCAATTGTAACATGGCTGTCGGTATTCAACTCAATATTAGTTCCAAGGAAACTTTGGTGCCCCGATTACGAGCCTGCGGGCAGGGAAGGACGCTCAGTGGGAACTTCATGCTTCGTGGGGGCCCGGTTAGCTTTGGCTTTTTCCTGCTGCAACATAACCATCTGCATAATATACGGACCGGCAAAATAGCCGCCGACTAACAAAATCAGAGCTCCCACAATAAAGGGGAGAGAAATTAGCGGTTTCTTTTTCGTTACGGGTGTGTCGTCCGCCGTACTTGTTTCGGTCATAATTGAGCTCCAAGAATAAGAAAATAGCTAAGGAAGAATAATCGACATTGTAGTCGAAAGGACCCTTGTGTGCATTGGAGATTCGCGCAACCTGGGGTGGAAGTAAATCCAACAAGATCTGCCAGTCGTAGTTTGAGCTGGTTATGATTATTTCGTTGTTAATTTTTTGCGATTTTAGTGGTAATGAGCATGGCAAAGAGGGCTACAAAGCGGAGCTGTTTTCGAGGGCTGACGTCAATCATGCTCTTAGTATTGGCGGCCTGCACTCAGGACCAGCGACAGGGGCAAGGCCAGACCCGGAGTGAAGCGGTATCACAAACTAGGTCCAAGGGAGACGACTGGCCGAGATTTCTAGGCCAAAGTAACGATGGAACTAGTCAGGAGGAAGGGGTCGATCCCGATCGCTGGGAACCACATCCCCCCATCAAATGGTCGGTACTCTTGGGAACTAGTTATGGCGGACCCACGATTGTCGGCAGCCGTTTGCTGCAATTTGACAAGGAGGGAGCCGATGAGCGAGTTGTTTGCTATGACGCAAACGACGGCAGTCAACTGTGGCACTGGCGGTATCCGATAGAGTACGCCGACATGTACGGATACAACAGTGGCCCGCGCTGCAGTCCAATTGTGGATGAGAATAGGGTATATGCATATGGTGTGGCAGGAGATTTAACTTGCCTGGACCTCGAAACCGGCAAGTTAGTTTGGCATCAGCAGGTGTCCAAGAAATATGGTGTAGTGCAGAACTTTTTTGGAGTTGCTTCTACGCCAATCGTGTATGAGGATTTGCTGTTGGTAATGGTGGGTGGAAGTCCTTCAGAGTCACAGCACATACCTGCGGGCCAACTTCAACTTGTCAAACCCAATGGCACTGCCATCGTGGCTCTAGACAAGAGGACGGGGGAAGAAAAATATCGTGTCGGAGACGAGTTGGCGAGCTACTCTTCGGTCCGCGTGGTTCGAATTCACGACCAGGACTTGGGGCTAGCCCTCGTCCGAGGTGGCCTGTTGGCGTGGGAACCTCGCACGGGAAAGCAGATCTTTCACTTTCCTTGGAGGGCCGACATGCTGGAAAGTGTGAATGCAGCTTTGCCAGTGGTTTTCAACAATCAGATTCTGGTTTCGGAAGCATATGAAATTGGTAGCGCACTCCTGGAACTCGACTCATCACTTCAGCCGCAGGTCCTTTGGCAAGATCAGGCAAAGTCTCGCAATCCCTCCTTCCGGGCGCATTGGTCAACTCCCGTTCTCATTGATGGATATCTATACGGTTGTAGCGGGAGGAATCAACCCGACAGCGATTTTCGTTGTATTCGCTGGAGTGACGGAGAGCTCATGTGGCGACAGCGGCAGCACGAACGTAGTAGCGTGCTTCTTGTGGACGGTTATCTAGTGGTTCTGGGTGAATATGGACGTCTGTCGCTAGTACGGCCCAACCCAGAGAGCTATGAAACTCTTCGTGAAGTGGACCTATCAGAGATCGCGAATCCCGAAACAGGCGAACCGTGGCTTTCCTATCCTTGTTGGGCGGCACCAGTGCTTTCCCACGGCTTGCTTTATGTCCGAGGTGACACGCGTTTGATCTGTATGGAATTGATCCCAGAGTAGGCACTTGGACTAACTGTTGCTTTGCAAGCCCACGCCTCCGCGTACGAAGGTGTATGCATCGTTTTGGCGATTTGAAATCAGGGCTCAATCGTCGTCTGAATCCACAGCGTTGAGATTATTCAACTTTAAGAACTGACTTGCTCTGGACGAGTTGCCATCTGAGTAGCACGCACACGCTCAGTCTGATACGATTGTTTGCGAGGAATCTTCGGGCGAAATACGATTGGATCTCGGATTGAAAATGCAGTGAAAGTAACGGAATGAGTGCGGATCTTGTAACGATTGATGGTGTTCAACTTCGATTAGCTTCACCCATGGAAAACCGTGCGGAGTGGATTGGGCAGCGAGAGGTTCTGAAGCAATTGTTAGCCTGTTGGATCGTCGTGGATGAGACGGATCTACCTTTGACTCCAAGGTTAGTAGGCGTTCCTGGGATAGGCAAAACGGCACTGGCGATGGCTGCAGCTGGGCTGCGAGAGCAGGAATTGTATGTGTTTCAGTGTACTGCAGACACTCGTCCCGAAGATTTGCTGGTTACTCCGGTGCTAAGCCAAAATGGAAAAATTGCCTACCATGCGTCGCCTCTGGTAACGGCCATGTTACGAGGGGCTGTTTGCATCTTGGATGAAGGCAATCGAATGAATGAAAAATCTTGGGCCAGCCTGGCACCATTGTTTGATCAACGGCGATATGTTGAATCCATTGTAGCGGGAATTGTAATCAATGCTCATGCTGGATTTCGGTGCGCGGTAACAATGAATCAAGACGATTCGACTTATGAAATCCCGGATTATATCCTAAGCCGCCTCCAGCCCACGTTGCCGCTTGGATTTCCGAGCCGCCAAGACGAGCTTTCAATTCTGCAGTATCACTTGCCATTTGTGGAAGCCGAGATGCTGGCGATCACGGTGGAGTTCTTACAACGCTCGCACGAACTAAGACTCGATTACTCCGCGCGAGACGGGCTCAACTTACTTCGCTACGCGATAAAGCGACTCAGTCAAGATGCAGACCATCCTGTTAGCAAGGATGCCGTTTGGCGAGAGGCTCTAGAGTTTTGCTTGGGTGAGGATGCGTTGAATTTGGAGGCCTTGGCTGAGCGCAAGCAACGGATTTCAAGAGGTGGGGGGCTGCCTTTGGGACTCGGGGACTTTTTCTTTGACCCTAATGATCCTTTGCATCCGGATTTTGACGATGATGAGCAAGAAGGCGAAATCTAGTGCGAGGCGCGCAGGAGTAGCATTTTCAGTCTGCAAGGATAGTGTGTTTACACCCAGAGCTAACTCGTTGAAGTACGGCTTGTTGGAATGCTGAAGTAAGATTCTTGCTGGGTTCAGAAAATAGAACAGAAGAACCCTACCCGCTCGCGTTGCTCGCGACCTTCCCAAATGGGAAGGTAAGTTCTTGGAAAAGTCACGGCCGTAAAAGGGTAATACTTACCTCTCCGCAGGGGCTTAACGGGGAGGTAGTAAGTAAATTACGAGCCAGTGAGGGTACCCCGCGGGCCTGCAGATTTTTTCTGAGTGCCAACGGGTAGGGTGTTCGATCGTTGATCAGACAGGCCAAAAGACACTTCTTTGCTGAAGCATGCTCTCACATCGAGAATCAATTAATAATCTAGTGTAGGAGCTGATGCACTTAGGCGATCGGCTGCCTCTTCAGCCCAAGGACTTTCGGGTGCGAGCTCAAGAAACTGCTGCCAGTGTTCATTGGCTCTAGCACTCTGACCAAAGTCATCCAAGACTCGTGCGAGATGAAAATGCACATCGGCGTAGTCGGGCAATTGTTGCAAAGTTCCTTCAAAGGCGGCAATTGCTAGTTCAGGATCTCCACATTCAGCCAAGACGCATCCCAAGTTGGCTCGAGCTTCTATCATGCCGGGATCTAACTCAAGTGCCATAAAGTATCTCTCACGAGCGGCTGTAAGTTCACCCTGTCGGTAGAGGATTTCAGCCAACTGAAAGCAAATATCCGCTCGTGGTCCGTAGGCTGCTAGGGCCGTGCGATAGTATTCAATGGCTACAGGGAGGTTATCGCAATCTTCCGCTTCAATGGCACAATCGATAATTTGTTCCAGTGAGAGGTGGGCTGAACTTGCGGTTAAGCTTGGGGCATGTTGTTCAATAGCGGGTGAAAGCAAAAGTGTGTAAGGTTCGTCTAGTCCTGGCTCGTGCTCAGGTTCGTCGAATCCAAACCTAAGTTGTCCGTTTGCTTCTAGAAGTTGTTCTCCGGTTCTGAGAACGAGTTTCTTACCGTCGACGAGAAGTGGTAAACTGGAGAGCAGTACCTCGCAGGACGCTTTCGGATTCAATAATTGGTGTGCGCAAAGTTGCTTGAAGATCGATTGCGCAGTGATGCCATTTCGCATCCAAGCCAAAAGTTGCTTGGCATTAGCTACGCCCAGATAATCGAAGTAAGGTAGTCGCAACACTTCCTTAACGGGATGCAGCAAACCTAGTTGTTGCCAGCGTCGCACCACTCGCACCGAAATATGCAACAACTCAGCCATCATGGCCGGTGTGTACAATCTCTCTTGATAAACATTATCGGAGCTCGACAATGTTTCTTTTCCTTCGTTGATTCCAAGCCTCCCGTTGCTGCGTATGTGGTCTAAATCACAGAAAGAGTATCACGATCGAAACGTGCACTGATCAGCTGTGCACAAATCAATACCGAAGCATGCAGTACAGTGCCCGCAGGCCATCTCGCCAGCCGATTTTTTTCCCCTGATCGAAACCGCGTCGATCATAGCGAATTGGCCGTTCGTAGAATCGTACTCGCTTACGTGCCAACTTCACAGTCAGTTCAATTTCAATGCCAAAACGATTCTCTTTCAAATTGGGGGCTAATTCCTGGATTAGCTCACGGCGCATCAGCTTATAACATGTCTCCACGTCACTTAAATATAAGCCAGTTCGCAAATTGGCCAAGCGAGTAATGAGCCGATTGACGGCCACATGCCACAGCGGCGGAACTGGGCGATCATGGTGTCCATAGCGCGTGCCATAAACTACATCCGCCTGATTTTCAACAATGGGTTGAATCAAGAATCGAAAGTCGTCGGGGTCATATTCTAGGTCCGCGTCCTGTACGACTACTGCAGTTCCTGAAGCCTCTGCAAATCCTGTCCTCAGTGCAGCGCCCTTACCGCGATTCTTTTCGTGGAAAATGACTTTCAAATCGCTGGAAGGTGATAATGCTTGCAGCTTTTCGCGAGTGCCATCTTGGCTGCCATCATCGACGAGAATTAGCTCAAGTGGAAGGCCTGTTCGTCGAACCCGCTCGATGACGGTTAGAACGGTATCCACTTCGTTGTATACGGGAATTACTACGGACAATACGAAGTCTTCTGGGATCACGAAAATCCCCAATCGCCGACAGGCATCATCCGTCAGCATCTGTCCAAGGCGATTCGCTTGTACGTGGCTTAGGTTAAGACTTGAACTGCAATCCGCAGGATGTTGTTTTTCAGACAATGCCGTTCTCACAGAAAAGGGTTCAACAGCATTGATCTCAATGGCTGTTCGCCATGAAAGGGTCAAGCTGCCTAACTTATTAATTGCTTGCTCCTGATGCTCAATCGTTTATTCGTAGAACAAAACTCTTTGCAGTTAATAGAAGCAAAAGCAATGAGCCAAATTAGATCGTGCTCAATCGCTCTCGTAGTGTGACCTAAAAGAATAGCATGATTTAGGGACACGTTGCATTAGTTGTTCGGTAGCGAAAAAAAAGAGATACATAGCTTGACAATCTAGGATCAAAATCACACAATCCTCATCTTCAAGAAACGTTGGTTTTGAGTTTGCTACATCCCCTTTTCCAATTGCTAATCTTAAAACTCTAGCCAATCCGTTGTCAGCTTACTATGAAAGTTGATCAAGTCGGTTAATGATTGGCGGGCCTTTGATATTGTGATGCCATCCTGATGTAGGTGGCTTGAATTCGCCAGGGATGAGCCTGTGGCCAGGGATGGCCAGCTTTTTGATTCACTGGATGAATGCATTTAGCTCTTTTTTTGCTTTCGAAGTGAAAACCAATCTGGGTGGTATTTCACTACTCGCGATAATAGCTACGCGGTATTGGTGACTTCGAAATGTTCGTGGATCAGTTGCTCGAAGTGCCCGGATTGTCTAAGCGACGTACTTCATCCAACCAGACGCGGATGTCATGGTTATACTCGCTTGCTAAATCGCCAAAAACCAACTGACGATGGAACTGTGCAGCCCCATCTTCGCGAAGTTCCGCAGCTTCAGCACTGGGAAATCGTTTGGCCGGATCTGTAGCAATGAATCGCTTGCACAAATTCATGAGTAGATTATTGCAAGCGACTTCGGGTGGGAGTAACTCGTGCAGGCGTTGAGGCAAGCGTCGCTTGGCCTCTAGCAATTCACGATATCCTAACTGTGCATCAAAGCACGGTCGTCCAGCTAGCATTTCAATCATTACATACCCCAAACTAGCTAAATCACTCCGAGGGGTGCATGTCGCGCCTTCCAGAACTTCCGGAGCGGCATAAGTTGGTGTGCAGGAACGACTAGGTGGGGGATCATCGATGTCAAACGCGGCACCCATATCGATAAGCTTGGCGTGACCAGTTCGTTTGAGCATGATGTTGGCAGGTTTAATGTCACCATGCACGATGCGTTCGCGGTGAAGTGCCGCCAGTGCTGCCAAACAATCACGGACAATCGCTACTGCGACACCAGCCTTGAAGCGAACTTGCTCTGGACCAAGTGTTGCAATGACACTCTCCAGGTACTGCCACTTGGGATCCGGGACAGCTTGTCGCATGCGCGTCAAACGCTCGGGATTCAGCAATTGGCGAATGTCGTATCCGTCGATCCACTCCATGACCATGATCCTAATTCGGTCTCGGTCAACAAAGTCATGAATGTCCAGCACGTTATCATGTTGAATGGTTGCCACGCGTGAGGCCACTGCTGCAATGCGTTCCATTGCGCAGCGATAAGCGGCACAGTCCTGAAATCGCTCTGGAGAAAAAACTTTGATAGCTACAGGATGGTTGAACCCATCTGCCCCTCTCCGTTCACTCAGATAGACAATTCCTTGTCCACCCGCCCCCAGCTGGCGAGAAAAACGGTGGTACGTGGTCCACTTCAATTGCTGATCGCGGAGTAGTTCCTGATACTTGAGGGTCAGGTCGTTATTATTTTGGGGAGGTTGAGGATCACCAAAAAAAGTCTGCGTCTTGTTATCATCAATCATTGTTGTTAGATGCATACGAACATCCGTTTTGTTGCGTCTTAGCCTTCATGGCGTGAACAGCAAGTAGAATCGTTTGGCACTTAGCAGTCTGCTGTCCGGTTCAGTGAGGTAATCATCTTATACTAGTCCGTCCAGCCAGGCATTCGGAAAATCGTGAGTCAACGAAAAAATCTAGTCGCATTTTAGGTGCCGAGTACGTTTACCGACATGACATCGGGATGTGGAAATCCAAGGTGTTTGTCCACGATATTCAATAAGGGCTGGGATTCGAGATACCTTCTCAAGTTAATACATGCTAACCGGGTCGAGTCATCAACTCGGCTGGCCGCCTGGGCGCCTACATGTGGAGTTATAATTACTGAGGGCATATCCCAGAGTGGGCTATCCACAGGCAGGGGTTCAGTGTATGCAACATCCAGGCCAGCTCCGGCGAGATGCCCAGATTGTAATGCCTCAATCATGGCGGTCTCATCAACAACTGGGCCCCGAGCCACGTTAATGAGATAGCTTCTTTCCGGCATGCTGGCCAGGATCTCGCGGGAAATCAGTTGATGCGTTTGCTCATTCAGAGGCAAACAAAGAATTAGGATTTCACTCCATTGAGCCAATTCTGGTAGGCGGTCTGCAGACCACAATTCGTCGACTTCGCGTGGCTTGCGAACTGGAAAGTAATCGGTGGCCCTTATCTGAACCTGAAATGGATACAACAGTTGGGCTAAGCGGCGTCCATTTCCTCCTAGGCCAACTATGCCAATTCTTTTACCATGTAGGTCATCGGTCGGACGACGAACATACTCTTTAAGTTGAGTCTGATGAAAGAACGTTGGAAGTCCACGCAAGAGCCCAAGCAGCAAAGCCAAGGTTTGCTCGGAAACTTGATTTGCAAACAACCCGGACGCACTGCAAACTTGAATGTCGGAAGCGATCACAGACGGTACCAAGCAGTGGTCTAGGCCGGCGGCCGAACTCTGAATTAACTTCAGCCGATTTTGTTTGACGACGCTATCCCAATCAACCGGTACTTTTGCGTGTCCAACAAATATATCGGCTTCAAAAATCCGTTCACCAATCGTTTCTTGGCCCGCATTGATGATGTTCAGATCGGTTGAAACGGCGTTCAATTGGGCTAGGTGATTGGGCAAAACCGGATAGCACACGGCGACATTGTACGGCATGATAAAGTGGCTCTGGCAGAGGGGAATACTGGCTGGGGAATAATGGTTTGTAGTGGTGTTGAGGATTATAAGTCGGACTATGCAAGTTGTTGGCCACCTTCATGGGAAAAGATGGAATTCTACAAGCCAGATTGGCCTATTTTCAACAATGGGGAGCGCGTAAATACCGGATGCCGCAGACTCGAGTTCTGGACTTGGCAAGCTGTCCAATAAGAATCATATCAGAAGGTTCGGAATGTCAATCACGGCGCTTTTTGTGGATGATGAACCTGCTCTTCTGGCGAGCATTCGTAGGCAGTTATTTAGTCTCAAGACGGGCTGGAAAGCAAAGTTCACGAACAGCCCCCGTGAGGCCGCAAACATCATCCGTGCTGAAAAATTTGATGTTGTAGTCTCCGATATGCGCATGCCCGAGATGGATGGTGCTCAGCTACTTAAGCATGTTCAAGAGTGCTCACCTGATACACTACGCATAATACTTTCAGGGCAATCGGAGACAGAGCAGCTGGAACGCGTATTCGGTTTAGCACATCTGCTGCTGAAAAAACCGTGTGAGACGAAAACAATTGTTAATATTTGCAATCGATGTGGACTTATTCGTCAGCGGCTGGTCACTTCCACTACCTGTTCCTTGATCACAGGCCGCAATCAGTGGGTGGGCGCTAGTGACTCCATCGCAGAATTACTACAAATTTTGCGGGATGACGATTTGTCAGTTACTCGAGTCGCACAAATCCTCAAAAAAGATTTAGTGGTAACTGCGCGCGTCTTAGGCTTAGTGAACTCTGCATTCTTCGGACTTACAAGCCCTGTTGCAGATGTGGAACGCGCAATTGTCCTGTTGGGACTCAAAGCCATTCGAGCCATTTATGCCAGTATCGTGGCTTCGAATTTCGTGTCTCAGTCGCCACTTGCTTGTCGGCTCGCCACCGAAGGAATGGAATATGGCATGCGATTAGCCCAAACTGCATGCGAATCTCTAAAACTACGAGGTGCCAATCCAGATTGGCTAGCGGATTGTTTTTTGGCCGGGATGTTGTTTCGAGTTGGGTGCCCCATATTAGCGTCCGTAGCGCCCGACGAATATGAACGAGCCCTAGAAGAAAGTGTTGGAGATGAAGCACATCAAATAGAACTGGAACGAAAGATATTTGGCTGTTCGTATGCGGAGGCCGGCGCCTATCAACTGGCCATTTGGGGGTTCGATCCACGCATTATCGAAGCTATTCTATCGCAGCACGACGAAATCGATGATGTGGCATCACCCGTATATACGATCGGCTCAGCCATTCGTGATGCTCGTCGCTCCATCCTATCCAGTGTTGTTTAATTCTTTAGGCGAGCGGCAGTAATAAACGTCCCAACCCGAAACCTAACGGCTTGTTGCTTTAGTGCGGTTTGTTGGCAAGAGCTTCAGAATTCCCCCTACCCCCGCGCAGACGCGAGCCTTGGGTGATTTCGAGCTTGTGGGGTTAGTAGGAATGGTGGACGGGGAAAGAGCTACGATGCTGCTGCCGCTTTTTTCGGTGGACCTGCGTTGCCCGAGATAAGACTTACCAGCCTGTGAAGGTTAAAGGCCGCCGTTAGCCAATGCCATTCACTGCGGACCTTGTTCAGCCCCCGTGTCATAAAGCCTCGAGCTCCGAATTGGCTTTTGATTGTCGCGAATGGACGCTCGCCTGCGTGACGACGTCGGGCATATTTCTTTTTTGATTCTGG
>JAGQOY010000053.1 GCA_020427005.1 Planctomycetales bacterium
GGATCATACTTGCATCGATTCCTGAATGGCAGCATCCGTCGTAGATCTCTTAGGGAATGTCTGAGTTCCGAGTATCCCACCGCTGAATCCCTGCGTCGAAAATCGATTGATGACGATAGCTAGATTCGTAATCGGGATTCGATCCAGCATCTGTCTTACGAGAATTGTCTTACTTCGTGAATTCCGATCCGCTCTGAGTACAAGAATCATCTGATCGGTTTGGGAGGCCAATACTAAAGGATCCGAGGCATTGAGTAATGGTTCGGTATCGATGATCACGTGATCATAAGCGTTACGCATCCAGCCGAGCAATTCGCTGAATCGAGAAGATGTAAAAAGCTCGCAAGGTCCTTCGTCCACAGGGCCAATCGGCATCAAAGAAAGATTTGATACCGAAGTTCCGCAAATGGCATCCACAGGTTCGACATCTGATTGGATACATGAGGTCAAGCCTACCTCTGGTCTCTTTACACCAAATAATTCGAGCTGACAGGGGTGATGGAAATCCGTTTCAACCAACAAGACGCGTTTGCCCGTTTGTGCGATACTGACGGCCAAATTAGCCGCCACTGTACTAGCGCCGTCGGCAAAAGTCGTACTGGTGATTTGAATTACATGGGCAGGTCCCTCGACGGCATCCCCAAGTGCTGTTCGCAGTGAGCGGATGGCCTCAGAGGGTGCAGATCGAGGGCGGTGGTACGCCTTGACTATCGGATCTACGTTTCCAGTTTCGAGAGCTCGTTTGTTCGAGGACTCTTCATTCATACGTGGTATCATGCCCACTATCGGTGCTCGGAGCGTCTGAGCAATTTGTGAGTGCGAACGAAAACTGTCGTCGACCAGTTCCAATCCCAATCCCAAAATACACCCGAATAGCATCCCCACGACGGCTGCTACCGGGAGCACGATGCGTCCTCGGGGACTAATCTTCATTCCCACTCTGGGTGGAGCAATGACCTTTGTTTCAAATCCGCCATAGTCTTTGACGAGGCTGGCCTCTTGCAATCGCGTAAGGATAACGTCATACAACGCTTCAGTCCGTTCGATTCCGCGCTGATGGCTCATGTCTTTAAGTTTGTAGAAACTATGTTCTTTCGCTGCCTCATGCTCTCGATCATACAATTCAGCGAGAATTGATTCAGCGGTCTCCAGGCTCTGAACTTCTTGCCGCAAATATTCAAAGTACGTAGCCACCGGGTCTTGTTGATCTTCAGATGGCAGGCTATTTGATGTAGCAAAATCGACGTTGTGGGCCGCTGATGGAAGTGCATATAAGCTCCGCAATTCTTCAATGCGTTGCCGCATCGACAGTACATGCGGATGGTTGGGACCCAGGTTTTCAGTCAATCCTTGTTCCGCATCAATTAGTTGCACCAGCTGGTTTTCCACAACGGCGGATCTTTCAGGCAAACCGTTTTCAGCCGTCGCATGCTGTCTCATTTCGAATACCCGCGCTAACATTTGCTGCTCGTCAGCTCCGGCCTGACGCGCTGATTCAAGCGCCGCCAGCTGTGACTGAACTTCCGCTTTTCGTAATAATAGATCCGAACGACGCAGCTCAATGCTTGCCAATCGATTCTCAAGTGGATTGATCTCTTCAGATCCGTTGGCGACTAACGGAGACGCTTGGCGAAATTTGCTGTAAGTTTCCTCTTGCGAAGCCAAATCGTTTTGCAATAGGTCTCGAGCCTCTGCAATTAAATCAACTGTCCGATCGGACATTCCGCGATAAACTTCCTGATGGAAGGCCTCGTAGCTATCGAGCAGCGCCTGCACAACTACTGCCGCATCCTCTGGAACACTGCATCGAAAGTACACGGTCATGATGCTGTCCGCATTCTCACCTAACTCTCGAGAACCACCTTCGACTTCTAGGCCTTCAAGGATCTCATCTACTAGCTCCTCTGGGTCTTCAAGATCCTGAAAACTCTCAAGGGCCGCCAGGTTGGACGTCTGGATAGCGCGTTCCACAATGACCGGGCTTGCGATGATTGCTAGGTGCGTTGCCAAGTAGTCCTCAAAACCGGACTCATAGTGCAAGTCGCCTGTTACTGCCTGAGGACGCTTTTGAATCACCAGTACGTCTGCACTTGACTCAAATTGCGGCGTGGCCAACATCCAGTAGGCTACGCCCAAGAGAATGGCAATTACTGTGCAGGCAATAATGCACAATCGCTGTCGCCAAAAAATTTCTAATAAGTCGAGTGTTGAAGGAGAGCCGAATCGCTCGGTCACGCTCCCAGAAGAAATCGGCATGGATTCCACCGCAATATGTATTCTTGTCCGAGTTTCGCTAACACTGCGACGAGAACGAGAACTTAACGTTCTGCTGTTCACGCTGTACGGGGCTACAGGTAAGCGGGGCCATTTAAGGGATAATTCTAGTCACGTCATTACAAAGTTCTATAGTTCTGCGGGTATTCTGGTTTGGACTTGCCATCGCGCGCAAGGGGTTATAACGAGAGTATCTGTAAAAACACTTTCGCGTGTAGGATAAGTGTGCAAAGTGTGCCACTGTGTCACATGCTCGTTTCAAGCAACTCTCGCATAAGTTCGGTGTCTTGGATCTGCGCTACAAGGTCCTCAAAATTCTGAATGCTATCCCGCAGACTGGTCGGATTCTGTTTCACACTTCTGGCAGGCGGAACAATCGTGGGAATGCTAACTGCAAGAAATTCAAATAGGTTCTTCTGCACTTTGTGTTCCAAAATCGATTCATAATCGATCCAGAACTGCGGTTGACTATCTCCCATGACCGATCGAATTCCACAATACAGTTCACGATTTGTTTCTATGTGTTGTAGCAAATCATCTAATTCAACAGTTATGCGAGGGCGCGGCTGAACCAATTCGGCGTTTGAGTAAACCTCCCATTGATTCAAGGCTTGCGCGATGCGTTCAGAGACAAAGGTCTTGATACGATTCTTACGTTGCAGAATGATCTTTTTTATGTTCTTGTTTTGCAGTACATATTCCAACACTCGGGTGCATTGCCCACGCGTCCATTTAAAACCAACCGCGCCATGTTCTGCCCCACTTTTCCATACCCTAGTCAAAAATTCGATAGGATTTTGATCTCGCTCATCGAGGGGCGTGGCATTCAGTTCATTGGGTTGAAAATCCAGTGCAGTAAAAATACCGTGGGGATTATAGACTTCGTGATGACATAAAATCTCAGGATGTCCATTCAAAATAGTGCACAGTAAATTGCTACCAGTTCTGGGAGCTGCAAATATCGCAAATTTTGTTGCCTCAAACATTTGATCAACCAATAATCAGCAACTTGTAGCTACCAAGTCGGCATGTGGTCGAATCAAATGACTCGGATGCAAGCGTTGTTTCAGGGAACGCAATTCGTTGATAACGCGTAAGTCATCTGTACAAACACGGTAGGCAGTTCCGTCGTAGGATACAGCGATAACTCGATCCCCACTGCGGGTAATAGCACTGATTCCGTTCTCTGCGATTTGTCGAGTTCGAACTTCTCCTGTGGACAAATCGAATCGCATTAGAGCTCCCCAATAATTGGTGACGATAACTGTGTTTCGATCCAGAAAACAAACTGCCTTCGGGGAGCGATGGCCAAGGGAAAATGAATGCAGTAGCATGGCATCGTCGAGTCGATAAACTTTCATCGTAAAATCACGAGAGACGCTAGCAATGAAACCGCCGCTGGGTTCAATGTCTACATCGTCGACGATAGCCATGTGACCAATGAAGCGATGGAGTAGCGAACCATTGAAATCCCACGATAGAAGAGCACCATCCGCGCTACAGCTAACTCCAATCGGCTTCACGGGGTGGAGTCTCAGGGCTTTTACCGCTCCTTCGTGAACTCCGATCCGTTTTTGAATCTGGCCCGTACGAGTGACCTGCATGATGGCACCGCTGTAGCACGCTACAAATATGTCCTGATCAAAGCCAGTATGATGGGCCACTCGCACGCAATTTATGGGGCCTTCCCCAAGCCGAACTTCGACTTCGTTTTGGAGAAATTCGTTCTGCTTTTCGAAGATGTGTAGTTTCTGGTCATGGGCGCCACTAACCACTAAGTGTTTTTCTGCTTCCATGGTGACCGCGTTCGCCAGCATCCTTCCCGAAGCAGGTTGAACGGTCGTCAACCATGCCGCTGACTCGTCTGTCAACCGACCCAAACGTACAAAACCGTCATCACTGACAGTCGCGATCTCACCACTGGGACTGGCCGAAACGTCATTGAGACAGAGGTTGCCCAGTTCCCTTTGTCCTACCTCGGCAAGACATTTGCCCGTTTCTGCATCCCAAACCAACACGGTGCCGTCAAACGTGCCTGCCAGAATTTTCGTTCCGTCGGGAGTCCAATTGAATGACCGTTCCCAGGTCGTCAATCTCGTCTCCAACTCAACTTTGAGTTTAAAACTATTTGTATCCCAAATCCGAATTTTCTGGTCATAGGCAGCCGATAGGATATGGCCCGTAATCGGAGAAGTCGCCACTTTCTTGATTCCTGAGGCGTGTGCGGCGATTTCGGCCAGTGTCTCCGAGGTGTTGATATCAAAAACGCGTATCACACCATCGTCACAACCCAAAACTGCCCGCGCATGAATCGGATCAATAGCGCAGCTATCCGTTTCATTTTCAAAAGGCCCCCACGTTTTGATCAGATTACCTGTCTGCAGGTCCCATACACGTAGCGTCATGTCGTCGCCGGAGGTATAGATTTTTCCATGGCTATATGCGACCGAAAGCACGTCTTTCTCATGCCCCTCGATAACGCGAATGATCGCTCCCGTGTCAAGATTCCATACAAGTATTCGCCAGTCTCGTGAGACCGATACTCCGACATGATCATCTACGAAAGTAAAATCTTCGACGTCGTCGCTGTGCCCGTATAGGATCGTGCGGCGTTCACGTTTCAATAAATCCCAAATAGTAACCGTGTAATCAGACGAAGAGGACGCAGCTAAGGTACCTTGTTGGTTGACAGCAATTTTATTTGCTAAATGTTCGTGGTAACCAAGTAACTCCATGCGTCCTGAATCAAGGTCTACGTAGGCGACTGCGCCGTCGTAAGCCGAACTAACCGCGGCATTGCGCCCAGGTATGCCGGCAACACATGTTACGGGGCCTCGATGTCGAACAAATTGCTGATCGTTTGGTGTCTTCAAGGAAAAAATCCTGTGCTATGGAAACTTGAATCTTGTTAAACGTACTCTTAGGTGTATTGTTGCTTTCACCTATAATTCAGTGATCGCTCACATGCTAATCTCGGTCTTGTAGAACTTACCTGGATTTAACCAGCTACTTTCTGATTGCTGGTATCGCTGCCAATAGTCGCCCGCACAAATGTTGTTGACGTTGACGTTTGCATAGTCAGAACCGACCAGATAGATGCGTGGGTTGCGTTTGGCAAGTCCTTCCACAAATTGGTCGTAAATCTGCTGTCGTTCGGCAAGTGTTTTGTGCCAATTTCCGTACATCGTAAAAAATGCGTTGCTCCACCATATGATTGCTCCAGGTTCGTCGCGGACGCAATCGAACAAAGGCGTGGGGTCCTGCATAATATTGCACAATACGAATTCGTGCTTCAGCTTCCGATATGCATCCCAGTTCCTGGAAAAACTAGTCTCGCCTTTCCACCGATGCAATTCACGCTGCCAAATCCGCTCCATGTCCTCAGCCTTGACCGTGTCTGGCGTTAGACCATCCCACAATTGGTAAAAAGTCATTGGATACGGAAAGATTTCGAAAAGGTGTTTCACAAAGTCTGGAAAATCCTTTCCATCCCAGTGATCGAGCATGTATTTTTTGATATCCAACGCTGCTTGACTGTAGTCAAAGAAAACAACTCGCGTGTCTTCATTCCACTGGTGCGTGTACAGAATGCGGTTAGGCTTAAAACCTGCTGCTACGGAATATAGTGAAGTTACCGGTGACGGAAATTCCGCGCCTGGAATTTCAATGTCTTCATAGGATTCTATATTCCAAAGAAATACGCCTTGGCGAGCACATGTTGCTTGAGGCTGTATCATCTCCAAAAACTCAAGCTGATCATTAGACAGGTCAGTGTCTGGTTGGGAGGCGTCAAAACTAGAGATATGTTCGCCAAAATAACGCGCTATTGCTTGGCAGCCTTTTAGATTATCCCCAGATACATCCAGGATCTTGCCGCTAAGCGCATTGCCGAAACCAATGACGGGTAAATTGTTGTTCAAACTGGCAACAACAAAGTTAGTACCCATAGTAGTTGGTTGACGGCGTTGGACAGTACCAGTCGGGTAAAGCCCAGTGAGCTCTCCGTCCTGCACTTTGATCCTTGCCATCGGAATATCTACGGGTGAATCAAAAGCCTGATCAAAGGAAAGGGGTTTCAATTTTCGATACTGCTCGAGATTGACAAGCAGTAACCCACTTTTGAAACCATAACCATTTTCATCGCTACCTGAAAGGCAGCCAGCTACCAAGAACGAATCGTCTTGACTACTATCGCCGCCAGCGATCCAATCGAGGGATTTCTCGTGTACTAAAGAAGGTGTCCGATGTGCAGGTAACGATTCCCAACCCAGACGCCTTAGCAAAGAATCGCCGACATCACTTGCCCATTGCTGCGGAGTCCAGCGCTGTGCAACGACATAGCCATAGGGCAGGATCAGACACCAAAGATATCCCGCTGCGAGCGCCCGATCGAGAATCTCATTGATTTGAGTCGATTCAAACAATTCGTCCCGATAGTTGTAGCGAGCCCATGATATCGTGAATCCACGAAAATGTTCCGCCAGGTCAGCGTTGCCGATCTGCTCCGAAATATCCAGGATACCCAACCCGCAGTCAAATTGCCGCATCATCTAGCTCTATATACTTACTGGATGCGCCCTCAGACGCAGTGAGTCACGATTCAATCTGTGGTTTTATTAGCCCGCTGGTTTCCTGATTCGAACTGCCCCCATACAACCAGGTCGTTGTCAATCAGCTGGAATTGCACGTTATGGAGTTGAGGCATAGGTTGTCGTGCAAGTCGTGGATTGACCGCGTGTAGACCTCCAATCAACTGAGGAGAAATAGCGACGAGCAACTGATCGACAACTTGTTGAGCTAGCATGTTGGTAATGACCTCCGAGCCTCCTTCTACCATGAGGGTTTGCAAGCCCATCGTTTTGAGTAAGGGAAGCAGTTGATTGAGATCTATCAGTCCTTTTTCGCAAACTGGTACTCGTAGGATCTGAGCTCCCGACTGAGTGAGCCACCTTTCTTTCTGTTCACACGCCTCTGGACCCGCAACAATGATCGGATTCAAGCAAGGATGGCAAAGCAGCTTGGCTTCCAACGGGAAACGCAAGTGCGTATCCAGAACGATGGGCTGCGGATCATTGCCATTGGCCAAGCGAACTGTAAGTTGTGGGTCATCCGAAAGAACCGTGTTAATACCAACCAGTATCGCATCGTGAAAGCCACGAATTTGGTGAGTCATCCGCTGCGTGGCAGCATTGCTCAATTGCAATGTTCCACCACCTAACGGTGCAATGCACCCATCAATGCTCTGCGCATAGGTAACGGTAACTATGGGATTAGTTCGGCCGCCAAGCTGGTTCCCAAGTTCTCCCAGTCGGACACGTAGTCTTTCACAAACGTCGATTTCGGCTGTCAGCAATTCATCTTTCAAGGTCATGAGGATAATATATCAGTCGAATACTATTGAGCCTTATTTCCACCGGTTGCTGTCGGTGCTGACTCGGTTAGAGTAGCTGGACAGGCAGTTACATGGAGTAAATGGCCGAGTCTATCAGCCTTTGTCCTGAGATAGACCCTGTTCTCGTCGCGAGGAGTTGCTTCGTGTGGAACCCGTTCGACCTCTATACCGCCCTGTCTAAGTTCGCAAACTTTGTGAGGGTTGTTGGTCAATAAGCGAACTTTACTAACTCCTTGATCAACCAAAATCTCTGCGGCGATGGCATAGCTTCGGTCATCAACCGGCAGCCCTAAATGCAAGTTGGCGTCGACTGTATCCAGACCCTCATCCTGGAGCGCGTAGGCTTGAATCTTGTTCGTCAGACCAATGCCACGTCCCTCTTGGCGCAGGTAAATTAAAATCCCACGTCCGGCTGCGGAAATCGAAGTCAATGCTCGAGTCAATTGGTCTCGGCAATCGCAACGAACAGAGCCAAAGACATCACCCGAAAGACACTCTGAATGCACTCGGATCAACAAGGGATCACCCTTTAGATCTCCCATACTCAGGCAAACGTGTTCTTGTCCCGTACCATCGTGGTAGATGGTCATTTCGAATTGCCCATGAATCGTCGGCAATTGGGCAGCGCAAACGCGCACTACCTTTTGTGCAACTGGCAGTTGCTCCTCCATTTTTCGCCCCTCAAAAGTAAGCAATCTAGATGTGTTAAAGAGCAAGCAACGTGCCAGAACGAATCCGCGATTGTTTTTGTTAGAACATTCTCCGCAGGATGGCAGTAGACAAGCTAAATCGCCCAACCACCTTCTTCTAACAATGCCCTATGGATGCAAAGCAGATTCAGCGTAATTATCCAAATAACCTCGGTCAAGGATCCCGCGCCAACATGTCGCAGATGTATCCATAGTATTCGAAGAGAATGTAATCGAGCGTGGAATTCGGACTACTGCGCTTGCCATACACATTGTTGAATCTGGAATTCTTGTGCCAATACGCACATTTCGTGTGCGAACTAGCTAGTTGGGTGCTGCTGTATTAGGCTTCAAGCAGGTCCGTTTAACCAGTTTTCCATCATGCGCTACACACCGAATTGTCGATACAACCGGTATTACCTCTCTAATCGACCGAACTATGCCGGTCGATGTGAGTAATGTCTCTTCATGTTCAACGACAAGACGCTGGCAAAGTCTCGAATTCTTTGCCCTTGATCTAAGAATCACGGAAGGACAGATTTTGAGCTTTGTTGGGGTAGTAACGGAGGTCTGTGGTGCAACAGAATCGGTGGCGAATCAGTCGGCTGGACATTGGATCCAGACGGTGGTGGTGCGTTGCCCTGAGCCTCTGTCTGCTCACTGCGTGCAGCCTTTCACGTGATCCAAAGTACCTTCTCGATCTGGAGAAGAAAGAATCGGTTGGGAGTGGGTGGCCGGCGGCAGACGTGCGCTTTCAAGAGGCAGATCATCCTCCCATCGCAGTAACGCTGCCTGCAGTTCCGGGTGCTGAATTAGTTGACTTTGACCAACTGTGCATGACCTGTCACGAGACCTATGCCAAGACGTTCGGGCACAGTATCCATCATGCACAAAAATGTGAAGACTGCCACGGACAAGCTAGCTTGCACCTACAGTCCCGAGGCAAACTTCCTGGTTCGGTACTGAATTTTCGCAAGCTCACCAAAGCAGAGCGATCAGAAGTCTGCCTCAAATGCCACGCTCAAAATCACTGTGAGCCTGCCGCTAATTGGCGGGTTTCAGCCCATGCACACAATGGAGTTGCATGCACGGATTGCCACACAGCGCACTATAACGTTCCCGCGGGTACGAATCCTCTGGACGGTAGGATTACTCAGAATTCTTCAGATGCGGAGATCCAGCTGGCGGCATACACATTGAAGGAAGAGGCAAAGCCTCTGTCCGCTCTCGAACAAGCCGACATCCGGGCTGCTTCCAATCATCTCGGAGCAGTTGCACCTCAGGTTTGCTATCGATGCCACGGTAGCATGGCGCGCTTTGAAAATTTGGCTCACCCGCATCAAATGTTAGGCCAGCACGCGTTCACGTGCTCCACCTGCCATGATCCGCACGGCAATATACGACAATCGACCAGAACGGAGCTATGCCTTCAGTGCCACCAGAATGCCCCTACGATGGCCTGGCATTCGTCTACACATAGCTTGGCGGGCGTGGCATGCACCGATTGCCACAATCCGCATCCCAACACTTTTGCGCAGCAAACCGTTGGAATCGCTCATACCAACATTTCGCGGCAAAAACGCATGCCTATGTCAGTTGATGAACCCAACGCGTGCTACAAATGCCACCCCAAAGTGTACGCTGAGAATGCTATGCCATCTCACCATCCGATCAAAGAAGGAAAGATTGTGTGCTCGGATTGCCACGATGGGCATGGGCAGGCACAAGGGAATCTGAACCAACCGACGCTTAACCAAGTGTGCTACCGATGCCATGCAGATAAACAAGGACCTTTCGTCAATGAACATGCTCCAGTAACACAGGACTGCGGCATTTGCCACTCAGCTCATGGCACAGTCGCCAATAACTTATTACATCAACCTGCCACGTTCTTGTGCCTGCGTTGCCACTCAGGACATCGCGTTGGTCCAACTTCTGGTGCCCACACATTTGGTGGGCTTCCGGATACTGGAAACAACGCGGCAATGCAACAAGCATTCTTTAGCGATTGCACTCAATGTCATAGCCAAATACATGGAAGTGACTTGCCGTCACCACGAAACCCGCACGCACTTTTGCGATAAACAACCATGAATTGCATCCATGCAACACCAATGACATATTGCAAGCTATTTGCGGAAAACATCTCAGCACATGAGTTTAGGTCAGCTTGTGAGCAATAAGTACAGACTTGCGAGAATGAACTGAATGACATTCAACTTCAAAAGCTTGATTGGGGCGTGGATAGTAACTACGACCCTCATGCTGCCGGCACGCATGGCGTGTATGGCCCAAGAGGTTGACTCTGGCCGGACGTTTGTTTCTGATGTTCGGAAAGGTGAGGGCTTTCCCTCCGCAGGCCCGTTGGATGTCGTAGACTCTGGATTGCCAGCCAGTAATTCGGATGAGTATCAGCGGTTTACGCCGTTCCCCGTAAATAGTCCTAATTTTATCGAGGATAACGTAACGACACTCAGGGAATTACCTCCGCTTCCATCTTTAATGCAAGCTCCGGATCCAACTCCAGCGGCAGCACTCAATGCAGTCGAAGTATCGAGCGCTTCTGAGGTGCCCCCGCAGATATCCTCAGTCCCAGCAGGCGGCTCTTCGATCCCTGGAGTTCTCCCAATGCTGGAAGAATTCGACGCACGTCCTGGCATCTTTGGCATTCCCGGTCGCCGGTGCCTACACTGCGGTGCGACGTCTCAACCCCTTGATCCAGACAACAACCCGGTGGGAATGTGCCAGGTCTGCGGCCACGATGTCCGGGGAAAGCCCGCGTTTGGCCTGCAGTCCGCTTTTCGATTGGGCTGGTGGGCACCCTCGACTCGCGGAAACGCAGTTAAGATTGGCGAATTTCAGAGCCTTTCTGCATCGCCTTTCTGGGATCTAGACAGTATTAGTACGAGCCGCTCCCAAACTTTGGACCTTTCGCTGTCAGGTCTAGACAACGAAGCAAATAGCGTGCGGAGCTTTTTCTATGGTTCAGGCCTAACTGCCAAATTTGAGTACGAGAAATTTTGGCGACAGCTAGATCACATTCCACCTCCTGGATTCGACCTCGATAGCGGTAGTCCAGGACCAACCGACAAAGTTGTTTCGGAAGATACAAATGTCGGAGAGGATTATGCGATCCGCGTACAGCAGCTCAATACAACGATTAAGGGCCAGATAACGCCCGATCTAAAATGGAAATTAGACTTGTGGGGCATGCGGAAGTCCGGAGAACGTCAAGCAAATGCGATGGCGCATTGCTTCAACATCAATACTCCACCGGCTGGGGCAGACCGCACTTGCCACGTCCTAAGTCAACGTCAGCAGATCGACTGGACAACTCTTGAAGTTACGCCTGGGCTCGAAGCTCGGGTGGGGAAATCCACAGTCGAGTATTCGCGTAACATGCGAACCTTCGGACAAAATGATCAGGTCGTTGATCGCACCTACACTGCGTTCAATTTCTCTCCTGCGTTTGATGCTCAGGGTGATTCTTTTGTCTACGGATGGGTCCCGGAATCGTTTACGCGAACAGACAGATTCAAAATGAATGTTCCATTAAACGACGTCAACCAACTCTATTCGCACTTTTATTTTGGTAATACGGACAACAAATTTCGCGAGACCCACAGGCAGTTCAACGGGCTTGATATTCGACTGACGAACAGCAAGTTCCAGAATATCAAGCTTGTCGCCTACAGCAAATTAGATAAACAGCGTAATGATTTACCCTCAACTTATTTGACTGCTTCTCCCTATGGAGCGAACAGCGGCACGATAGGAACGTTTGAACCGAGCTCACTCAGGCATCCCATCGACTATACTGGATTTCGTGGTGGCCTGAAGGGAAATTGGCAGTCTCCATCACGGCATTGGTTATCCATGACCGCTGGATACGAGTACTTTGGTCTGGGCCGCAAATTTGCCCAATACAACACGCTAGCCGGAACATTTTCTCAGGAAGATACTCAGACGCACCAAATTCAATTTGGTCCCTATGTTCGTGTTTCACCTACGCTCGATACCTACATTCGATACAAAGGAGGATTCATGTTTAATCCTCTTATCGGGGTGCGTGAAGCTGACGGCCAATTCAATACGAATCAACCCGAGCGTGTCCACCGAGTCGAGGTGGGCGGCACTTGGCACCCAACGTCCAATTTTCTTGCTACCACAATGTTTGGGATCGAAAATAGTTGGCACGATTCGCAATATGCACATTTTGATGAAGACAAATATCCAATTCTATTTACCGTTTGGTATGCCCCAACGTCGCGATTGTCACTGTCTGGTGGATATGCTTTCCTTTCAAATTGGATTGACCAAGACATTACGATTGGTTTCTTAAACAGTCCAACCGAGACCTCCCAATGGAATTACGACGGCTTCAGCAATTTAGTAAATGCGAACGCTAATTTTTCCTATACCGAGAGGACGCAGCTTCAAGGTGGATTCGAATGGAGCCAAGGAAGTAATTCATTCTTCACTCCGGCTTCGACAGCAGGAGCCAACTGGTCTTCGCTACCAACTTATTCCAATGTGAATGTCCAGACACGACGAGTCAATTTAGGGGTAGACCATCAGATCCGGCCAAATGTAGGAACGTATTTTCGCTACTCGCACTTCGATTACGAAGATGTTTCAGCACCTCTCAATAGCGGAACTCTGGATCTGTTCCTAAGCGGCTTGAGCATCGTACGCTGACGATTTGGGCAGCCCTCCGGTAGTTTCCTCTTCCATTGAAATGCAAGCATGACCTTCGCATTAATCGAAGGCCACGGATCTATGCGAAGCGTCTTGGGCCTCTTGGCTAGCAAAACCGCTGTGATGTTCTGTAATGCGTCTGCGTGGCCAGTTTTTCCTTTTACACCACTCGGTTATCGGGTTTCGCGGCTTGCCATGTTTGCAATTGATTCGTCCGAGTCACTCTGATAGAAGCGATCCAACTAAGAAACTCTTTGATTCCGCGGATGGATACGTATCACAATGACCGCGCAAGGAAAAATTGGAATTGCCGTACTGATCATCAGCGCGACAACATTCTATATGGTGTATGTTGGCTCATCCTCAACTTGGCAGTACTTCTTGTCCGTTGAAGAGTGTCTGCGCGATGCTCCTACGCTAGTTGGTCAACGAATCAGAGTCAGTGGCACAATATGCCGAGATTCGCTAGAGCATTCCCCAGATGGGACGCACACCGGATTCGTTATTCAGGATTCGAATCACAAACTGACCGTCAGGTGCAGTTGTCAGTTGCCGGATAATCTTGCGGAAGATATGCCAGTTGTAGTTGAAGGATTCCTTGATCGCTCCGGCAAGTTGGCCGGCGAAAAGGTGCTCACTCGCTGCGCTAGCAAGTACCAAGCGGTGAACTGTTCGAACGATTCCGTTTACCTGAGTGCCCCTTCAGCGTCCGGCAGCCTGGGGGACTAAAGCCCATGATTGCATTCGGCCAACTTTGCCTACTGGCTGCCCTAATCGCTTTCGGTTTTGCATCCTACGCTTGCGGACTAGGAGCACGATTGGAAAGTCGACAATTGGTACGTACAGCGTCCTGGAGTGCCGCAATTGGATTGTTGGCGTTAACCAGCGTAATGATTCTTCTGATCGTAGCGCTCATCCAGAAGGACTTCCACTTTAGTTATGTCGCTCAATACACTAGCACTCAGCTTCCTTGGTACTACTCGATCTCTGCCCTCTGGGTCGGACAGGCGGGTTCGTTACTATTGTGGAGTTGGATGCTTGGTTTGACAGCCATCGCTTTCCGATCTGGGGTGAGATCCACTTATTCACGCCAGCTAGTTGACCCCACCTATTCAATACTATTGGCGTTTTGTAGCTTTCTCATTGGCACAATGGTCTTCGCGGCCAACCCAATGGAAGCCAATATTGTCACAGATGACCAGGGCTCAGGTCTAAGCCCTCTTCTGCAGCACCCAGCCATGATGATCCATCCGCCCGTAGTATTTCTCGGCTACGCGCTGTGGTCCGTTCCCTGTGCTGTTGCCATCGCAGTTTTAACTTTATCGCCCAAGCACATTACTAGTGAGAGCGTCGGTTCTGCCTACGCCGAATGGGTCAGTCTAGCGCGGCCATGGGTATTGCTGGCTTGGACTGTCTTAGGTTGTGGCATTTTAATAGGTGCTTTCTGGTCCTACGAAGAGCTCGGTTGGGGTGGCTACTGGGCTTGGGATCCAGTGGAAAACGGCTCCTTGATACCTTGGTTGGTTGGCAGCGCACTAATCCACTCGCTTATGGCCTGGCAACATTGCCGCATTCTGAAAACAACAAACCTGCTACTGGCAATAGCTTGCTTTGCGCTCTGCAACTTTGCTACCTTCCTAACTCGTAGTGGAATCTTCAGCAGCTTGCACGCTTTTAGCGAATCACCCGTGGGTTGGGCTTTCCTTTTTCTCATGGTGTCTTTAGTCACTACGGCATTAGTAGGCGTCCTATACCAGCGCGGCAACTTAAAGTCGGAAGGAATTCTAAGTTGCTTTTGGACGCGTGAGTCATTTATCGTAATTTCCATGATCGCTTTGTTGTTTTTTGCAGCTGTAACCCTGTTCGGAACCTTGAGCGTAGCATTGTCAGGCTGGGTCATCGGTCGACGCATTGTCTTTGAGCCAGCCTTTTACAACAAGATGCTTTTTCCGGTTGGGCTCGTACTGCTGGCTACTATGTCCGCTGCCCCAATACTTCGCTGGCGTTCGCCGCCCAGTCAAAGTGACTTGCGACTGATCTATGTTGCAGCCGTTATCGGTAGTGTAATTTCGATGGCTGCTTGGTTGTTCGGCTTTAGCCATTCACTAAGCTTGACCGTTATTTGGTTTGCCGCGTTCACTGCCGCAACCCATCTTGCTCCTGCCTTGTTCCAAATCTCAGTATTCCCATTGAGCCGGGGAATGTTGCGCACCTTGGGTAGAATCAAGCATAGACGTCGTTCGCTTGCTAGCTACTTAATCCACCTTGGAATTGTAAGCATAGTAATTGGCGTCACCGGTTCGTCACTTGAGAGCCAGCGAGCTGACGTGGTTCTGAGTCGTGGAGATACGCTCAATTGGGCAAATCATCAAATCCACTTCGAACGGCTAATCGAGCGACATGCATCCGATAAATACATTGTTGAGGCCAACCTCGTAGTCTCGTCACCAGGAACGCCTGCTGTTGAGTTGCGTCCAGCACAACACTTGCATTCACTCCAAAACCAATGGACAACCGAAGTTGCCATTCACTCAACTTGGAAGAGAGATTTCTACACCATTCTACACGAAGGAGGAGAGGACAATTCGGTAAGGTTGACGTTGGTTTATAACCCGCTGATGCGGTTCATTTGGTTGGGAGGATGGATCATCATTGTAGGTACCATCATTCGGCTTTGGCCTTCGACAAGAGGCAATTCCGATCAACGAAACAACAAAACGGTCGTTCAGTCTGCTACCAGCACAGATTTTATTGATTTACCACAAATAGAGTTGGATAACATTCCCGAATTAGAGTTACAGTCGATCGGCCATGAATAAACCGAATTTCGCCATCGAGGCACATGCACTGTCCAAGCATGTCGATGGACAGGCAATTCTAGTCCGTGTTGACTTGCAATTAGAGTGTGGTCAGTGCATTGCTTTAATGGGAGACAATGGTGCAGGTAAGACGACCTTGCTAAAGTGCTTGGCAGCGATCAAGAAACCCTCGTCAGGTACGGTTTGTTGGTTTGGACGGCCTGCAGCAACTGAAGTGAGTGAGCGTAGACTTATTGCTCTGAAGCCTCACGAAGATTGTTTGTATACGCACCTTACAGCGTATGAGAATCTCATGTTTGCTGCGCGCATGATTGGTTTGCCAAACCCAGCAAATCGCTCGCAGGACATTCTGTGGAAGTTAGGACTAAGCCGCGTTTCAGATACTCCAGTCCGGCAATTATCCAAAGGGATGCGGCAGCGATTGGGATTCGGTCGGGCCGTCATCCACGATCCTCCGATCTGGCTACTTGATGAACCCTTCGCAGGTCTTGACGATTCGAGCCGTAATCAGATTCTTCAGATAATTAGGGAAAAAAGAAGAACAGGGGGAGCGATCTGCTTTTCAACCCACCAGGATCTTGATATCGAAGAGCTAGATGCACAAGTGGTTCAATTGCATCAAGGAACGACCTTCCTTTCCCAGCCTAACGCGTCTTCCGCGTTTTTCAATCGAAAGCGCGCCTCATGAATGTTTTGGATACAGCCAAACAAGTTGGCTGGTTGCTCCACAAAGACCTAGTCGTCGAGTATCGGTCTCGCCTAGCTTGGCCAGTCATGTTCCTGCTGGGGATAATCGTAACAATCGTCTTTAGCCTGCAAACCTCCTTGCCTCGCGAATACTTGCCATCTACGGCCTCCACCATGCTTTGGCTGGCTACCATGTTTGCTGGTCTAGTGGCCATTGATCGAACGGGCATTGCTGAGGATCAAGATGGATGCAGCGTGGGTTTGAGTCTATACCCACTTTCTGGCTCGACGATCTATGTCGCCAAGTTCTTGGTTAATCTGTGTGCCATTCTTGTATTGCTAGGAGTGTTGGTTCCAATATTTTCACTGGTCACAGACCTGTCCCTCGCCAAACATGTTGGTGCGATGGTGATTGTAGCCGTGACAGGGAGTGCAGGCCTAGCGGCCGTTGGCACACTGGTTAGCAACTTGACTAGAGACTTGCAACAACGGGGGGCGGTGCTCAGCGTATTATTGTTGCCTCTTCTCGTTCCACTCATATTGGCCGCATCCGAAGCAACTCGATTGATTGCTGTCGACGAGGTCGGGACCCAATGGTGGCGCTGGGTCCAGTTGCTGGTGGCGTTTGCGATTGACTTTGCCACCGTAGGTATCGTACTGTCGCATTATTTGCGTGAAGAATAAGCTTTCCTAGTAACAGTCGCCTGTGAATTTGTTGACGTGGGGGTCTGTCAGCAAGAATAGGCGAGTTGTCACAACGTAGTGGATGCGAAGAATCAATGTTTTCAAAGGGAACCTCAAGACTCGAACTCCCATTCATTATGGTACCTGTGGTTGCCGTTTTGGTGGCCTGGGGTTTTGTCGCCGTTGGAAATGCACCGGCCGAACTCACGATGGGGAGTGCGCACCGAATTCTGTATGTGCATGTTTCAGTTGCTTGGGTAGGATTGGTCGCATTTAGCTTGATGGCCGTTTGCGGATTGGGCTACTTGCTGACGAGCAAAATGAAGTGGGACCATTGGGGACAAGCGTCAGCTGAGATCGGATGGATCTGCTCAACTCTTACGCTGCTAACGGGTTCATTGTGGGCTCACTTTGCATGGGGTACATGGTGGACGTGGGATCCTCGGTTGCTTACGTCGTTCGTGCTCTGGGCTCTGTTTAGCGGTTACTTTATTCTCCGAGCGGGCGTCGATGAACCACACCGACGTGCTACTCTGGGTGCCGTGTTGGCGGTAATTGGTTTTGCAGACGTTCCGTTGGTCACCATGGCAACGCGATGGTATCGGGGAATTCATCCCGTGTCACCGGAGATGGATCCAATGATGCAGCACGCTCTCTTAGCATGTGCCTTGGGCGTGTCAGCGATGATGGCACTCTTACTTATTTATCGATGCAGACAATTGGATTTGGAGAAACAAATCCTCGATTTGAAAATGGATGTGACTGATCAAGGAGGGAAATGCCATGGAATCAGCCGAAGTAGCCTATCTTAGTTTGTGGTTTGCTGTCTTCATATACGTTGGCTGGATGGCATCACGGCAACGTCGCTTGGCTCAAACTCTTGAGGCCTTACGAAAACAACTGGGTTCCGAATCTCGAACCGCAGAAACTAGCCATTCTAAGATTTAGCTCCATACCAGGCGAATTGCGTGACGTCAGCCTTCTTATTTGCAGCTTATGTTGCCCTAGTTGGGCAGCTAGAGCCTGTCGTCGGATCGATACGCGGCGTAGTTGTCAACGCGTCTAACAACAGGACACCAGATCCCAACGCTCAAGTCGTGTTGCGGGTCCAACTCGATGGGCAACTTGCGATTGCCGCCGAGTGCCAGTCCGATGAGCTAGGGCGGTTTGCGTTTGAGAACATCCCTGCGGATCCCGACTACGTCTATTTACCAGGCGCGAACCGAGACGGAGTACACTATCCGAGTTCTCGAATCACATTAGGACCGGAAAATCCAAATTCATTCGTTGTGCTTTCCACTCACGATACCCTGTCCGTTGATAATCCGTTGGTCATTCGTAATCACGACGTATTGATTCGGACAGATGACAATAGTCTTCAAGTATCCGAAACGCTCACGATCGATAATCCAAGCCTGATGACGTACGTTGGTCAACTGGATAACCTGCACAACCGGCAGACGACACTTAGTCTTTCTATTCCCTCGAATTTTCGGCGAGTAACCTTCGAAAAGGAGTTCTATGGGCGACACTTCATTTTATTCGATGGTCGCCTCGAAACTGAGATTCCTTGGACACCGGGCCGACGTGAATTGGCTTTTACCTATGTAATTCCCATTGTGGGGCAAGAAATCGCATGGAAGCGAGTTGTGGATTTACCTTTCGAACACTTGCATATCACAGTTCAGTCCCGTACGCCGCAGAAGGTCACTTGCAATTCTGCCCCGCCCTCTCACCCAGCCGATGGTACTGTAGAATTCGAGATCAGCGGTCGAGACTCGGCGGTTGGGCAACTAATTCAAATTGAGCTTGAGCGGAAGAAGCTTGAGTTGGCGAATTACGGAGGATTCTTGGCTATCGCAATTCTCCTAGCCCTAATCGGAATTTCTACTGTAATCGCCCGCTCAAAGCAGAATGAGCAGATCGAGCGAACCCAGACGAGCGATCCGGCACGGTTGGGAAAGGCGGCCTGATTCCACAACCGCTCTTTTCCGATTCAGGGACCTAAAGTTAGGATACATTTCAAAACTCCTTTGCTAAACTGGAGTTTCGAGGTAAAAGTTAACATCAGTTTGAGGAATCTTTCATGGAGCGATCTCGCACATTGACTAAATTTCTTATGGTCGTGCCCATAGTGGCTTTCTACTGCGGCAGCATGGCGGGTCTTTGCTGTGGTCAGTCAAGATCCCCAGTAGACATGTTGCCCTCCCCACATGACATTAAATACGTGGGACTAAGCAAATGCGCGGCTTGCCATTTCAACCAGTACAAGGACTGGAAGGACTCCGAACACAACCGTGCGTTTGAGATTTTACCCCTTAAATATCGCTCCGACGCAAGCTGTCTGAAATGCCATACAACTGGAAAAGAAGGCGAAGCCCACGCTCAAGAATATGGTGTCTCGTGTGAGGCGTGCCATGGTCCAGGTGAAGAACATGCCAAATATGCTCTTACTTTTGTAAATGAGAATCGGATGCTTTCCGAAACAGAATTAACTACACTGCGAGGAAAAATTCAGCGGTTGGACCTTCACCAATGTGTAAACTGTCATATCAGCAAGGCACATCAGAAACATCCGCCGTTTGACCGTGAGACACCCCCTGTAGCTAGCTCTTCCAAGTCGATGAGTTTTTTCCAGGGGATTCACGAGCAGGAAGTTGTTCCCAATGCGGCTGTTTCTCAGCCACCGAAGTCGGAGACCTTAATACTTGGTACTGGCCGATGATTGACATCAACTTGGGCTGTTCAAAGACTCGCGAAATTACAACGACTTGAACCGTCGGTAGTGATGAAACAACCCGTGTATCCGTGCGATTAGCACTAGAAACACTAGAATGTCTGTTTGTGGACTAGTTTTGACGCTCTGCGATGACAGCCAATTGAGGGCCGAAACAATAGCCGAGCTTGGTCGTTGGCCGCAAATCTCGCTTGGAGAGGAAGAATTCAATCGGCTGCCGCTAGTCCTTGATACTCCTTCTCGAAATGAAGACCGAGCGTTGCTGAACCGATTGGAAGCAATGCCTGGAGTGTTGATGGTCGAGGTTGCTTTTGTCGGATTCGACGAGCATTCGGGCAATTCTCAATCGAGCCGATCCGCTGCAATTCCAGGCTTTCCGGAGATTTCTCCTGATACCCAGAAGGACGACAGGAAAAATGGATTCTAAACGTCGTGATTTACTAAGAACAGCCGCATTTGCTGCGGCCGCCGCAGCTGCTTCTGGCCGCAATTCAAGTTCTGTGACTGCTTCGGCCGCAGAATTATCGGAATCGGAAGCGGGGATCCAGTGGCAAAAAGCTCCCTGTCGATTTTGTGGTACCGGTTGCCATGTCCAGGTTGGCGTTGAAGCTGGCAGAGTGGTAGCCATTGCTGGCGACAAACATGCAGCTGTAAACAAGGGCTTGTTGTGTGTCAAAGGCTATCATGTTGGTGCTGCTCTTTACGGAAAGGATCGACTCACAAGTCCACTGTTGCGCCGCGAAAACGAATGGGTCGAAATATCGTGGGACGAAGCGATCGATATCGCCGCTCGCCGAATTCTTCGGGCGCCTGAGAATTTTGCTTTTTACGGATCTGGGCAATGGACCATTCCAGAAGGATATGCAGCCCAAAAGCTAATGAAAGGCGGCTTGGGCAACAATCACATTGACCCCAATGCGCGACTCTGCATGGCCTCGGCGGTTACTGGCTTTTTGGCAACGTATGGTGTTGATGAACCGGCCGGATGCTTTGATGACCTAGATGTGTGTGACGTATTGATCTGTTGGGGAAACAACCCGGCTGAAAATCATCCCGTCTTATTTTCGCGAGTACTGGATCGCCCCGCTCACGGTGTTGGTGGCCGCGAGAGGCCCGTGCGAATCATTGATATAGGCACCAGAAAAACACGCACCAGTGAACTGGCCAGCGAATTCCTGTTGATGAAACCTCATGGCGACGTAGCGCTTGCACTCGGCATAATGCATTTGCTCGTTGCACAGGGCCGGTACGACGCGAACTTCGTACAGAAGTTTTGTAGTTTTCGCATGCCCGAAGAAGCCAATCCGACACTGACCGGCCAAGCAATTTCATTTGAACAGTTCAAGAGTCGAATAGAGAAATATACGCCTGAAACCGTTGCTGAATTAAGCGGTATTGCCGCCTCGAAAATCGCAGAACTGGCCGAGTTATTTGCTTCACGCGATCTGCGCATAACCAGCGTGTGGTGCATGGGTATGAATCAACACACGATGGGTACTGCCGTGAATTCGCTGGTTCACGGCGTACATTTGTTGAGTGGACATTTTGGTCGCCCCGGCGATGCACCTACCAGCCTGACTGGTCAACCATCGGCTTGTGGTACGGTACGTGAAGTGGGCACATTAGCTCATGCGTTACCGGGCGGGAGAGTCGTAGCTAACGCGGAGCATCGCGCACAATGTGAGCAGCTTTGGAATCTACCCCCTGGTCGGATCAATCCACTGCCTGGTTACCATACCGTAGAGATGTTTCGTCGTTTCACGTCCCCCAGTCAAGGCGCTGGAGACATTGATACTTTGTTTGTTCAGGTTACCAACCCTGGCCAAACTCTGCCGGATCTAAACCAGCTTTTCAATGCGAAGCAGAAGCTTAGTGACAAGTTCTTAATCGTGGCCGACGTTTACCCAACCGTTACTACTCAAGCAGCGGACTTGATTTTGCCGGCCGCGATGTGGATTGAGAAAAATGGCATCTATGGAAATTCGGAACGTCGAACTCAGCAGTGGTTCAAAATGGTTGATCCACCCGGCCAAGCGCGCGACGACTGCTGGATGACTATCGCGCTCGCACACCGGCTGATGGAGCTAGGCCATCCAGGTATGAAGGACAAGAACGGCAAGTTCATCTTTCATATGGAAGATGAACAGGGGAATGAAGTCCCTGTTTGGCAGTGGGAACAGTACTACAAAGTCAACGTGGACAAAGCACTTTTCGAAGAGTATCGCCGCTTCTCTACCCTCAAACACAAAAATCTGGCCCCTTATGACGAGTATGTCAACGCTCGCGGCCTGCGTTGGCCGGTGGTGGAGCAACCCGACGGAACGTGGCGCGAAACAAGATTTCGATTTTGTGAGAACGATGATCCCTTCGTGGCCTCTGGAAAGCAGATTGATTTTTATCACTCCACAACCGGTGATGGTCGAGCTCAAATCTGGTTTCATGAGTACGCCCCGCCTGCCGAAATTCCCGATGATGAATATCCGCTTTGGCTGTCAACTGGGCGCGTGCTGGAACAATGGCACACAGGTTCTATGACAAGGCGGATTCCACAGTTAAACCGTGCTATGCCTGCAAGTTATGTCGAGATGCATCCTGAAGATGCCGATATTCTGAATCTCCGGCAGGGAGATATGGTAACAATCGAGTCACGACGTGGCTCGATTGACTTGCCCGTTTGGATTGGTGGAAGAGGAGTTCCACCGCGTGGAACAGTCTTTGTGCCTTTTTTCGACGAAACGCGGTTGATCAACTTGGTGACGTTGGGTGCTGTCGACCCATTCTCCAAACAACCCGATTTCAAAAAATGCGCTGTTCGAATTCACCGTCGCACCAACCAAGGGGCTAAACAGTGAATGAGAATAATCAGTTTCTTTCTGGTCGATTGGCTGCAGTATTTCTGCTCGGCGTCATCATGCTGGCCTTCGGCGGGTTTATTCTCGGAATCACCGAAGGTGTCGGACCTCCGAAGCCTGAGTTGGGGGCGCGGGCACTACACTCGGAGGAGCAACCAAATGATATGTCGGAATACAGCCGCGCATCAGAGGTAGACCAAGAGGCTATTCCGGCAACCAACTACGCTTCCATGCGACGCACTGAGTTAGCCGATTTGAAACACCCCCTGCCCTTGTTGCAAAGTTTTCCCTCTCAAACAGACTTTACGCGCTGTGTTACTTGCCACAATCCTCACACGGCAGAAATTCGGCCTAACGAAACAGACAAACTCAAGTCACTTGCCGCCCGCAGCTTACGCCGAGCATATAATGGCGCTCCACCCATTATTCCTCACGTTGTCGAACGCACCAACGATGAAGCTTGCTTCACGTGTCATGGGGATGGAGCAATCGTGGGAAATCGAGTTGCCAATCCCATGCCTCATGGACGACTCTCTCATTGCATTCAATGCCACGCGTCACCTCCACCTTCGATCTTCAGCGAACCAACGGAGGTAATCGACAATGCATTTGTCGGTCTCCCGGCACCCGTGTCTGGGCCAAGAGCCTACGGGGGCGCCCCGCCAGTAATACCTCACGCAACCTGGATGCGTGATCGTTGTCTGTCCTGTCATGGCGGCACGGGGTGGCCCGGTTTGGAGGTTACGCATCGCTGGCGCGAGAACTGCCTTCAGTGTCATGCTACCTCAGCAACGTTGGAGCAACTTGCATTCAGTCCTCAGCTGTGATTTGGTAGTTTCGTGCGAATAATCTTCGTCGTTGGTTCCCCCGGTAGTATTGTATCGCACCACATCTCGCCTTCGAACATGTAGCGTACTTGGATAGCTGTCGCGCATCCCTGGACAAACAACGATTGTGCCTCGGCTAGACTGATCGTCTGATCCGCCGAAGGAGTGCGCAATTGCACATGTTCTATTTCGGCGCCCTGCGACAAGTCGGCAAACAGAGCCAATACTTGGTCTTGCGACCATTCCGCTTGTAGAATTTCCGGAATAGACTCGTTTTCGTTCATGATGGTAATGGAGTAGGTCGGTGAAAAGTTGGCATCAACAAAACAGCATTCTCGGGTGCGGGACAAACGAAGCGACAAACTCCGCAGCCTGTGCATACATCTTCGTTTATTTTGGGCTTGCCCGACGTTACTTCAATAGCGTTAGCAACTGGGCACCGTTCTCGACACGCACTACAAATCGAACCATGATAGGCTAGACACAAGTGCTCGGTAATCACCGCGGTACCCATCACTACCGGTATCTCGCGACTCAAGACTTTCGGTTCACAAGCAGTGATGCATGGATAATCTGAGCACATCTGACATGCCGACAGGTCGGCTTGTATGGTCGGTGTACCGGCCAAAGGTCCCCAACGATCGTCTAGCGGTCGGATCGCGCTATGGGGACAGGCCTTCGCACACTCGTTGCACTGCGTGCAGCCTCTCAAAAACTGCTTCTCTTCAATCGCTCCGGGCGGCCGAAAAATTGGAACGGCAGTGGGACGCGACGTCTTTATCTCCAGTGAAGGAACCGGATCAATAGAAATGCCTGCAATTGTTCGATTCCCGAGGTCCTCCGCGCTCGGATCGGTTTCATCCGTACTTCTTGCTACGGGGTATCTTCGGATCAGTGGCAATTCCATGCGTGCTTTCCACAACCTACCTCGAAGCAGGTCGCGTCGATTTAGCCATCGCCCTTTTCCTTTATCATTCACGCCATTCACCCAGTACTTTCCCACGCAAAGCCGCATAGAGCGGACACAATGTCGCACCAACTACCATTGTCAGAGCTGATATCAAGTCAAAAACTTTTCGTCCTAGGTAAAGCAGCGTGTACTTGCTTTTACTTCTGAGATTTGCAACCCAAACGCGTTCTGTTTGACCAGCTTCATGCAATCGCTTGCCCTGGAGCGTGAAATTTGATACTCCAAAATTTAGCTCGAGTATGTATATTAGGGCGATTGTCATTGCATTTCTACTCGAGTCGGCACGCACGATGCGATTCACGCACATCTTTGTACTTCTGACCGTTTGTACACTGCTTTCCACTATCACCCTGATGAATTCAAACAATGGTGATACGGAAATGCAGTTCGCAACACTTAACAGTGAATTGGAGGCGACACCGGGACAGCCTTCCAATCCAACGCCGTTATCCGCAGAGGCGAGCCCAGCAAAATTTGCCATCGAGATTCATCAACCCGATGGGCCACCGATGATCGAGCTCAAGGTGCCTGATTCCGATACGGCTGAAGCCAAAATAGCTTGTTCCACCTGTCATAGTTTGCGTGAACCCGATTTCAGCAATAAGTCGGATGTCGCGCTCGATCAATTCCATCAGGGTTTGAAGGTCAGTCACGGGCAGCTTGCGTGTTATGCTTGCCATAATCCGCAAGATATGGGGGCGTTACGAGGCGCAGATGGGTCCAGAATCGAGTTTCGAAATGTAATCTCGCTATGTTCCCAATGTCACGGGAAAATTGCTGAAGCCTTCGCTCACGGTGCGCACGGCGGTATGAACGGATTCTGGGATCTTTCCCGAGGACCGCAACTGAAAAATAACTGTATCGATTGCCATGCGCCTCACGCACCGCGATACCCGAAAATGATTGTAGGCTTCAAACCGCACGACCGCTTCCTTGATTTGAAGGACGAGCATGCCACCCACCCCTGAGTCTCAAAACAAGCAATCGTTGCCCATCGCTGAGAATGTGACTCGACGCGCGATCGTTAAAGGTGGTTTTGCCACCTTGGGTGCATCGGCATTTGTGGCCGCAGTTTCTCCCCTACGCAACGCTACTCAGTACACCTCTCCGGCGGCCTTTCTACAGCAGCATTACACGGAATTGTCAGCCGAAGACAAGGTCGATGTAATTGCTCGGCTTGAAGCTGAGACTAAAGAAAATTACGGAGCGGATGTTCAAATTGCTGACGACCGACCTATTCCTGGAACGAAATTCGTTTATGCAATTAACCTCAGCGTCTGCAACGGTAACGGAAAATGTGTAGAAGCATGCCATCGAGAAAACAATCATGATCGCAGTACTAACCAATCGTACATTCGCGTGATTGAAATGCCCCAAGGCACCATGGATTTGGAGCAAGGCTCGACGACCTATAGCGGTACTGTTCCCAAAGACGGGAAGTTCTATTTACCCGTGCAGTGCCAGCAGTGTGATGCGCCCCCATGTGTGAATGCGTGCCCAGTCAAAGCGACTTGGAAGGAAGAGGATGGTATTGTTGTCGTGGATTACAATTGGTGCATCGGATGTCGCTATTGTGAAGCCGCCTGCCCCTATCATGCGCGGCGGTTCAATTGGAAAAAACCTGAAATCCCTGCCGACGAAATCAATCCCGATCAGAGTTACTTGAGTAACCGAGTGCGTCCAGTAGGAGTTGTTGAAAAGTGTACTTTCTGTCTGCACCGCACCCGACGTGGTAAATTGCCAGCTTGCCTGGAGGCATGCCCAACCGGCGCACGCGTTTTTGGAAATATCCTAGACAAGAATTCGAACATTCGGTGGATTTTAGAGAACAAACGCGTCTACATCCTAAAAGAAGAACTCGGTACAAAACCTGCCTTCTTCTACTACTTTCAATAAACAGATAGTCCGACGTTCGACCGTGATCATTTTTTCGAGCTAAGGACGCGATTCGAGCCTGTTGATTGCATTTATGAGCACGACCGCATTGCAAACCCGCCAACAACCATCCACTCTATTGAGTTATCCAAGATTTCTGGCTCGCATTGCATGGTTGGCGACTGATGGATCGCTAGCTTTCTACGCTTGGATGACCCTCCTTACCGCCATCAGCCTCGTAGGCGCCAACGCTTGGGCTAGTCAAGTTGCTGGTGGAATGATTGCCACCAACATGACCGACCAAGTGAGTTGGGGATTATACATAGCCAACTTCACTTTCTGCGTCGGATTAGCGGCCGGTGGCGTGATGATGGTCATTCCTGCCTATCTGTATGACGATGAAGAAATGCATAAGGTGGTCATTGTGGGTGAGGGGGTTGCCATCGCTGCTATCGTCATGTGCATTCTAAGTGTAGTAGTTGATCTGGGACGCCCCGATCGATTTTGGCACATGCTGCCTGGAATTGGTAAATTCAACTGGCCCATTTCCATGTTGACGTGGGACATTATTGTCTTGAATGGATACATGGTTATCAACTTGCATGTCGTCGGCTACTTGCTGTACATGCATTACCTAGGAAGAAAACCGAGCCCCATTTGGTACATTCCCTTTGTGTTCCTATCGATTTTCTGGGCCTTTAGCATTCACACCGTAACAGCCTTTTTGTATTGCGGACTCGGCGGGCGCCCTTTCTGGAATACTGCCCTGTTGGCGCCGCGATTTCTGGCATCCGCTTTTGTCAGCGGTCCAGCGTTTATTATTTTGGTTATGAGAGTACTTCGCATTACTAGCGGCTACGGCGCACCACCTGGACCAGCTCAAACGTTGATTCGAATTATTCGAGTCTCTATGGTCGTCAATCTTATCATGTTGTTCAGCGAGTTGTTCACCTTGTTTTATACGGGTGGATTACACGCCACGTCTGCCAAGTATCTTTTCTTCGGATTGCACGGCCACAGTGGACTCGTCGCTTGGATTTGGGCAGCCATGGCGCTTAACATCACCGGCACGATTTTATTTTTCATGAAAGAGTCCATGAAGCGAAGTTGGATCCGAATTCTGGCTTGCATCCTCTGTATTACCGGCATTTGGATCGAGAAAGGAATGGGGTTAATTATTCCTGGCTTTATTCCTTCGACGTTGCACGAAGTGGTTGAGTATTCTCCCAGTATCGTGGAATGGAAAGTGACAGCTGGTGTCTGGGCTTTTGGCCTATTGACCCTTACTCTCATTTTGAAAGTCATCGCCAGCGTATTTACAGGTCGCGTAAGCGAACGATCCAGATTCGTGTCAAGTTAATTCGACTCGTCCCACCACGCACGACATTGTGGCCAATCTAGTGCGATGCTAGGTAATACACAGGCTTCCAATCGAGTCTGAATATGGCTCGTGGGTTTAGGGGCTTGATACTGAAGCGGTCAACTTTTCACGACAGGCTTTGAACTCGGGCGAGTCCTTCAAGCAGTCAAAATCAGGGTGGTCAAGGTCGACGATTGCGATGTGCCCTTCTTCCACAAGCTGACCGAGTATCTCAAGGCCACGCTGGAGAAGACGCGGAGCTGACTCCGCTTCTGACAACTGCGCACTACTGGCTAATTGAGCGGCGTGCTTTGCAATAGTTAGCATCTGATCCGATTCACCTGCAGTGGTTTCGAGAGCACTTTCGATACATGTCGCCGAACTGTCCCATTCCTGCTGCTTCCGATGTACTATGCCCTGATTCAGGTAAATGGCAGCAAGGCTCATTTTCAATTTGCGATCACCTGGTGTCTGTTCTAGCAGACCTTGATAGATGCCCTCAGCTTCACTCAAGTATTGCATCGCGGAGGCAGCGTCCTCAAGATGATCCAATTGAAGCAAGCCAACGTTGCTCAATGAATTCGCAAGCCCACTTGCAAAAGCAACTTCTCGGGGTCGTCGACTAACTATTTCTCGTCGGATTGCTACTGACTTCAAATACGCATCCATGGCTTCTGCATATTGTCCGGCTGCTTTTAATTCTACGCCGTAGTTCATGTAGGTTCGTGAAAGATTGAACTCCATCCGCTCGATACCCGGGTTCTGAGCAACTAAACGTAAGTGAACTTCGAGCGATTTCTTATGTGCCTCGATTGCCAACCTGTTATTTTCTGCTCGTTCCTCACTAGACATGACGCCACGATCGTTGCGATGCGAATAAGCTACAGCCAATGTATTGTAAACTTCGCCCTGTGTCGTCTGAAAAATCATGGAGCCAGGATACTCTTCAACCAATTGATTTAGGGTGTCGATAGCAAGCATATAGTTGTCAATTGTCTTTTCCAACAGTTGTTCCCAGTCTTCGCCAACTGCATTAGCTGACATTAGTCGCTGACAATAGCCAATGTCCCAATACGTTCGTGCGAGATCGTGTCGATCGTATTCGTTGCTCCCTTCCGTATTAACGATTGTTTGTCGTAAAGCCAACGCTTGATTTAGTAGCGGAAGAGCGTTTTCTGGATTGGGCGATCCCGTGACTAAAAATCCCCAAGCACTGTACACTTCCCCCAGGTTTCTTTGTAGGGGAATGTCATTTGGATAAACCTTGACAAGCCGCTGATAGAGCGCCTCCGATTCTTTGTACAACTCAATGCATGTGAGCGGATTGCCTAACCGCAACCTGGCCGTGCCCTCGAACGAGCGCGCTCTACCTAAATAAAATCTTGCTTCGTCCGCAAGGGTCCAGCCTGTACGTGCTGGCGAAGGCATTTCCGGGGCCGCGCTCTCAAGCACGCTATTTAGCTTTTCTGTGCCTTGTTGCATCAAATTGAGAGCGGGAGTAGTTTCACCACGCGCGAACGTGGCCATGGCCGAACTTAATAGTAACTCGCCGTGAGCAAGCCTCAAAGGAATGTCATCGGGAGATTCACGTGTTGCCTGGACATAGAACTTAAGCGCTTCATCCAAGAGCTCTTGTCGGAGCGGTTGCAAGCCGGGCGTATCAAACAGTTTTTCCTGTCCAATGCGCGTATAAAAATTCTTGACTACGCGTTCTGCCAACTGCGCTTTCTCATTTGCGATTTCAGCATTGGCACTCGCCGTTTGCGCGTTTTTTGCTGAAGCTAATGCGTTTTGTTCGGCTCGTTGCCATTCAGAACTCGCACGAGCTAAACCCCACACCGTACCGGCAATTCCGGCCAACAGTACGGCGACTAATCCCATGGCGATCTTTCGTCGTTTGCGTTCCTCCTCAATTCGCAAATGAGCTTTTACCTGTTCCGCTTCGGCGCGCCGCAAGCGTTGGTCCCGTTCCTCAAAGTATCCACTCAGTACGATTGCAACTTCGCTCGCATTGCTGGGACGATCAGCTGGATTCACGCTAAGGCAACGACGCACCAAGTCCTTCAATGTCGGATCACAATCCAGGGCTTCGATTTGGGATAAACTGCCGGCGGGCCCTAGGGCAACTTGGGCAATTAACTCGTGATCTGCAAGACCTTCGTACAATCGACGTCCGGCGAGGATCTCAAATAGCATCGCTCCCAAACTGAACACATCGCTGGTAAAGCCCACTTTGTCCGATATTCCACGAGCTTGCTCCGGCGACATATAGTGTGGAGTTCCAAGAACATCTCCTGCGCTTGTCAGATTTTCTCCACTCAATAATTGAGGTTGTTCATTCTCGAGTGATCCAGTAGATGTCTCGTTCATTGGCTCAGGTTTGTGGAGAGAGCCCGAGTGAAGAATGCGAGCTAATCCCCAATCCATAACCTGTAGTTCACCAAATCTACTCACCATCACGTTATGCGGCTTGAGGTCTCGGTGAATGACGCCCTGATCGTGTGCAAACGCAATCGTTTGAACCAAGCTGGCGAACCGGCTCAGCCATTGATGACGATTGTGGTCGGCCGCCGGATTTTTTAGCAAGTTCGCAAGCGTTTCCCCTTCAATCAACTTCATGGAAAAGAATGGGACGCCATTACTTCGGCGACCAGCATCATAGGTAGGTGGTATGCCGGGATGCTGAAGCTGACTAGTCAGTTCTGCCTCACGGAAAAAGCGATTCCACAAACGCGGATGACCAGAAAACTCATCGCGCGGAGTTTTAATAGCAACTTGACGGTTCAACCTTGTGTCGAGCACACGCCAAATTTGTCCCAGCCCCCCTTCTCCGATTTTGTGCAGAGCACGGTAACGCACCGGCAGTCCCAGTGGATCTGTGGAATGTTCCACGAACGGTGGAAGTACATCGGCTTGTTCGTTGGGCGTATGCTCAGGTAATGCGTTCGCCCAGCAGGAATCGCAAATGGATTCCATATCGTTGAGCAACGCTTGCCTTTCGTCGTCACCTAGCGTGGAAATGTCGATTTCGCGCTCGAACAGGAATGCGTGCGCAAGCGAATGTGATTCATCTGAGTCATACTCAGCTAGCGGCAGCTGCGAACAGTGTATCTTGTATTCTTGCAACAGTTGTTGCCGATTCCAGCTTGTGTTCATGCGTATTCCCGATCTCGTCTGGCAATACATCAACTGTGCGCGTATTTGCGGTGAAAAGGAAGCACCTGCAATGCTTAAAGGGATTGATCATTTCCCCAAGTTGTACCTGTCCCGCTCTCCTATAACCCCAAACTCTAGGTAAACCCACCGCATTTGTCAAATAACGGTAGATGCACTCGAGCGCTTTCAACCATTCGGATTGGCCTTCACAGTATAAAGTGCATGTCGGACCCAGTTCGCATATCTTTGAATGTACTCTTTGTCAGAACTAGATGCGACCGCAGCAGATGCCGCCATTCGATCAGGAGCAAATCGAATTGCCATTGTTAGTTGATCCTTGAACTGTTGATAAAATTGCCCTTTCGTCAAGCGTTCTACTATGGCATCTACCATGCGTCTACACTCGTCTGGTGCAGGCGGATGGTTTTTGAAGTATCTACAGATTTTTGCGCGAGCCCGGTTGTGCCAGAGTCCCAAGCTCTCTGCAACCACAAACTCAACTGCTTTGGCGATAGCTTCCGCGTCGCCATGCTTCACATCATTAATCAAGGAGTTTAGCTCTGGCTTTCTCAGCGTCCGAATCCAAAGCATCGCGAATAAAGTTGTCATGTTTGATCAATCGATCGCACTCAGTCGATGGATGAGGTTTGAGGTGGCCTCAGCCTCATCTTAGCCTTTCCAAACTACTAAGAGGCTAGACTGTCGCAGGATGGTATTCTACTTGGACAGTAACTCGCGCATCGCGGTCAAGTTGCTTTGTTGGTTGAACATGGATTCAACATCGATGGTTAGCCCACTAAGGACTTGGCTAGTCAGAGTTCCAGTCGAGGATTTGACGCGAAGTTCGTACAGGCCATCACGGAGTAAGTATTGTTCGACGGTCGAGTTATCGGCATCGACGATCCAGTATTCTATAACTTCGTTGGCAGCGTAGTCTTCGAACTTGACGCCGCGATCGTTCTGCCGAGTGGATTCGGACAGGATTTCGACGACAAAATCGGGGATCGGAAACTTGAGCGTTTCTGATGTCAGTGTGGCGGCCTTAGCTTTTCCAAAAAAAACAATGTCCGGTTCGTAATCATTGCGAGGAAATGTACACAGGCACTTCTCAACGCGGACCACGCCTAACTGATGTAATGCCGCATAAGTGTCTACCAGCTTGGCGATCATCATGGTGACTTCAAGGTGTCGGTTACGAGCGGGTGAGTGCAAGACAACTTCTCCGTCAATGAATTCAACTTTCTGATCCGGGGTCATATCGAGGTAAAATTGCTCGCGTCTGCATTGCTCTGCCGCAATTTGCGCTTGCAAACGTTCAATTACTACCGGCAACAAAGGCGAATGACGAATCGGTTCAAGGAGTAGTTCAATAGACTTCATAAGCTTGTACCAAGGAACATAACAAAACACCAAGTCGCCAATTTCACTTCGACATTAAAATCATCATCGTTGCACTGGAATCATCAAACTCCATTGGGTTGACAGCCTTAGGAATACCCTGAATTCATCGGTCGACTCCAAGCCCTCCGAGAACTTTGCCTCGGCCTCATTGAGTAGGCGGATCCATTATACGATATACGGCCTATTCGCAACTCCCTCGGTAGCGTAGCATGCAACGGGCTGCGTAAGCAAAAAAAAGAGGCTTATCCGGTTGCAGATAAGCCTCTGAAGATTGTTTCAAGTTAGCAAGGTAACACTATGGAGTTGTACCGTACTTCTCTTCTTCTTCCTCTTGTAGGATGATTCGGGGCGTGACAGTCAACATCAAAGTGCTGGTTTCACGGCCGATTGCGGTGTTCTTGAAGAGACGGTTGAGGTACGGGATTTTGCTTAGCAAAGGAACACCGCGTTCTACGCGTCCTTCACGCATTCGTTTGATACCGCCTAGTAGAATCGTTCCGCCGTCAGGTACGTTCACAGTTGTTGTCACACTAGTTGTCGCCAAACTTGGCTGTTGGACTGTCGAGCCAGCGGTAATCGTTTCCGTGTTATCATTGTTACCGGTTGGATTGCCGTCAGCATCCAAAATGTTCGTGCCAGAACGTGTCGTGCTAGACCCTTCGAAGGTAAAGGTGTCTACTCGGTCGATCTGAGTGAAAGTCGGATTGAGCGTTAGGCGTACGAACCGTTTGTCAGGCGATACTGTGGCTTGAACATTCAGCGTAGTACCTTCGTTGAGAACGACGATCACAGGTTGTTGTGCGACAGCAAAGTCGCCCACAACTGGAATTAGCCCCGTTACGAATGGTCGCGACGTATTATCGGTGATCCCTGCAAACTGCCCGTCGTACATCGTTACACGTGGAGCCTGGAGAATATTCGTTCGTTGATCGCCTTGGGCGGCGTTCATAAAGAAGAACATTTCCAGATCGCTCAGGATAGCAAATCCGATGCTTCCGCCAGCCGCCGAAATGAAGTTTCCGAAGGGAGGCGTAGCCGATGAGAAGCTATCTTGTGAAAAGGTTACGTCTAAGTCCGCCGTCGGAGAAAACGGAGTTGTACCGAACAGGCTGGAGGCGGCGCTAAGGCCGATGGTTGTACTAGGACCTTGATCCTCGGCAGGCAAGCGACTCACGTTGTCATCAACTCGCATGTCGAAGTCAACTCCCATACGCTCGAAGAAGTTATCGTTGAGAGTGATGAATTTGACTTCGATAGTTACCTGCGTATCTTGTTGGCTTCGCAAAGCCTCTAGCAACTCCTTGATCGCTTCGTGCGTTGTTTGAGGAGCGTTTACCACTATCGATAAGTTACTTGGAAACTCCATGATGGTACTGTTACCACCGTTCATTAACCAAGAATCCGGTTCGATTGTAGTTTGAATCAATGTCATGAGGGTAGCGAAGTCGGCCATGGCGGCACCTCCGCCAATTGCTCCGCCTGGCCCCATGGACATTGGTGCACCACCGAAACCACTGCCATATGTTGGTGGATTATTGCCAAAAGCGTTATTCAAGATTCCCATACCCATGAGATTGCCCATATTGGGCACGCCGTTGTTCAACTGGCCCAATACCGGAGCATTGGGGTCCATGGATACGCCAGCCAAATTCGCTGTCCCACTCATGCCTGGCCCACCGGTGGTTCGGGCCACTAGACCCCGTCCCATGGTTTCATAGGCATTCTTGATCGCTCCAGCCATTCCTGAATCGTAGTCGTTGATGAAATTCGGAATCGGCAGTACTAGATCCTTCACGTTGTACGTACGCTGGATGTTTGAGCGTGACGAATTGCGGGCGCTGGTGATAACCAACAATTCTTCTTGTGGTTGAAAATCCAGGTTGTGCGAATGCAGGATCAGTGTCAAAGCAGTACGCAGGGATATTTGCGACGGCAGACTTAGGCTGACTGGCATCTCGGAGTTAAAGCCTTCAAGTGCGATGCCTGCTTCATCGATGTGCATCATCACACCGGACATATCGCTCAAGATTTTGATGACTTCTGCCAGTGGGCGTTCTTTGAAATCAACGAGAACAGGCTGTTTGAGCAATTCCCAGTTCCGAACTTCGGCAGGGGACATACCACTCATACCATCTTCAGCATATTTTGCGCGATCTCGCGTGAGTTGTTCCCACTTCTTGGATTCCGGGAACAAATATGGGGCTGCGTCGGTCATCGGCATGTTGGCCCGATCGACGTCATTCATTGCATCCACCCACAGGTCTTCTCGCTGGTTGCGAGTCTGCTCGTATTCTTCGATTCGCTTGGCATTTCGTGAGTTAGCAATCAGCAAGCGAGCGATTGTGGAATCTCGATCCAACGTACCGACTTGCTTGGCAATAACTTCAGCTTCGGCGAAGCTACCCTTGTCCATCAAGTCATTGTACGTTTCGACTAGCGAAGCGATCTGCTGGTTAATCTTGTATTGTTCTTCTTGGTTTAGAGCGCGTTGCTCCAATACCTGTTGATTGTGGATGTTTTGGTCGATCGTAGCTTTGTTTTGGGACATGTAGACCTGATGTGCAGAGATCTGGCGATCTACAATCGTCAACATTTGCTTGCGAGCGTTTGCGTCTAAAGCGGCTTGCGATACCCGTGTGCGCAAGGTTTGTAGTCGTTCAGCGACAACAAGCGGTTCTGCATCGCGATTAGCTTCAGCGGCTGCTATCTCACTTGTGATTTCACTCATCATGCGTTGGCGCATCAGGAGTTCTTGTTCGGTAGCACTGTTGACTGGTAGTCCGTTTACCTCTTCCCCACCGGCAGAAGATGCAATGGGCTGAAGAGCTTGCAGCTTGTCCTTCAACTGGGCTCGAATGGCAGGATCCATTTCGCCATTGAATCGCCAAGCTTGAAGGAACGTGTCAAATGCTTCGTTGCGTTTTCCTTCCCCAAGCAGCCGAACACCCGTTCGATAGAGCTCTTCTCCACTCAGGTTTCCAACCGAACTCGACTGGACCAACTGAATTTCGTTACTAGCTGGCTGATTCTGCGTGGCATCCGTGCCAGGAAAGAAAATCGATGAGGATACAGGCGTACCGATGGGTGGTAAGTCTGCTGCTGCCGTACGAACATTGCTATTCGAAGCGGTTGATGGTGCACCGAGTTGTGCACGAGCTTGGCGTGCAGTAATCTGATTTGCCAACATCCATTCATCGGGAACTCCCAAGGCTTCAACTTGAGCAACCAACTGCTCAGCTTCAAGTCGATTCCCTGCCTTTAGAGCATCCATGGCACGCTGTGCAAGCGCTGCTGCCTGATCGCGGCGATCAAGTGGATTAACATTGCTGAACTCGGGAGCGGCGGTGGCCACAGGAACAGCCGCTCGCACCACCGGTGCCGCCGTCATGGCAGGTAGGCCATTTAGGGCCGCCACCACGTGCTCTTTCTTGACGCCTAGGCCTCGAAGCTGGACATCCATTTCGCCCATGCGGGCCTCAACTTGTTTGTCCGATGTCCCTAGCTGTCGGAAGGCTCTCAGTGCCTGAGCAAATGAGCTTGTAGCACCGTCTAAGTCGCCAGCCGTGGCTTGCGACTTGCAGTGATCCAACCAGCCTGAAACGAATTGCGAAGTGACATGCACATCGGTTATCGTTTGACTGGCAGAGGTGTTGGCTGGAGCTTGGCCTCTCGCAGAGTCTAGCAAACCAGCACACAGTAACGCTGGTGACAGGACTGCGGGGGCAATCCATGTGGCTCCCAGCAGGCGCATGTCCAAGATCTGTTTTAGCCAACGTCGCTTCTGATTTCTATTTTCCTGACTCAACGCGACTCTCCTTTTTCGCGATGGTGACCAACCGGATGCCCGGCGCTATGACCCGAAAAAATTTTTCTGCATGGCCCAGGCATTCCATGCGCCTTGCCACAACAAAGCAGCCTTGGTTCGCTGGCTCGACTTCGCATTCACTGACGAGTCAGTTCGAAACCACGTGTCGGTAAATTGACGGTCCGTAGACTTTGACAACCACCGAATCAAGACTGCCTTCCCGGCTAGCCTTTTGGCCGGCCGTGACGAGTTGATCTACATGTGTTAGGGATCCAAAATCTAGGCCCATAAGGCTATCAATTGGGGTTAACTCACGCCAATCATTACACGTCAATGTTGTATTTCGGCAGTTCCTGTTAAAAAATTCGGATTATTCCGCCAACATAAACTTTTTTGGTCGTATCGATTGTCCGCTCAAATGCATGCATTTGCCTTGCTAGCAACACCATGCGATAGCCTGTAGATCAATATCGATCAAAGTTTGTCGCGCATGACAACGGTCGAAATAGCTAGCAATGAAAGTACCGGAGGCATGCGGGTAATCCTGGTTTTGCTATAGCGGATCTTGTTAACGGTGCACATAGCAGACTATTGGGATTCTGCCCGATTGGCCCAATAATGTTATGTGAGGAGAAGGGTGGGCAATTCAATCTCCGATGGGAAAGCGAGGGATTGCCCTTCTCGACCGCACCTGCGTGTACAGACCGGGGACATGGGAAACACTCAACAAGATTTATGGATTAGTTCCAAATGGAGCTAAAACATGAGCTGGAAAGAGAGTGATCGAGTGTCTTAGCGACGGGAGTTTTTGAAACTCGACGGACGTAGGTTTTTGCAACTAGAAAAGCCTTCATCTAAGTGTAGCGGTAGCCGCGAATAGGTCGAGAACCTTTCCGCAGAGTTTGCAAAGGCCCAGAAGTTTGC